>DASPWY010000129.1:0-28304 GCA_035637575.1 Bathyarchaeia archaeon
TTGACCGGTCTAGGGATTGTCGAGCAGAGCCTGAAGTCGGTAACGCTCCAGAGTTTTGTTGACCCGACCAAGTTTCCAATCTACGGGCTGATGCGCAGGCTCCAGATCATCCTGAGTTCTATGCTGGAACAGGCAGTCAAGTCAGTTGTCGAGGGCCGAGTAGCGTTGGCCGACGAGGTTTTGCATATGGAGGAGGAGGCTGATAGGATCTACTGGATGATCATACGCCAGCTGTTGCTCGCGGTGCTTGATAGGCGAGTGGCCAAAGAGGTGGGTATCGAGGGACCCATGCATGTCGTGGGAAACAGGGTGATTGCCAAGAGTCTCGAGCGGATGGCCGACTCGGCGAGCCATGTTGCACTGGAATCGCAGAAGCTCAAAGGGAATGGTAAGAGTGTAGATGTCAAGATCACGAAGGGTCTGCTAGAGCTCAGTGACAAGGTTCGATCATTGATAGAGGACTCGTTCAACGCGTTGATGAAGGGTGATCTAAAGAAATCAAACGAATGCATAGAACGCGTGGGGGCTTGTGACGCTCTAGAGCGATCTCTGACTGCTGATGTAATGCGTAGTGTGAAAGAGGTCAATCTGGCAGTGGGGTTGCGTGCGATCATTTGGGATGTTGGTCAGATGGCTCGGGATGCGGAGTCGATTGCAGAAGTTGGGATCAACAGGAATCTCGAGAAACCTAGCAACTTCTGCCAGTGGGAAAAAGCCCAATAGACCCTCCTCTAATGTTCCGTGAAAAATAGAAGACCCGCCCCCCGGGGGGGGTTGGAGATGCTCTTCCTTGAAATCTCACGTGTTTATCGATTCAGAGGCTGATCCGGGCTTGGATTGCGGATCTGTCATAGGCCGAGAACGAGCAGGAGCGCCAAGGATAACGAGCAGATGCCGCTCTTATTTGGCTGGTTTTCTCAGCTGGTTTAGCTCTTTTTCGATTGCGACGATTCGCTTGGGACAGTTTGGGCAGAAGCTTGGGAGCATTGCGTAGATGTTGGCGTTCATCTGAAGAAGTGGCTGGATCATCTGGCTGACCGCGGCGGCTCCTGGGTCTTGGGGGAGGACTTTGCTGCGCTGTTCCATCTGCTTCATCTTGTCCCCCATAATGACCATTACAGGGCATTCGCCTAGGCCGTAAACGCAGAGGTTTTCGCCAGAAGTCTCCAAAGTCGAACGGGCAAACTGTCTGAATAGGTTGATTAATACTTCTTCTTCGCACAGCCGGCTCTGGGCTCTGGATAGATGAAAGCTCCCGACCAATTGTTGGCTGTCATCGACGCGAATTCTTCCGGGGTCTCAGGGGACAAGTATCTCGGCGCGCTAGTCAACATGGGAGGTAGAGTTGAGAGCCTGCGAAAGGTTGCGAGGGTCGTGGCGGAATATCTGCCCGGAACAAGCAGAGTGGAAGTTGAGGCTCGAAGGGTGGAGCGAGGCGGCATCGGCGGACACCTCGTCACGATCAAATCAGAGGAGACGGATCTCAGACGTAAAGGCAGCGTGATCCTCAGCTCTGCCGAGAAATGCTCCAGAAAGCTGGGGCTCTCGGGTTCCGGAGCCAAGTTCTCAGTCTCAACGATCGAAACATTGCTCCAGGCAGAGTCCAAGGTCCACGGCCATTCACCCGGGGATGTAGAGCTTGAAGAACTGGGATCGGCGGACACACTCATCGATGTCCTAGGAGTCGCCCGACTCTCAGAGGAACTGGGACTGGCCAATGCAACTTGGTGGTCCACGCCCGTTGCTGTTGGTGGAGGCACCTCTCACTTTTCAGGCCGTTCGTATCCGAACCCGCCCCCGGCTGTAGCCGAGGTTCTTCGAGCCTGCAAGTTTCCGATGGTGCGTGGTCTTGGAGACCAGGAGCTTAGCACCCCGACTGGAGTCGCGATAACCGTCAATCTGGTCGGAAATTACTCTCAATCTCACACGGCCATTCAGCCTGACATGGTTGGGTATGGGGCAGGCTCGAAGGACATCGACGGGGTAGCGAATATTCTGCGAATCATGGCTGGACGGAGCCTTGAGACCCCGCACTCTCACGATGAAGTGGTGATACTCGAGACAAACATCGACGACGTGACTGGGGAGATCATAGGGCGAGCAGCTGAGAGACTCATGTCTCAAGGGGCCCGAGACGTGACGATAACTCCCGTCTACATGAAGAAAAATCGGCCAGGGCACGTGATTACTGTAATCGCGAAGAAGGAGGACGCGGAGGACCTTGCACAAGTGCTTATCGCCGAGACGGGCACGCTCGGGGTAAGGGAGCTCCCTGTCAACCGACATATTACCCCCAGAGCAAGCAGAACAATCCAACTGAGGATCGGAGGGAAGACTCATCGCGTCGGGGTCAAGATAGCCGAGGATAGAAAAGGACGTGTCCTTGGCTTCAAAGTGGAATATGAGGACCTTCGAAGAATCTCTGACCAAACTGGAATAAGCGTCCTCAAGCTGCAGCGGCTGGCGAAACCACTGCTTGAATTACTCGAGAAGGGCGACCAGTAGCTGAAATCTTTGAGTTACAATACGGACACCAGAAGACTCACTCTGACGGCGACTCTGGCAGCAGTCTACGTTGTGTTCCGTGCCATTCCAATCGATCAATTGGTCGGAATCTCAGGGACCATTACCGCGGCGGGAATGATTGCTCCCGTCATCGGAATCTTACTAGAACCAGCCTATGGTATTGTCGCCGTCTTCACGGGAACGATGGTCGCCTCCCTTTTTCCATGGAATCCAATAAAGTTCGCAGGGCTGGACTTTCTTCCTGGCGCCCTCAACGTAACGCTAGTCAGCCTGGTAGTACGCGGGAGAAGGACAGAGGCCACGATTATTTTTCTGATCACAATGGCGCTCTTCATCATCAACCCTTACACAAGCATCTTCGTAGGAAGCGCACTACTCAGTCCTCCAATCCCGTACCTATGGATGCACCTCGCAGCCTTGATTGTACTAGTCTCACCTCTCACAAAGGATCTCGCGACTAGGCTGACTTCTCATCACTACGCCAGCTTGATCAGGCCCGTCGCAGTGCTCGCTTTCACTGGAACAATGATCGAACATTTGACCGGCGGCATCTTGTACGCAACTGTCTTTGGCAAGGCCGCTCTGAAATTCTGGCCCGCGATCTTCGTCGTCTACCCTATCGAGAGGACGATTCTCGTAATCGGGGCTACTCTAATTGGCGCTTCCCTGTTGAGCCTTCTCCGACCCTCCGTAATCGAAGGATCGCTTGAAACCGCGAGGAAAGTTGTGTCTAGTCCGATTCGGAAGGCGTCGAGTCCAGACGAGCTCTAGGGCCTAGCGTTTTTTTTCAAGTTACGTCGTCTAGCTCGACGAGGGTTTGAGTCGGATTCAGCTGAGATTCTCGACCGACCATCATTGGATCGCATGGCTTCCTCTTTCACAAGTTTGGAAAACTTGTCCGCTCCTGACGCCAAAGAAGCCAGTGCGAGTCCCGCAGTCTTCGCAGCTGCAGTGCCGAAAGCTGCCGCCAGTTTTAGGCTGGAGGCAAACGCGGCCATCGCGATCTGTTCGCCCGCTTTGATCGCATCCTCGGAAGACACTCGCTGTCTGTTCGTCCGTGAGTCCCGTTTCGAGAGCTTCCTCCTAGAATTTCGTGCAGTGGTTGAACGAGGTGTCTTGGGCAATGTGTGTCAATGCGACTGCTCTCTTCTGTATTTAAGATGGGAATCAGACCATTTTTTCGGCTAGTATTAAGTAGTCGAATCCTCAGTTGAGATTGCTAAACATATACGAGGATTGCATGATAGTTGCCAGTACCTAAACCCGCGTCGGATGTTGAAGCCGAGATTTTCGAGTTCGCTAAGGAATCCGACCCGGCCACAACTTATCTACAAGGCGTCAACGAATACGTTGGCAAGCTTTTCATTCCTTCTAGAAAGAATCTGGAGCGGATCGCGAAGAGAACTGAAGAGCTCCGGCTCAAAGCCGAGAACGATTTACAACTGAGGGTTCTGGATTCTCTAGCGGCTGGCTTCGCTCTTCAAGAGCCTCAGTCTTATCCTGACGGGGTCCTGTCCGCGTTTTTCGGCTATTTGATCAAGGAAGGAGTCGTTCCAAGCCACCTGAAACCACTTACAAGAAACGCAGTCAGAGCATTGCAGGCGGCTGCCCAGGAGACTTCACAGAAGAAATGGCCTACCGGGCTACGATTATTGACACTAATTCGTTGCGATGGTATTCTTGAGATAGTCAAGACGATCAAGAAAGAAACGACCGACAAGCAGCTGAAGGAACTCTTGGATGATCTTGCGGAGTCTACCAGAAAGTATGCGTCCATCTTCAGAGTCAAGGGATTCAGGAACCAGGGGTTTGACGAAGTCTACAAAATAATCAAGCGGGAGGGCGCCGATCTAGGTAGGGAAAAGATCTATGCCCAGGCTCTCCGACGCCTCTGGGACTACTCAGAGTCGCCAGCGGAGGTGGAGGCGAAGGGCCTCAAATTCTTGGAGAGAGAATTTCCCAGATTCAAGCGCATAACTGAGAGACTCGCCAAGAAGTACGGCGTCGCAGCCAAGGCCGAAGATGTCTCCAAGGCGATAACAGCGAAGAGATCTGTGAAACAGACCGAGATACTTCCTTTCCTGGGAGAATTGCGCAAGCGGACTCAAAGGGTTGTAAACAAGGATATTGTCCGGATAAATCCGAAGTACGAGACGAAAGTTATCGAGACACCGCTGTACTTGTCGGGGATATTTCCGAGCGCGGGCGCGTTCTTCTACGACAGCTTCACAAACAATCCCAAGGAGATCTTCATGATAACAACTGACCCAAGAAGAGACCCTAGCACGGTACCTGGGGAGTTGCTCAACGGGCTGATCCATGAAGAGTACGGCCACTGTGTCCATGCCTCCAATACTGCAACCGCTTATGCTGCAAAACCAACTCTGACAGAGGTCATGTTCACTCCATTAGCGGGAGCACTGTCCGAAGGAATCTCGTTCCAGCGAGAGATCGAGTTCCAAGATGTAATGGACAAGCTGAAAGCTGGGAAGAAGCTGAGCAACGATGAGAAGGCCCTCGTCCAATTTTTCGAGAAAAGAGGGGGATTGGAAGTCTGGGCTGAAGAGTACGAATTCTACACTTGGATGTGGAGGATAGTGCGATTCCTACGAGTCATCGGTGATGCGCGCATCAACTCTGGCAAACAGTCCCTGAGGGATTTCATCGAATGGGCACATAAGAGGACTGGACTGGCGAAGAGCACCGTGTACCATCAACTCTTCCCCGCCCACCAGGGAAACGGACCCGGATACGCTTCCACTTATGCGATTGTTGGGGAGAGCATTCGGGAGATCCAGAACAGGGCCAAGCGGAACGGAAAAAACATTGTCGACTTCAACACCTACGCCTGTTCGATGGGCTTCCCAGCCCGGACGATATTCGAAGAGCGACTTCGAGAGCTCGCCGCAAAATAAGAAGAGAGTCTCGACCGATTACTAAGATCCCTAGGCGGGCGCCGATTCGGCGTGGAAATGTGGACATGTGGATGCAAAGCCAGCTGCTATTGACTACTTCGTGTTAGCTAGTCACAACTGATCGATCAATTCAACCATCCATCCTCAAAAGCGTTGAACATAGAGTTAGCTCGGCCATTAATATAGAGGAATAAGCGCGGAGAAAAAACTACGCCATAGCCCGCCATTTTCCTGCCAAAACATCTCTCAAATCGTTGCTCGATGTCACTCATTTCTGCAATGAGTGTGAAAGTCGGCGACGAGGGACGAGTACTGTTTCACGTGATAATCAGCATCGCCAACAACAAGGGTGGGACGGGTAAGACCACAACCGCCGTCAACCTTGGAACCGCCCTGGCTGCCGCGGGCAGGCAAGTACTTCTAGTCGATATGGACCCCCAAGGAAGCGCGACTGTCAGCTTCGGCTTCGAAAAGTCGAAACTCCTCTACACAATCTACGATGTTCTCGCCCAGTCCAGGAAGATCGAGGCAGTGATGCTGGAAACTAAAGTGGAGAACCTTACAGTGGTGCCGAGCAACCTGGATCTTGCGGGAGCAGAAGTTGAGTTGTCTTCTGTTCGAGGTCGAGAGTTCGTTCTACGAGAGGCCCTCGAGGCGGCGAAACGAAGGTTCGATGTGGTAATACTTGACTGTCCACCGAACATCGGGATCCTGACGGTTAACGCTATTGTCGCCTGCGATCTGTTGATGGTGCCGGTTCAGTGCGAATTCTACTCGATGGACGGGTTTCCAACCCTGCTCAAGTTCATCAGGATGGTAAAGTCGCGGGCGAAGACCGATTTCGATTTCATAGTTCTTCTGACGATGTATGATGGACGAACCGGTCTAGCCAAGAAAATTCAGAGAGAGTTGAGAGAGAAGTTCGGCGACCATGTTGTAAAGAGCGTAATTCCCAGGTCAGTCCGGATGGCAGAAGCCCCGAGCAAAGGAATCCCGGGAATCATCTACAGCCCAACAAACAAGGCATCGTTAGAGTACCAGAGGCTAGCCAAGGATATGCTGGAGAACTCTCTAGCAGATACGGTCCTCACCAAGCTCGCCTCCTAGAATCGTCACAAGCACGATGGAACCAGCATCTCGTCGAATAGGCCTAGACCTTCACGTATTTTCCTAAGAAAAAGAGGACGGGCCCGATCCGAAAGGGATCATGAGGCCTTGCGGCGAGGGGAGTTAAGCTTCGACAGGCAACTGGATCCGCAGTAGCTCTCTGGTTAGTGCTCTGTACTGTTCCGATGCTGGGTTCTTTGGACGATAGAGTATTCCAGGCAGTCCTTTGCTCGGTGCCTCTGCCATTCTAACAGACCGTGGAATCACAGTCTTGAGGGCTCGTCGGCCAAAGTTGTTCCAGACTTGGGATTGGACTTTTCGCGACAGTGCTGTTCGCCCGTCGAACATTGTCAGTACGACCCGGAAGTCGAATGATGCTCGTAGTCTTGACTTTACGAGGTCCATGACTTTGATGAGTGTTGGGAGGCCTTCCATTGGGAAGAATTCGCATTGGACTGGGATCAGGACTAGGTCTGAAGTCACTAGTGCGTTGAGTGTGAGAAGGCCGATGTTTGGTGGGCAGTCGATTATGATCGTGTTGAACTGTTCTCTGATTGGGGCGAGTGCCTCGCGCAGGACGTATTCCCGTCCTGGCGTACTTGACAGTTCGACTTCTGCGCTGGCCAGGTCCAGGTTGCTTGGGAGAAGGAATAGGTTTTGGAATTTTGTGGATAGGATAGTTTCGTCTGCTTTCTTGGTCTGTGATAGGAGATTGTAGACTGTGCTGGCGAGGGTTGCCTTTTCGAAGCCTATGCCTGTTGTGGCGTTTCCTTGTGGGTCCAGGTCTATGAGGAGGACTTTCTTTCCCTCTATGGATAGTCCTGCTGCGAGGTTTACTGCGGTGGTGGTCTTTCCGGTTCCGCCTTTGTTGTTCAGTACACTAATGATCAAGGGTGGCTCTACTGTTCGGGATGATTACTAAGAGAATGTTTCACAGAAAACAGATAATGCGTGAGCGTTGATGCCTGCGATTAGCACGAAAAACGGTCTAAACGAGGAGAAAACAACGAGAAATCGGGAGGTTTTGCCTGTTACTATATGAACGCTAGCCGGATTATCACTGATATGGTGTGCGTTGTCAACGACGATCCTGTAACTCTGGATGGGGGTTATTCCATCAATCCAGGGCATTCGTTCGCGTGAAATTGACAGGATTGTTGTAAGCACAAATTGCTAAGGTTCGGTGCCGCTAGTCGGCAATATTCCGACGGAAGAATAACTCACGAAGAAGGCATTCCAACCCTGACACCTCTGGATCGGAGTCTCGACAAGACGAATCCGAAGTGTTGAAGGTCCTTCGCGATCCTCTCGGGTGGGACGACCCCGACACTCCTCAACTTCCTCTGACCGACAAGTAGAGCTATTGAGGTGCATGGGTAAGCTGTGGTTCTCGCCATCGCGGACACTTTGCTTCTAGGGTCGTAGTAGTCCAGGATTCGATAACTGATTAGGGTTTTCTTGCCAAGCTTTCCCTCAACCTCGACTCTTAACGCCAGTAGATCCTCAGGTCGACCCAAGGACATCGCACCCTTCAACAGAGCTATGGAGAGTTTCCGAGGTGTGATAGCCAAGCCGTTGACTTGAACTTCCTTATTGTCGAAGAAGCGAAGGACTCGAAGCGTATTCATCATTTCAGCATGGCCGGGATAACGCAGAGTGTACTCGTACATCTCACGGACATTTGGAAAGCTTCTCGGAAGAGATCCAAGCCCATCAGTGATGAAGTACTCTAGTCTTCCGACTCCCGGAAAATTGAGGAATCCACGCCCGGAAAGTGCGTCGACCAGCTTTTCCTTGCCATTTATTATTATTCTTGCGGGCCGCGAGTATTCATTGATCACGTCTTCTAGCGAGAAGACGATTCTGTAGTTTAGTGGTGGCGTCGGGTTTTGCGGCAAACCTCCTACGAATACCCGAACTTTCGTTATGGTCCCTAGCCTGCGAGACGCGTCACCAACACACATGTTAGTGAATCCTGGAGCAACTCCGCATTGGGGAACGATGATGTTCTCCTGATCGCGGGTTTTTCCGTGAAGCTTGAACGGGTTTTCAGGAGTGTAGGAAATGTCGACGAGGTCTCGGTGCGCTTCAACAGCGATGGTAATCAGTTGGAACCCTAGCCTTCCTGGAAGCGCTCCGCAGATCAGGTCGACGCTGCGCATCACGGCAAGGAGGGGCTTTCTCTGGGAAATATCCAGGCGGCGGGTCTTGATCTTTCCATGACCCCGGACGTTCTTCAAGTTCTTCGGCTGAGCGTCTGCGACAATTACAGAATCAACTTCTGATGATCGAGCTAAGTCTCTGGCGATTTCTGAGCCGACTTTTCCAGAGCCAACAACGAGAACTTTCAAGCTTCGCCGGCGACCTCTTTAAGAGGGCGCTTCTTAAACCAGTTCGAAGTCTTAGTTCGGTCTATTTCTTAGGAGAATATTGACTTGACGCTATCGAAGGCGACTCGAGGCAGGAGGGCAGCGAATTTTCTCTTGCGTAGCATGTGTGATATGATCTTGCCTTGGAAGTCCATGTCAGCATACTCCTCTATCTCCGGAAGATAGTCTCTAACTGCCTCAAAGAGTCGGCTTAGTGTCTCGTCTGATAGTCCAGCGAAAACTCGATGGGCGATCCCCATTCTCTTCAGATCTGACGCGAATTTGTCCCTCCATTCCTGGTCGTACTGCATCAGGATCTTCCAGCGCTGGTCCTGCGGCGATTTAGCGGCGCTAGCAGCGGCCTTTCCGGCGAGAATGCCAGAGTAGCCTCCGACGACGATGCCTCCGTCCGTGGTCTGCTTGACCTGTCCCGCGGCGTCTCCAACGACCAGGAAGTTTTCCGACCAGCACTTATCGACAGGGCCTGATACTAGGACGGATCCTGATTTCGTCGCATCAACGTTGGACTTTGGCCAGTAGTCTTTGACGAGCTCGTCAAGTAGCTTCTTTACGTTGCCTTTCCGGCATGCAAGCCCTACTCGGGCACTGTGGTCGCCAGTGGGAATGCTCCACGCGAAGAACCCAGGAGCGCGGTGGTTTCCGAAGAAAAGCTCGACCATGTCCCCTTGTTGCTTGGTCTCAGTTAGTTCGTATTGTAAGCCTGGGAGTAGTTGGGTCCAGTCCGGGGTTCGCAGCCCCGCCTGTTCTGGCAGTCGGCTGCCGGCACCGCTGGCGTCGATGACTATCTCTCCCTTGTATCGGGGTCCATCTTGGACTGAGAGTCCGACGCCGTCATTAGGGTAGCGTTCGAATCTGGAGACTCGGGTCTTGGTATGAAGCGTTACACCTTCGGCTACCGCCCTTTTAGCCAGGTATTGGTCAAATCGCATTCTGTTGATTATTATCGCAACTGGGGTCTTTGTTCGAACTTCGACGGGCTCTCCTTTTGGTGGGTTGAAGATGGCTCCTTGAATCGTTCGCTGCGTGAATATGGGATCCGGTTTCAGTCCTAGCAGTGAGAGTCCGTTGAGACTGACTACTCCAGAGCAGTGGCTGGGTACGCCAACTTGTGGGTGTTCTTCCAGAAGAACGACTTTCGTATTATTCTTGGATGCTTCGAATGCGGCTTGGCATCCTGCTACGCCTGCTCCGACTATGACTACTTGGCTGTCGTGGGTGGGATGGTCCAAGGACTTATCAGTAGTCTTCGAACTCTATTCGCAACGTAAGACCTTTGAGTTCTCGGGCGAGTTTCTTCACCACCTCAAAGTCCCCCAGAGGGTTTCTCCTAGGTCTCCGGCCGTTTAGTATGACCTTCGTCTCCCTGCTTCCGTCTGGCAGCCAGATAGTGTTGATGGTTAGAATCGAGAAGGGGGTGAATAGGTCTTCGAGGAATCCGCGCTCGTCTCCGCCGAAGTTGAGGACTCGAACTCTCTTTCCGACGCGGTCGCCGAGGGACTTGGCGAGTTTGGCTCCTGATGAGAGGAATGTGTCCATCCCTCTCCGGTCGACCATTAGGGCCATGACGTCTCCGGCTTCCACTGCCTTGTGGAAGGTGACGTCTTGGAGGGTCGGGTTCTCTTTCTCTAGCTCGGTGATTGTTCTGATTACTCTAACGTCAAGGTCTGAGATCTGGCCTTTCTTGAGTTTCTCTTCGCATCTTGAACAGAAAATGCCGCTCTTTACGCAAAAGTTGTCAAGGACCGTCTTCACCAAGGCTTCCTCAGCCCCGTAGTCTCAACAGTCGGCCCAGATAGTTGCCTTCTGTTCTGACGCTTTCTCGAGACGCTGTGATTATCCAAAGGATTCTGATCCTGTCGGCCGACCCGACAGCTTGGCATCAGGAGCCTCCGGGATAATAAATGGGTTACGGTAAGTCTGGGGTAATAGCCAAATACTCTGCTTGTCCGGAATGAAAATCGTCCGGGAAACTCATGAAATTATTCGAGTACGAGTCCAAGTCCCTCGCTCAAAACTTGGGAATCAACACTCCTAGAGGAGGGCTGGCTTCTACACCTGACGAAGCTAGAGATATTCACAAACGGATCGGCGGAGAAGTCGTCATAAAAGCCCAGGTTCTGGTCGCGGGCAGAGGAAAGGCTGGTGGTATCAAGTTCGGCAGCAAGCCGGAGGAGACGCGTGACCGGGCGAGCGAGATCCTCAGCATGACGATCAAGGGAGAGAAGGTGAAGAAGGTCCTGATAGAGCAGAAGCTGAACATCAAGAAAGAATTGTTCGGCAGTATTGTCCTTGATCGGGCGAACAAGTGTCAGACGGTTCTAGCCTCAGACCAGGGCGGAATCGATATTGAGGATGTGGCGAAGCAGAGTCCGGAAAAGATTCTCCACCATCGGCTCGACCCTGTGTTCGGTATGCGGGGATATGATGCGAGACAGGTCGGGCTGAAGCTAGGTTATACAGGTCAGCGCTTGAACTCTCTGACTGATCTTCTCTCAAACTTGTATCGTTTGTCTGTCATCTATGATGCCGAACTTGTCGAGAGCAATCCTCTGGTCGAGACCAATGATGGAAAATTTGTCACCGCGGACCTTCGCGTCATAGTGGACGACAACAGTCTCTTTCGCCATCCAGAATTTCAGGAACGGGCGAAAGAAGCTAGTGGCGAGGTGACTCCTTTGGAGGCTAAGGCTCGTGAGAACGGTCTGGCGTTTGTCGAGCTTGACGGTGATATAGGAATAATGGGGAACGGCGCGGGTCTTGTCATGGCAACCCTCGACATGGTCAACCACTACGGAGGCAAGCCTGCAAACTTTTGCGACGTGGGCGGAGGAGCCAACGCTGAGCACGTCGCGACGGCATTACAAATAATCCAGGGTGACCAGAAGGTCAGCAGGGTATTCATCAACATACTAGCAGGAATTACGAGGTGCGATGAAGTCGCAAAGGGGATTGTGGACGTAAAGAAAGTCGTTGGGTTGAAGAAGCCTCTCGTGGTGAGGATGCAGGGCACTAATTTCGAAGAGGGAAAGAGGATCCTGAACTCTATCGGGATAACTACGCTCGAAAAGATGGATGAGGCTGCGCGGCTAGTTGTCGCGTCGAAGGTGGCGTGAGAAATGACTCTCCTCGTTGGGAAACACACTCGGGCAATCGTTCAAGGAATCACTGGGAACCAGGGCGCGTTCCATACTCGACTCATGCTAGACTATGGAACCCAGATCGTTGCAGGAGTGACTCCTGGCAAAGGGGCGACAGTCTCCCAAGGAGTTCCCGTATTCGACACAGTTGCATCTGCATTGGAGAAAATTGATGCAAACGCGACGATCATATTCGTGCCAGCTCCATTTGCCAAAGAAGCAGGGATGGAAGCAATTGACGCAGGTCTAAACCCTGTCGTAATAATTACCGAGATGATTCCTGCTCGCGACAGCATGGTCCTGATGGCCTACGCGAAAGAGCATTCAACGACAATTGTTGGACCCAATACGCCCGGCGTGATTACGCCCGGCGAAGCAAAGCTGGGTATCATGCCCGGCGATGTCTTCAGCCCAGGAGGCGTTGGGGTTGCTTCAAGAAGCGGGACGTTGACGTATGAAATTGCATCTTATCTGACTCACGCGGGTATCGGACAGTCCACATGTCTTGGGATCGGAGGAGACCCCATTACTGGTCTGAACTTCGTCGACGTCCTCAAGATGTTCCGGGACGACAAGTCGACCGACGCTGTCGTCTTGATTGGCGAGATTGGAGGGTCGGCGGAAGAGGATGCGGCTAATTACATCGCCGAGACTCATTATCCTAAGCCTGTTGCGGCGTATGTTGCAGGGAGAGCAGCTCCTCCGGGAAAAAGAATGGGACACGCCGGTGCAATCATAACTGGGACTGAGGGTACTGCCGATGCGAAGATGAAGAGGTTCAGCGAGGTAGGAGTGCTTGTTGCCGAAGTTCCTTCAGAGTTGCCGAGACTGCTACAACAGCAGAAGGCTGCTCTGGTTCAGCACTAGTCTAACAGGTCTACTTGGCGCCGAGTTCTCGTTTCTTCCAGCGAAGGTTGTCTCCCCGGCATCGTCTGCATCTGTAGGCGTTGGGAGAGTTTCTGGACCCACACGTCCGACATATCTTGAAGAACAGCCTGTGCTTCTGAGCCAGCTGTTTCTTCATTGCGTCGGTTATGGGCATACGGATCCACTTACCAGTCGTTCGTTCTCGCTGTGATATATCATTGCCGTTGGCCTACTGGTCATTCTGAACTTCTGAAGCGGTTCTGCTGCCTAATCTTGGCGCAAGCTGCTCGCTGAGGTCTTCTAGTTGGGCTATTGAAAGCTGGTAGACTCTCAGATCCGGAAAAGCAATTTCGCTCATTAGTTTTCTTCCATTTTCTCGTCCTAGCTTCTTCGATAGGAAGTGAAGCAGTGCTCCGCGAACTAGTCTACGACGCTGAGTGAAGACCCCTCTCACGACTTCTTCGAACAGTGGCTCATCCAGGTGTCTGAGGCTTTGCTGGGGGGTCATTCTCAGAAGAATTGAGTCAACTTTTGGTCTAGGCCGGAATCCTGTGCGTGAGATTTCTCTGATCTTCTCGATGTTCAGTCTCCTGCGAACTGACACAGTTAGCCTTCCGTACTCCCGGGTCCCGGGCTCTGCGAGCAGTCTTTCACCGAATTCCTTCTGGAACACAACGCTCGCGACGTCGAACTTCGTCTTAGATAAGAAGAGGGCGAGCTTCGATGACAGGTAATATGGTGGAGTGCTGAGTAGCTTGTTGAAATCAGGCAAGGGGTTGATCTTTAGAATATCTCCTTCAACTATCACGACGTTCGAATGATCCTTGAAGGTCTCCCTTAATTCGCGAACTAGGACGGGATCTTTTTCGACAGCTACAACTTTCCCGGCTTTCTCCCGCAACAACCGCGTAAGCGTGCCGTGTCCGGGTCCAGGTTCGAGAACCGTGTCCGTTTCATATGGTTGAATGCTCGAGACGATTTCGGAAGCGATGTTTTGGTCAATGAGAAAATTCTGTCCTAGTCTCTTGGAAGGACGGTGAGGGTTGCGGGGTCCCAGAATATCATACTGTCCTTGTGAAGAGGCGGTACTTGGTTTCGCTGCTTAGCTCTTCCATTATGCGTTTTGCTATTATCTTCTGCACGTCCGTTAGGCCTGTTCGGTCTTGGATTTCCTTGTGGCTCGTGAACGGCTTCTTCTCCCTCGCGTTGATTATGGTCCACATCGACTTCTTTCCAATACCGGGCAGGAGTTCAAGAGAGTGCATTCTAGGGGTTACTGGTTGCGAGTTGTTGAAGAAATCGACAAAGCGTTTCTCCTGCTTCTTTACCAGTGCGTCGATGAGTGGGACGACTTCGGCCTTCGCGTTGGCGGTTAGCTGGTCGTAGTTGATTCTGCTGATGATCCTGTCAACTTTCTCCCGTCGGTCTCTGCCGATGTAGATGCGTTCCTCAACATCTACAGTGGCTCCAACTTTCAGTTCTGCTTCTAGCAGTGTGAAGAATTGTTCGCCCATTATCTGGATGGTTGGAACTACTAGATGTCGCGACTTGTCAGAGGATCTTCCGTAGGGGAGATAGTCTAGGACGTAGGCGTATTCTTCGTAGACGTGTCTTCTCTGTATGTACTCGTCTTCGTGTATTGCCAAGAATGACCCTTCTCCGTGCTCCTTGTTAGAAGATTCTACAAACTAGTCTCTCGATTCCATACGCGTGGCGTCTGGGGGAGCGGAGAGCCAACTCTAGTCATTCAAAATGGTACGGTCTCTGCTTAATTTGATTTCGGTAGCCGACTATGTGTACCGCTTCATTATCTCGAGAATTCCGTTCAGCTGCTCGGTGCTTACGAAACGACCCTTTACGGTTAGGACGGCTCTTAGTTCCTCGACGCTCTGTGGTAGCGTGTTGACTATTTGAATCGCGTCATTCCTGTCAAGTTGAAGCTTAGAGGACAGCTCTTCGACCAGTTTGGAGGCACGATCAGCAGGCAACTTGGTGAATCTGCGGGTAAAGTCGAGTGTCCGGCGCTGAAACTCGCCCAGCTCCTCCTCCTTGACCTTCTCCAGGACCGCCTTGGCTTCGGAGTTAGTGATGACCTTCTCTTCGACGATCTTCCTTGCCATTAGTTTGTCTCCTTCATTGGAAGGATATGTTCAGGTTTTGCAATTATGAGCCGTGGGAATTTGCCTGAAGCTACTTCAATGACGTAGGCTCTTCCACGTTTCTCCGCTATCGTACCGACCCGCCCGTGGTATCTCCTGTGCGGCATTCCTTTCTGAACCGATGGATTGATTGAGATCGTGACCATCTGTCCAGGAGTGTATGGAATGAGGAGTCTTCCCAGAGGATTCTTTCCCTTGTCCCGAGGCTTTCTGCGAAGAAGGGTCCTGTTCCTATTCCGTATTCCTTTGGACCGCTTCATCCCACTCTTCCCTAGCTAGAAATGGAACCCGCTGGGCGGTTCCGTATATACTTGTTCACTCTCGCCGTTCGATATGACTGACCCGACAAGAGTCTTCGTAATTTTGTCGGGCGAACATCCAACACTACCACTCGCAGAGATGAGCGCGATCCTCGACGCGAATCGGATCCCGTTCAAGATCGCAGAGTCATTCTTCAAGCTCGTCGAGATTGATGCTGATATTCACGCCGTGAAAACAATCGCCGATCGGGGCGCGTTCATGGATGAGGTCGGCGAAGAAATTGTTCATTCAGGTCCCACGATGGCAGAAATCGATGATGCCGTGAAATCATCGGACCTACCGCGTTACCTTCAGGCAGATGAGAGCTTCAGCGTCCGGGTTCTTCGTTTTGGAGGGGTTTCGAAGGAAATGTCAAGGGTCAAGCTAGAAGGACACCTCGGATGGCTCATGGGCAAGGTTACCAACGCAAGAGTAGACCTAGAAAACCCTCAGCGCCAGTTCCGAGGCCTCCTCGCCGGACCCTACTTTCATCTAGGGCTTATTGCCCATCGGCGCCCAGATGTGTTCGTTGCCAATCGCAGGCCAAGAATGAGACCTTCCTTCCATCCCAGTACGATGGTGCCCAAGCTTGCGCGCTCCATGGTCAACCTGTCCCAGGCAGTTACGGGGTCGACCTTCTTGGACCCTTTCTGCGGGGTAGGCGGGATTCTCCTCGAGGCAAGTCTCTTGGGATGCCAGGTCGTAGGCGTTGACGCACTCAGGCGAATGACCAGAGGATCGAGAAGAAACCTCAAACATTTCGGAATGGACCCACTGGGGCTAGTCAGAGGCGATGCTCGCTTTCTACCGATTAGAGATGTCAAGGCCATCGCAACAGACCCTCCATACGGTACCGGTGCGTCTACACTAAAGTCAACGACACGGAACATCCTCAAGGACTTCCTTCCCAACGCGCATTCCATTCTCTCAAAAGGGTGTAAGGCTGTCGTTGCATCACCCGTCGGTACGAGAACACCTGACATTGCTGAATCCGCTGGATTCACGGTTGTGGACCGTCACGAGGTCTACGTGCACCGAAGCCTAACTCGTGAGATCCTAGTGTTGGAGGCCAACTGATGTCTGGTGGGATCGACGTGGTTTTCCTCGGGACTGGCGGAAGCCTCCCTACCAAAGAGAGAGGATTGCCAAGCGTAGCCCTTCGCAGGGATGGAGAACTCATTCTACTCGATTGCGGCGAGGGCACCCAGAGGCAGATGATGCACGCAGGCCTCGGATTCAACAGACCTACGATAATTCTGATCTCGCATCTTCACGGCGACCACATTCTTGGGCTCCCAGGGCTCTTGCAAACGATGTCCTCTCTTGCAAGGGACAAACCATTGGACCTGTACGGTCCGAAGGGTTTGATGAAATTCCTGAACTTGATCTACAGACCCCTTGGTTATCCAGCCAACTTCAAAGTCAGAGCAAAGGAACTGAGCCCTGGACAGGAGGTCGACAGGGGCGAGTATCTCATCAGGACTACCCTCGCCAAGCACGATATTCCCTGTATCGCGTACTCTATTGAAGAGAAAGAACGTCCCGGACGCTTTCATCCGGAAAAGGCGAAGCGCCTGGGAGTGCCAGAGGGACCACTGTGGGGAGAACTACAACACGGAAAAGCGGTGAGAGTAGACGGAAAAGAAATTCGCCCGAACGATGTCGTCGATTCGCCGCGATCAGGGCTTAAGGTCGTCTACGCGATAGATACGCGACCCGCGGAATCAGTGAGGAGACTAGCAAAGGGGGCTGATCTGCTAATGCACGATGGCGGCTTTGCCGAAGAGAGGCGCCCCAAAGCCCAAGAATATTATCATTCGACCGCCCGCGAAGCGGCGCAGCTTGCCAAAGCTGCGAAGGTAAGACGTCTCGCAGTTGTTCATATCAGCGCCGTGACCAGGGACGATTCTGTCCTTTTGAGGGAGGCTCGGAAAATTTTCAAACAGACTCTCGTACCGAAGGACTTCCAGACTCTGGCGTTGAAACCGCTCAAGTAGATTTTCTGAACCACCCAGACTCTCAATCCAACTTGACTACGGAGCCAGTCGCTGTATAATCCAACGTCCCTTCGAGCGTCGGTAACTCAATCGATCGTGGAGTCTGCCAGGCCTTTCCTTCCAGAACTCGAAGACGCTCGGTCGAAGTCGATAGCCTCCCCAGTTTGGAGGGCGTGGGATTCTGCCCGGATATTTCTCTTCAAACCGTTTGACTCGTTCCTCCAGAAATCTTCGATCGCGTACAACGCGGCTCTGTTGGGACGCCCATGCCGACAGCTGACTGTCGCGGGCACGACTACTAAAGTAAATGTCAGATTCTTTGAAAGAGACCTTGGAGACTCGTCCTTCAACTCGAACCTGTCGGCCCGTCCGAGGCCAGTAGAAGACTAGTGCAGCCTGAGGATTTTCTGCTATTTCCATGCCCTTTCTCCCAGAGTAGTTGGTGTAGAACACGAATCCAGAATCGTCGAATTCTCTCAGAAGGAGTGTACGAACTGACGGACGCCCTGATCTAGTCGCTGTCGCTAGCATCATAGTTTCGGGCAGAATTGCACGTCTGCCGGCAGATTCGACCAGCCACTTGTTCAACTGTTTGAATGGATCAGCGCTGACCGTCGATTCGTCTAGAGTACTCGTGGTGCGAGTTCGCTTCAGGTTTCTCGCCGTCGGATGGGGCCCCCGGTCAGCCAGTCGATGATCCCGACGGGGTCTGCTGTTTGTATTTCCAGACGAATAGGTCCCAACGGTGATTCTCCTTCTGGAGCTGAGAAGGAAACGTGCCCGACGTAAGCCACTTGCTTGTTCAGAAATACGATTATTCTGCTTTCTTCTTTCCCCTTGAAGAGTTGGGATCGTGCAGCTGCACGTATTCTATCTCTCTGCAAGATCATCCTGAATTTCTCCAGTGACTCTCGTGTAGTTCCGTGAAGTCTAGCTAGGCCGTAGTCGTTTTCTTCGCCTTCGGTTACAATGTCGCCTGAGAACAGGCTGCTTATGGCTTTCTTGACTTTCTCGGGATTTTCAGTTGGCTTGATCTCGGCTTCGGCGACCACTAGGATTTTTTCGGTTTGAGGACTACTTGTAGTATTCGTCGAGTTCTCCTCTTGAGATCATCCTTGGTATCTTCATTCTCAACAGTCCGATCCGCCAACGCAATAAGCTTCGCAATCCCAACACCAAGCTCGCGATTGTCACGTTCCTCAAAGTCGGCCCATCCTCGCGGTTTATCCGACCGTCTCCGCCGTTGAAGCCTCCGGAATCGTGCTTGGGGAGAGGCATTGATAGCAATCACAACGACACCATATTTCCGGCGAAGTTGATCGACTTCTTCAACGCTTCTCGCACCCTCGTACACAACAAATTCTCCATTTACCTTCTCAACCAGTGGAACCAGTCTTTTTGCAACAGCTCCCATGCCCTCTTCCTTTCGAATCTTCAGCATGAGCTCTCCGAGATTCTTCCGCGTGAACTTCAGCTTCCTCTTCCGTGCCTCGGCCCGAATGATATCGCCAGAGACGAAGACTGGGATTCCCCGCGTCTTCATCACACTTGAAGCGAGGCTCTTACCAGCTCCAGGCATTCCAACGATAACCAGTACTGTCTTCTTTGGCTTCGTCGATTGCAAAGATGATTCTCGGGCGGTTGAGAAACGCGGCAGTTATAGCTCTTAAACGGCGCGGATGCTTACCGCATCAGCATTGTCAAGCGGCCAGATTCGCAGTTTCATCTCGATCGATCTTGGGGATGAAAAAATTCTCTCCCGGGTCGAATCCATCACGTCGTCCCTCCTTTCGTTAGGAGGAGATCTGAAACTTGTCGAACGAGAGAACATTCACCTAACGCTGAAATTCTTAGGGAATGTCAGCGCTTCGAAACTTGGGGAAATCAAGTCAGGTCTCACACAGGTAGCATTCATACCGTTCTCTCTCGAGATCAAGGGCGCTGGAGCGTTTCCAAATCTCAAGAGAATGAATGTCATCTGGGTAGGAGTTGGTGAGGGTTGGAGTGAAGTCGAGCTGATCTTTGAGCAGACCGAGAAGCTTCTTCACCAGCTTGGTTTCAGCCGGGAGACTCGAGCCTTCAGTCCTCACATCACTGTCGCCCGCGTTAAGTCTGGGCGAAAGAGGGACGAGATCGCAGCTTTCCTGGGTCACCTTGCTGACGAGAGCTTCGGGACCTTTCCGGTGGAGAAGGTTAGACTCAAACAGAGCATTCTTTCTCCCTCGGGGCCAAAATACTCAACTCTCTTCGAGGCTCCTGCCCACAAATAGCGAAGTACACTTGCTCATTTCAAATACGATCATGTTCTGAGCTGCAACAGCTTGCCGTCGTCGCCCGAGAAAATCTTGCAACGAGTTTCCGAGAAAATCGTTCCAAGCAACCGCGAGCGAGAGAAAATGGTCCGGCTATCGCAGGTTATTCGAAGTAAGATTGAGGAGATTCTCCAAAGTTCCCAGATTCAGGCTGAGGTCACTCTCCAAGGGTCTTTCGCGCGAGATACTTGGATTAGCGGCGAGGCTGATTTGGACATCTTTGCTCGGTTTTCTCCCACGATGGAAAGGGAGGAGTGGGTGGAGAAGGTTCTCCCCGCTATCCGCAAAGGTCTGTTGAAGTATCGTGTGATCGAGCGCTACGCGGAGCACCCCTTTCTGGAATTTCATGTCGAAGACATCCGCGTGAACATTGTTCCCTGCTATGATGTGAAGAGAGGTGAGTGGAAGAGTGCAACTGATAGGACCCCTTACCACACGGAGTTCATGCAGACGCATCTCACACCCGCGCTGCGTCTTGAGGCTCGCTTGCTGAAGAAATTCGCTAAGGGAATTGGCGCCTATGGAGCTGAGATCAAGATTGGAGGATTCAGTGGCATGCTCATCGACACTCTGGCTCTATACTATCATTCGTTCATGGAGACGATCAGACAAGCCTCGTCATGGACCAAAGGCACGTTTCTCGAGATAGAGAAATCGGCAGGGTTAGTCGATCCAAAGGATCGAGATTCGAACGTCGATCTCGTAGTCATCGACCCAGTGGACCCCGATCGAAACCTAGCCGCAGCCCTAAGATCGGACAAACTGTGGAATTTCGTTGCAGCGGGACGCGAGTTTCTGCGAAACCCTGGATTATGGTATTTCTTTCCTCCGAAGTTCAAGCCAAAGACTAGGCTTCAATTTGCAAAACAAATCAACGGCAGCGGTCGCGAGGTGTTCGCGGTTCTCTTCAAACACCCTATCTTGGTCCCAGATGTTTTGTGGGGGCAGCTCATGAAGCTGGAAAGAAGCATGCTAGAAATAATGGCGCGAGAAGATTTCCCCACCTACCGTTCCACGCTTTGGAGCGACGAGAAGCAGGAGAGCGCCATCTTGGTTGAGTCTGATCAGACAAAGCTTCCAGCCGTGAAAGTCCAGAGAGGTCCTCCCGTTTCGAAGGGAGTCGATAGTACAGCCTTTCTCGAGAAGCATTTGAGCGCTCGCGATACTGTTCGAGGACCCTGGATTGAAGGAGATAGATGGATGGTCGAGAAGAAACGCAAAATATCCACGATTGGGGAGCTTGTCAAAGCTGCAGTACGAGAAGAGGCCTACGGTCTGACCATGCCGAAGCAGTTGGGCGAGTCGTTTCGTAAGAGCGCTAGAGTTCTCCAAGACCGAGATGTGCTGCACATGCTTGGCAGAAACGGATTTGACAAGTCTCTCTGGGAATTCTTGGAGGCGAAGCCCTCATGGCTGAAGACAGTTCAAGCCTAGTTCTGATTGAGGATCTAGTCAAGAAGCCATACAGGGAGATTCTTGCATATCCGAAACCAAGCGATGAATCCGTTGAGTCTAGAATTAGACAGCTAAGGAGTCTTGGAATTGAGGGTCTGGAGTTTGAGGGCCCGCTGAGAATCGGAAAATTATCGGTCCTGGGCAAGGGCGTTGTAGGGTTAGTCGTTGCGGGGATCGCTGATGGTGGGCGAGTTGCGGTGAAGATTAGGAGGGTTGACTCTCGAAGAAGGAGCATGCTTCACGAAGCAGAAATGATGAGAGCCGCCAACAAAGCTGGTATTGGGCCTGAATGTCTGGGTTCATCTGAGGACGTTCTTGAGATGCAATTCTTGGATGGGCAACGACTTCCTCTTTGGCTTTCAAGTTTGAAGGGCCGAGGTAGGAAGGCCCGAGTCAAGGCTACGGTCAAGACTCTATTACAGCAATGCGTTCGACTCGATGCTTACGGATTGGACCACGGAGAACTCAGCCGAGCGCACAAGAACGTTCTCGTTTCAACAGGAGATTATCCATGGATCTTAGATTACGAGAGTGCGAGCCTGATGCGCCGAGTCAACAACTTCACATCTCTCGCTCAATACATCCTACTCTCGGGCAGATTTTCAAGAAAAGTCACGAGAATCCTAGGACCCTTAGACAGAGACGAACTCGTCAAATATCTCAGGCTGTACAAGTCGGGGAGGACCAATGAAGCCTTCGAGTCCACGTTGAAGCTGTTACGAATCTAAGCTCAGTATTCTGATTTTCGGTCGAAGAGTCCGAGTTTCTTCGCTCTCTGCTCGGCGAGCCTGAACACTGTAATCCCAATTATCAACGTAACAAGCGTCGTCAGGGCCAAGTACGCAAGATCTGACATGTAGCTGGCTGTGGGTAAGAGACCGAAGCTCTCTCGAACAGCGTTGAGCAAGTAAGTTATCGGCAACACATTCGAGATCGGTTGTACGTACGAGGGCAGTAGGGCAATTGGGAAGATGACTCCCCCGAGAAGGAAGAAGATGCCGGAGACAGAGTCGCCAAGGATGAATTCCATTCGATTCGAGACGATGTTTACTGCGCAGAGCATGTAGCCGATGGCGAGCAGGCTGATGATTCCGAGAATCACAGCAGGAAAAAGCATCAGAAGATTCACGTTCAGAAGGTTAAGCGGAATGTTCATATGAAGTAGGCCGTTGAAGATTGCGACGCTAAACAGGAGCGTCAGAATTACCGAGACTGCCCCGTTTACGACTGAGACCAGTCCCCTTCCAATTACGTACGGGTGTAGGGTCCCGGGTGAGATGTAGATGTTCTTCAAGACCTCGTATCTCGTACGGTCAACATGGACGAGTATTGCCATTCCCAGCATTATCTGCAGGACAAACGCGTAGAACGCGTTGCCCACGATTAGCCATGCCAAGTACTGAGTGTAGAAAGTGGGGTTTTGTGATGCACCGGCTGCTGCTCCGATTATCACGATGAAAGCTACAATCAGTAGTGATGCTAGTGGCCGTATGACTTGGTAAGTGGCAAATAGAACCGGGTCTGTCCAGTTGCTCTCTATTTTCCAGCCGACTCTGAACGATTCTCCTGCCGACTTGACAAAGTCCGCTACTGCCATCGCAAAGTCAGCCTCCCTTCTTTCTTGCCGAGGGATTCCATATAGTTCAGCGCGCGTCGTGCAAGTGGAAAAAGAATCAGAGTGCAAGCGATGAGTGCTAGGATGTGTGGCCATACGGTTGCGATGCTTTCGCCATTAATTGCCAGTCTGCGGATGGCGTCCAGTCCGATCGTCATTGGTATTAGCGAACCTGCCGCTTGGAGGGCGAACGGGACGACTGGAGCATAGATCCTGGGGAAGTAAGCCCCTGAGAGGAAGTACACTGGTTCTTGAAGCAGATTAGCTGTGTTCCAGGCTTCTCGTCCATAGAGCATGAAGATTGAGGCAAACAGCATCCCCATTGTGTAGAGAGCGACTAGCGTCAAGACGAATACTAGGCCTACGGAGAGTGGGTCTGCGAGCTGGAATGGCACTTGGAAGACGAATATTCCGAGGAGGACGATGCCAAGGGCTCGGATTGAAGTGTTCACACTGCCCCCCATCGCCATTCCTAGGAGGACAGACATCCGGCTGACAGGCGCGACGAGATACATTTCCAAGTTTCCTGATTCTCTCTCCCAGAACCATTGAGAAGACATGTTCCAGAGAACGTTCGTCCAGAATGCGATCATTGCCCCTCCAATAATTACCGCCGCTCCGGCTGTTGGGGGGAGCCCGATCGCTCGGTAGAGAATCACGTACGCGCCGATAGTCAGTATTGGTAGTCCGATCTCTGCAACTAGCCCCGTGATCTCCCGGTTGCTTCCTCTGAGTCGGACCCACATTCGCGCGTATGCTGCGCGTAGATTCGTGAGCAGTTCTTCTCGGGGCGTCGCTTTGGGTAGCATTATTCCATGCCGGTCCCGACTAAGCTGATGTAAACATCCTCCAGGGTGGGCTCAGATTTTCCCATGTTGAGGACTCTGGAGCCGTTCTCGCGGATCTTGCTTAGAAGGTCTGACATGACAGACTCATCTTCGAGTACAAGCTTGAGGGTCGTGACGCCTGATTCGATGTTGTCAGTAGTTGAGAGTCCAACGACACCTGGGATGCTCTTGACCGATTCTAGTTCCGAAAGATTCGGGGTTATCTCAATCTTCCAAGTAGCTCCTCCCGTAACCTTCGTCTTGAGTCGTTGCGGAGTATCGCAGGCAAGAATCTTGCCCCGATTGATGATTCCTACTCGGTCGCACATCTGGTCTGCTTCTGCCATGTAATGGGTTGTTAGAAGCACTGTCTTTCCTCCAGTCCGGATCCAGTCCTTGACAAGAGTTCTCAGGTGCCTTGCCGAGAGAACGTCAAGGCCCAGGGTAGGCTCATCAAGAAACAATACTGCAGGGTCGTTGACGAACCCGCGAGCAAGGTTCAGTCTCTGTTTGTATCCGGTCGAGAGCTTGCTCATTCGAGTGTTGAGATAGTCCCGAAGCTCCAATTGGTCGACGAGTTTCGAGATCCTGTCCTTTGCGAAGTCTCGTGGCAGGCCGTAGAGTTGGGAGAAGAACCAGAGGTTCTCCTTGACGCTCAGGATGCCGTAGCCAGGTGTTTCGCCGCCGGAGACGAGGTTTATGATCCGACGGATCTGGGAAGCTCGCTTTACAACGTCCAGTCCTTTAATTAGCGCCTTTCCTTCCGTGGGCAGGAGCAGAGTGCATAGAATCTTGATGAGTGTTGTTTTTCCAGCACCGTTCGGACCCAGAAGCCCGAATATTTCATCATCATAGACCTCAAGATCGACCTGATCGAGGGCTACCACGTCTCCCTTGCCGGGTATGCCTTTGAAGAGTCGTCGCAGACTCTTCGTCTCGATGGAGAGGTCTCGCTTCAAAGACGGCTTTGAGAAATGGAAGCGTCTCTGATAAGAGTTCTACCGGATATCCTCCTAGATTTTCGACATTCTGAGGAGGCTACCAGAAGCGTTCCTTCAGCGCTTCCCGCTCAGCCTCCATTATCGCCTCGAAGAAGTCGTTGGTGGGCTTCCGGTGCCTTCGAAGAATGTCTCCTGCGGCCTCGGGTTGCACTCGGCGTCCTGCGAGGGCGTAGACCGCAAGTCTGCCATACTGGTCAACTAGCTTGGCTGTGTCTTCGGCCTTGGACACTAAGTCCTTCTCCCTTTCGGATAGTCTTGCTCCGTTCTTCACGATCACTTTTCTCATGTCTTCATCTGCGATTCCAAGAGCAGCCACTAGCTTGGACCCGCATTCGGGACACTTCACGACAGGAGGTATCTCTTTCACCCTGCGCATCTCAACATACTTCCAGCAGTTCGTGCAGACTAGGGTCTTGACTTCGTTCAGGATCCTAGCCTTGGCGGATCCGACGAGAATCTGATTCAGCTTCTCGGTTGGGATGATGTCTGCTTTTCTACTGATTCTCTCTAGCCCGATTCTGGCAATGGGAGTTGCTTCGCCGCTAGCTTTGACTGTTTTGACTGCGATCTCTTTTGCTGCTATTGCTTTCAGGACTTCTTGGGTATGAGGGACGTCCATGTCCTTCTCCTGGGTTTCTCTGATCGCTTCGTCCATGATGACGGTGCCCTCGAAGCTCTTTGCCAGTTGACGTAGCGTGATACTGCTGAAGTCGGTCCATTTTGAAATGGCACCAAACCTTCGGGCCACGTGAACGAGTCTTCTCTTGAAGAGTCCTGTTCTCTTAGAGGCGGCAATTGCTAGCTCCTTCACATCGTTGCCGGCGAGCCTCTGCAGAATCTTCTGCACGTCCTCAGCGTCAATCGCTCCCATTGTCTGGAGCACTATTCTGTAGGGGTCCTGTTGGATTCCAATACTGACTCCTGCCTCGTCAGACAGCAAGTGGCCGACGAGACGTGCTAGGGTTCTATTGACGAGTGTCCCGAGGTGCGAGTTTATGATTATGAAATCGTCCCATTCTTCGATTGTGAGAAGTTTGTCACTCGGGACTGGAAGCCCTTCTTCGCACTGGTCATGTGTCTCGGTAAGGGCGTGGCGAATGGTTTTCTCGTCAGCAGGATATCTCTCGGTGAGCTTCTCACTGATCTCCTTGAGACTCTTTCCATTCCTGTAATCCTCCTCTGTGATACGTCGTAACTCTCCAACTTCTGAGGCTACTTGGAATGGCACGGGTATCTCCTCGCCAATCCAGCTAGGTATTGCCCCTGTAGGGTCAGATATGCCTCGGACGAAGATCTTGTCTCCTCTGATGCTCTGCATCATCCACGGGGTTCCACGAACAATGAACTTGGTTCCAGGCTGGCCGTACTCTGCTACGAAAGCCTCGTCAAGAACGCCTACAGCGGTTTCGCTCTCTTGCTCAACGACGAGGTATTGTTTCTCGTCCGGAATCATTGATAGTTTGTTGAAGTAGTATCGGTAGAGGTCCTTGACCCTAGAAGGCCGCATGACCACTTTGTCTTGCGTCGACACCCATCCCAAGCGTGGGAATCGCGAGTGCATATAGCTGGTTACAGCCGCAACATCCTCTTCCGTCAAGTTTCGATAGGGGTACGCTTTCTTGAGAATGTCCAGCAGTTCAGAATAGTACCATTTGCGGTTCTGGATCAGAAATCCTGCGATCTGATGGCATAGTACGTCGAGCGGTTTTTCCGGAACCGTAACATCTTCTAGGTCCTCGCTCTTGGCCTTCCGGGCCACGACCATTGCCTCTAGCGTGTCGTCGGAGTCCATCGTTATGATGATTCCGTCAGCCATCTTGCCGACGCTATGGCCTGATCGTCCGACTCGCTGGATGAGCCGCGTGACTTGGTGTGGGCTCATGTACTGGATGACATAGTCAATCCTTCCAACATCGATTCCTAGCTCAAGACTAGACGTTGCGACTAGTCCTTTGATCTCACCATCCTTCAACGCCCTCTCGGCAGTGATTCTCGAGAGCTTTGCTAAGCTGCCGTGATGTATGGAGACTGGAAAGTCGACGTCCCAGACTTTGAACCGGCTGGCCAAGACCTCGGCGTTTGCGCGAGTATTGGTGAACAGAAGAACTGACTTGTGATCATTGATCATTCCCTTCATGACGCGTAACCGGGCCGCCACCTCTGGGTGGGTGAACAGTTTCCCGGCAAGTCGGACGTCCTCGCCTGTAGGCTCTGGTGAGACGATCTCAAGCTTCATCCGTCGTGCAACCGGAATGTGAACGATTTCGACGGGTCTTCCTTCGCCCACTAGGAATTTTCCAACAACTTCGGGGGATCCAATTGTTGCGGATAGTCCCACCATCTGAAAATCTCTCTGCGCGACCCAGCGCAGCCGCTCCAATGCAATGGCAAGCTGACTCCCCCGCTTGTCCTCAGCCAGTTCATGCACCTCGTCGATGATCAGGAAACGGATGTCTCGCAGGTGGCGTCGAAGTATACGCCCCGGAAGAATCGCCTGAAGAGTCTCTGGAGTCGTGATGAGCAGGTCAGGTGGGCTTCTGGATTGGCTGGTTCTCTCCTTGATCTCCGTATCACCATGCCTGACTCCCACCTTGAGGTCGATCTTCTGCCCCCACCATCGCAGCCGGTCAAGGAGATCCCGGTTGAGTGCCCGAAGGGGAGTAATGTAAATGATTTTGATGCCCGGTCCGCGGTCAGGTTCGTTTAAGAACCGCGTGAAGACGGGGAGAATAGCAGACTCCGTTTTTCCACTCGCAGTCGGCGAGATCAGTAGGACGTTCTTGCCCTCTAGGATTGGGGGAATGGCTCTTCCTTGGGCTTCAGTGGGCTTGAGGAATCCTCGTTCTTTGACAGCTTCCGCTAGGGGTCTCGGGAGTAGGTCGAAGACGTTAGACGACAATCAGCATAGTAAGACGTGGCTGCGTTCGATAAAAACGTAGAAAATAATCAGAACTTTAGTTTCGCGGAAGGGTCTGTTAACCATCACGGAGGAAGCCGTGCTCAACCTAGTGGAAAGCATTTAGAGGCGTTCATCCATCATCAACTACAAACAAGGACACTGGTGCTCCGTTGAACAAGGACCTGGATAAGGCCTGGCGGGAACGGCTAGTCAAGAACCATCTTGACCTCATCATACTGCGCCTCCTCAAGGCAAAGCCCCGATGGGGGTACGAGATCAACCTAGAAATCAGGGACCGGTTCAAAGTCTACCTCAGTGCCGGTACACTCTACCCGCTACTTCACGCCATGGAGGAGAAGGGCTACCTTCAGGCAGTCTGGGAAGCTGAGGGTGGGAGAGGAAGAAAAGTCTACCAGATTACAGCTAGGGGAGATGAATTCCTAACGGCGGGTGCCCGGGCTGCGGAAGAGTTTTTGAAGCGGATTCAGTATGAGGCCGAGATAGGTCCTTTCCAAGCGAAACATGCTTAGGCCAGAGACACCAATTTGAGTAGTTACATCAGACAATTCCGCTCTTATCTGAGAAAGAATGAAACTGCGCGCGGCTTATTTCTAGTCGGGGTAGTAATCCTCGGCGCTATCGCCGTATGGGGAGGCATTCGCCTCGCGCTCAATACAGAGTATCCCATCCTTGTCGTCTCTTCTGGAAGTATGTGTCAGAGGTTGAACCCGGCTCTCCACACGAACGCTTGTACTCTCGAGATAGGAGCGCTCATAGTAATTCGGGGCCAAGACCCG
>DASPWY010000130.1:0-27300 GCA_035637575.1 Bathyarchaeia archaeon
GAATCAGCAAAGAACAGCTTGACAGGCTAGAAAGTGTTACTGACGAACTGAACTCTGGACTGCCCCGACTCCGCAGATTCATCCTTCCTGGAGGAAGCGTTCCTGGGGCCGAACTTCATGTGGCTAGAGCAGTGTGCAGAAGGGCTGAGAGGAGAATCGTAACTTTGTCGAAGATAGAGTCGATAAATCCTGATGTGCTACCATACATCAACAGGTTGTCTAGCCTCCTGTTTGTTCTTGCCCGAACAGTAAACAAGATGCAACGGGTCCCTGAAGAGGAATTTGTCCGAGAGAAATGATCGGCGGATCTCAATGAAGGAGGATTGTGTCTTTTGTAAGATTGCTGAGAAGGAGGCAGATGCGACGGTCGTCTATGAAGACCATCACACCCTGGCCTTCTTGGACATTCATCCGCTAAACCCTGGACACACACTGGTGATTCCCAAGAAACACTACAGCAACATGCTGGAAATGCCGAGCGAAGAAGTAGGGCGCGTCTTCGCATCCGTGTCCAAGGTCATGAAGGGGGTTCAGAGAGCCTCGGCGGCTGACGGTATCAGTATAGGACAATCAAATGGCAGGGCCGCTTCCCAAGAGATCTTCCATATGCATGTTCACATCATTCCGAGGTTTAATCATGAGATGATGAGCGGATTCCCAAATCGGAAGGAGACACATCGTGCTGAACTTGATGAGATTGGTCGGAAGATTGAGGCCGCTATTGATGCTCCGAGAAATCTCTAGTTCTTGTCCTTGTAGTTCTCTCGATACCACTCGCATCTATCATTAAGTGGGCAGAGGGAACATTTTGGTCCAATGGGTCTGCAGATTAGTTGTCCGAACTTGACGAAGACCTCGTTGAGTGGGAGCCAGTCTTTCCGGTCCACGACCCTGGTTAGTTCTTCTTCTGTCTCTTCAGGGGTCTTTGTCTTGACCACTCCTAGACGGTTGAAGATCCTGTGCACGTGAGTGTCGACGGGAATCGCGGGCCTTTTGAACCCGTAGACCAACACGCAGTTTGCTGTTTTCCGGCCTACAGACGGAAGCGTCAGCAACTCTTCCATCTCATCCGGGACTTTGCCTTTGTATTCCTTCAGGATGATTCGCGCCACCCGCTTAACCGTCCTAGCCTTGGTCTTGTAAAATCCGACTGGCTTGATGAGTCGAGCAATGGTCCTTGGATCTGCTTGGGCGAGTTGGGTTGGTCGGGGATACTTGGCGAAGAGTCGTGAGGATGCTAGTGCGGTGACGGGATCCTTTGTCCGGTGTGATAGTATGGTTGCTATGAGGACGCGGAAGGGATCGTTGTTTGTCGAGTCGCTGATCTCTTGTAGAGCTGTCGGGTCTTGGCGTCTGGCTTTTTCGATCGCATGGGCTGCGTCTTGAATTATCTTGTGAAGTTCACGAGCTGAGCGTGTGTTGACGCTTACTTGCAATTATTTTGCCAGTTTCCGGACTGTTTCTAGATTGCCTGCGTTGCCTCGTCTCTCGCCGATCGGTGTCTCAAGTATGAGCGGCTGGTCTTTGATGGCCTCGTGGTGGAGTATTGCTTTGAAGCCTGTTGTTCCAATGTAGCCTAGTCCGATATGCTGGTGCCGGTCGTGTCCAGAGCCGAGCCCGTCTTCAGAGTCGTTCAGATGGACGACCTTGAGATTCTCAAAACCGATAATATCGTCGAACTTTGCAAGGGTCCTGTCGACCGCCTTCTCCACATGGAGATCATAGCCAGCTGCATACGCGTGACAGGTGTCGAGACAGACTGCGACGCGGTCCTTCTGCTTGACGCTGTCGTATATCTCCTGGACCTCCTCGAACTTTGAGCCCATGCTGTTGCTGGTGCCCGCCATGTTTTCCAAGCAGATCTGAAAGTTGTCTTTCGCGTGTTTCGTTGCTTGGTTGAGCGCGTTGCTAATTCTCTTCAGTCCGATCTCTCTCCCTTTTCCAAGGTGGCTGCCGAGATGTGTGACTAGGTATGGGATTCCGAGTTCGATGCAACGGTCAACCTCAGCGACGAGAGTGTCGACCGACTTCTTGTAGAGCTCGTCCTCGGGACAGGAAAGGTTCGGGAGATACGGCATATGATCAACAACGGGTCCGAGACCGCTCTTCTCGAGCTTCTCTCGGAAGCTCTTTACTTCTTCTGGATCGAGGCTGCTGAACTTCCAGCCCCGAGGATTCCTTGTGAAGACTTGGAAAGTATCACACTTCTCCACAACCGCTGTGTCTACTGCATTGTCGAAGGATTTTGCGATGGAGACGTGGACCCCGACTCTAACCGTAGACTGTCACTGGATACAGGCGCTGTTCTTGCCTGATAGATAGCTTTGGCTAGGTCAGACACCGTTGCTGTCCAAAAAATGATGTGATGATTGTCAGAGCTTGCCTTTCAGCGCGTCCAAGATCTCTTGCGGGTGCTGGTCGGGCTTTACTGTCTGGAATGTTTTGAGAATCTTGCCGTGTTCGTCGATCAGAAATGTGACTCGCCGAGCCATGTTCGACTTATCGTTGAGAACACCGTAGGCTTTCGTGATGTTCTTGTCCGTGTCGGCTAGTAATTGGAATGGCAAGTGAAATTTCTCAGTGAACTTTTGATGCGACTCGACACTGTCCACACTTACTCCTAACACCTCAGCGCCAAGTTCACGGATTTTCTGGTATTGGTCACGGAGCCCGCAGGATTCGACCGTGCAGCCTGGGGTATCATCCTTGGGGTAGAAGTAGAGGACGAGCTTCTTGCCCCGAAAATCCTTGAGATGAACTGTCTTGCCTGTTGTGTTCTGCGTGGTAAAGTCGGGGGCTGCGGTTCCCTCTTGGGGATTGGTTATCGACTGCATTCTGATAGTGTTGAGATTGCTTGGCTGATTTATGCACATCGCTCTCAGAGAGATATGCGACAGTTACGCCGATTTTCGTTTAGCTCTTGGAGTCTTGTAGAATGACTGAGTCATAGTTTACCTATGTCAGTCGATGTTCGAAGAGTTAGGGAGAGAGATAGGTGGCAGATCTGGATTCTGACGGTCTTGAGAAGAATCGCCTGAGACGAGGTCAGTGGACGGTCTCACGAGTCGCAGAGTACTTTCACCCTATCTCTCGGATAGGCTTCTACCACGCAACACGCTCAGGAAAAAAAGAAGAGACCTGGGTCTTCCTCCCTATGGGAAGATGCCAGGCCCTGAGGTCTGTGTCGCGATATCGGTATGGTCGCAGCTGCCAGTGTTTGACGTGCTAGATGTGCAGCCGGGGGCTGCTGGCTCGTTCGACGTGTTGACGTACTGGTCATTGCTGTAGATGATTGATGCAAGGCCTGTCGTTGGACTTGCAGCTACTCCGAAATCGTCGTACAGGTCACGATTACCTGTGCAGCTGATTCCGCCTTCGCACACTCCTCCGTAATGGATGATTGGTGTGGCGGCGACTTGAGTGAAGTTGCCGGGGCTTCTTGTGGCTTGGAGGTTCTGGGCGAAGTAGACGTACCATGCTGCTTGCTTGGGATAGTTGTCAGGTGGATTTGTCCCGTCGTAGTATGAGGTGCCGTACCATACGACGTCCAGTTTACCCGCTCCCCCGGCGGTGCTCCATGGCATTATGGCAGTGTTGGACGGGGTCTTGTTAACCTGTACTGGGGACGACCAGGTGGTTCCATGGTCTGTGGAGAAACTGTAGTAGAGGTTATGGTCGTCAGTAAAGATCACGTAGATGTTGCCTGCCCTGTCCACACTGACGTTAACGAACTGGTGACCGTAGGAGATGCTGGTGCTCGGATTGACATAGACAGCGTGGTCTGTGAAAGTCAGGCCTCCATCAGTGGAGACGGCCAGCCAGACCGCGTGTAGCCCACAATTGGTGCACGTGGTCTCAGCGGCAGTGGCGACGCCGCTCAAGGACTGATAGATGTAATGGTTGGCGGGGTCGATCGCGAGATTGCCGATTGCGTTCTGGAAACCTGCGAGCCAGACATGACTCGCGTCGAACGCGTTTCCTGTCTGCGCAAATGTTAATCCAGCGTCGCTGCTACATGTGACGAAGATATCGTTAGTGGCGGTTATGCTGTGGTAGGATACGCAGACCTTGCTTGTTCCTTCAGCCGCAATCCAGGGTCTATCATCGCCGGGCACCGAGGCTCCTGTTGGGTTTAGAAGCCATGTGCTTCCTCCATCACTGCTAGTGCTGACGTAGACGTTTGTCAGGGCGAGGCTTGCGACGTATACGTTGTAGATTCCGTTGAGATTGGGTTGAGAAGCGACTGCGAGGTCAGTGTCTCCTCCTGCTGGCGAGAACTGGTTGCTAGCTGCGGAGGCGCTGTTCGGTGAGACTAGAGTAAGGTAGTGCAAGCCGCCGTCTGTAGATCTCCAGGCGTCGGTTCCACCTGTAAGTCCATTCTCAGAGGATCCGTAGAAGTTGCCTGCCCCATCGGCTCGGATTGCTGGTTCGGCGGCGTTGTTGTAACAGTTGCCGTTGGAGTTTGGACACGTGATTCCTGCGGCTCCTGCAAGTCCACTGGTTGCGAATATGATGGTTCCGGAGGTTGGAGCCCTGACCAGGACGATTGGCGAGATTGCAATAACTATCATCAGTGCGAGACTGGCTGTTATTGAGAAGTGTCGAAGAGGTGTTGCGATTTTCTCTGTTTCAGTCAAATTGCATTTCCACCGCGTCCCGGAGGCGTCTGAGGCTTTATTCTGCACGTGTACGATTGCTCACACGAAATCACAACCGAACCATTTTTTCGAATATCCACACCTTCGTTTGATCACGTGGTTCCTAGATCGAGAGAATCCCTCTAACTTTTCTGAGGTAATACGGTAATAGTCCTGCTTCTGCGGAACGATTGAGAGAAAAGAGTCGGGCAGTAGCGAAATTTAGGGGAATGGTTGACTGTCAAATAGGGGTTCTCAGAACAACGGGAATCGTTTTTTGGAGAAAAACCTCCACTAGCTTAAAATACGGAGCGACCCGAGAATAGCTTGTTTTAGGAGCAAGACATCGAAAAATCTTGCCGGATGATGGGAGTTTACGTGATTGACTAGGATTGTTCTTACCGCTGATTCCACCCAGATGAGTGAGTACTGGGGGATACCTCTTCTTCCCTTCTTCAGCTGTGCTCCGGCTGAGAAAGTTCCACGGTTCGTCTTCGACTTTCTTGCTCCGTCAGTCCGACACTTTGACGGTGTGGCCGAGAAGGCGCCTTATGGGTTGCGGAAGCTAGAGTCGTCCCTTCTCAGAAAGTATGGCGCGGACGAGGTCGTGGTTGCTCACCCAGACCATGTCTCCAAGTTCGTAGACGACAAGACTAGTATTATCGGAATCTCGACCATGGATCCGATGGGTCTGGGACCGGTGAGTATGATGTTCACCGATGGCGGAAAGCTTACAGCGTATACGAAGAGGAAGTTTCTGGAGCTTGTTGGAGAGATCAATAGGACCCGGAAAAAGTATCCGAAGGCCAAACTGGTGTTGGGTGGATCTGGGGGCTGGCAGATGGAGGTGCGCGACCGGGACACCAAGGCGTTGGGAGTGGACCATGTGGTCATTGGCGAGTGCGACCATGTTATTGGAGACATTTACAACGACATCGAGTCTAACAACAGCCCTGAGTTCATTCATGTTCCTCGCGGGCCGAAGCTGGAAGATATTCCGGACATTCAGGCTCCTTCGACTCACGGGCTTGTGGAGGTGATGCGGGGCTGCGGCCGCAACTGCCAGTTCTGCGAACCTAATCTCAGGATAGCGAAATATTATCCCAAAGACAAAGTTGAGCGAGAGATAGCGGTCAACCGGAAGATCGGAAACCCTAACGTCTGGGTTCACAGCGAGGATATCTTCCTCTACAAGCTAGAGGACAAGAGAGGCTTCATGCCCAACCATGACGCGGTGGTTGACCTGTTCAACACGGTCATGTCGCAGAAGGGTATTGGTTATGCGAATCCGACTCATGGGACGGCGGCACCCGCCTGGGCTGATCCTGATCTAATACGGGACATTTCCGAGACTGTTCTGAAAGGATCCAAGCGGCACATTGGGATCCAGTCGGGTCTGGAGACGGGTTCGAGTGAGCTGATCAAGAAGTATATGCCTTTGAAGGTGAAGCCTTTCAGCCCTGATGAGTGGCAGGATGTGATCTATAACGGGACCCGGATTTTCAACGAGTATTACTGGTTCCCGGCCTACACGATCATCGTTGGGCTGCCGGGGGAGACGTCCGAGGATGCGGTGGAGACTGTCCGTCTGATTGATCGGATGGAGCATGGACTGAAGAAGGAAATAGGTGTCAAAGCGCACTTCACCGTTACTCCGCTGAGCTTTGTCCCGTTGGGGGTCTTGAAGAAGAGCGGATTCTACAATATTGACGACCAGGTTGATGAGGCACGGTTCTGGGTCATATACAGGAGCTGGAGGCACACGGTGCTCGAGCTGCACACGATGCCGCCTACACTTCTGCAACTGAACCCGGTGCTCAAGGGCGTCTTCACGACGCTCTGCTGGTTCGGCTCAAAGAAGATCCTCGACGGGATCAAAGCGTGGGGGCGGAGACGGGGATTCGACGCCGACAAAAGCCTACGACTAAACTAGAAACCTCGGAACTGGGTCGGGCTACAAAGAGCTGTTTTGTGTCGCGGGAAATAATTTTTTTGTAAATTCTAGGAAAGGTGTTCTCGCCATCTGAAACAGTTTTGGGCGAAACTGTAGACTTATCCCGCAGAAATGGCTAGTCCGCCGTTTTTCGAGAAGCATCCATCTGTATCATTGCAAGCGTGAACTGGGCTTCATATGAAATCCTCCTCCCAGAATCGGGATCAGGGCTGATTCTCGCCGATTCCTATCGTTGGTTCTCTCGATGTGGCGTCATGCTAAAAAGCAAGCCAGAGACTCAGCTCTCTACCGGTTCAAAGGGCTTCGAGCATGGTCAAGACCTCAAGCGGAATGTTTGCGGGCCGCAAATTGTGTAAGCGGCGTCAGAGCTTCAGGTGGGCCTATGCTCCCTACAAGCGACGCATGCTCGGACTAGACTACAAGGCAGACCCACTGGAAGGATCACCCCAGGCTCGAGCGATCGTCCTGGAGAAGGTGGGGGTTGAGTGCCGCCAGCCCAACAGCGCAGTCAGAAAATGCGTCCGCGCACAGATCATCAAAAATGGAAAGGTCATAACTGCATTCCTGCCCGGCGACGGTGCGCTGAATTTCATCGACGAACATGACGAAGTCCAGATTGAGGGCATTGGAGGAGCAGAAGGCAAGGCATACGGCGACTTACCGGGGACGAGGTATAGGGTCTTCACAGTTAACGGCGTCAGTCTCGACGCTTTGTTGAAGGGTAAGAAAGAGAAGCCGCGTCGATAAGCGATCACTAAGAAGAATCAGGTCGTTTGCTTGTTACATGTCTTGTCAGGTAGAAGTTCAAGTATCTTTTTGAGTAAAAATAGTACATACCTCTTTTCTAATCAGGGCTAATGGATCCAGTAAAATTACAGGAAGCGAATAGAAAAAATTGGCGTTAGTATGGGGCGTCGTCTGCTCCGAGTGCCAGCTACTGGCCGTAGAGAACTGCCCCCACTGCACAAGAGACCTCTGCGAGAAACACAGCGGCCGCCACGACTGCGAAAAACTACGAGCCAGAGAATACGCAGTCGCAGGCTAAGAAACAAGGAACCAGAAAAAACAGTCATTCGATAGGTAACAGTTCTAAGGGTAGAATTAGCTCAAGCATGAACCACAGCAGCCTCTGTTGCGCCATGGTGTAACCGAAACTCGCGAAGCCCCATCTCCTGTCCCATAACCACAACAGTGTCCTCTGATCGCCGCTGATAGAACGGCAGCTTCACCGCCTCCGCAGAAACCACCCGTTCCCGGATCTTGACTCCGAAGACGGTTCCCACTTTCGAGATGTTTGGCGGAACATAGCCCATGCCTATGCTGATGCCTAGAGTTGGAGAGAACGTCCCACTCGAAACCTTTCCAATGCTCTGATCTTCGAGAACGATTTCCTGGCCCTGTCGTGGGATTCCTTTGCCTGTAATCTTGAACCCGGTTCGGACCCGAGGGGGTCCCTTCTCTTTCTCCTTTTGAATAGGTCCTCGTCCGACAAAATCACTCTTCTTGTCTAGTCGAACGGCGAAATTGAGTCTGGCCTCGACAGGTGATGTCTTCTCGTCGATGTCGTTTCCGTACAGACACATTCCGGCCTCCAATCGCAAGACATCCCTGGCTCCAAGACCCGAAGGTTTCAGGCCCTCATGCTTTCCGGCTGAAAGGAGCTTGTCCCATATCCTCAACGCGGGCTCAGGATTCTGACTGGTCGCGTTCCAGACATAGATCTCGAAACCGTCCTCACCAGTGTAGCCACTCCGCGTCACTAGACACAAAAGGTCTCCCACCTTGACGTCTTTTCCCGAATACTTGTCGATCTCTTCCAGCCTAGCACCGGAGAGGCTCCGTAGTAATTGCCCTGCCCTCGGCCCTTGCACGGCAAACATCGCAGATTGGTCAGAGACATCTCTCAACTCTACTTCGGGATCTTGATGTTTTTCAAGCCAGGTCCAGTTTTTTTCTCGATTAGCAGCATTGTATACGACCAGATACTTTGTCTGACCTGTTCGGAAGATCGTAAGATCGTCGATTATTCCCGCGCTCGGATTGCAGAGGAGAGAATAATGTCCCTGGCCGATTGAAAGTGTGGAAACATCGTTGGTTACTAGGCGGTTGAGAAATGCCTCCGCGTTCTTGCCCTCAACCATAATTCTTCCCATGTGCGAGACGTCGAATAGCCCCGCATGTGTTCGTACAGCCTTGCACTCGGGAATTATTCCCTCGAACCAAACGGGAAGCTCGTAGCCGGCATAATCGACGATGTTGCCGTGTTTCTTGTGATAGTCGTAGACCTGTGTTCTCTTCGGCATAGTCAGCCTTGCTTTGTAAGCTGGTTGCTGGGTAGAAAAAGGGAGATTATTGCGTAGGCGGAGCTGTCTGGGGGCCTATCTTCAAAGTCTCAATCGTGAATCCGAGTTTCTTGCCGCACTTGGGACAGTAGCCACCGTTTCGCTGGATAATCTCACTGGGCGTTTCTAGTTCAAGCCCAGTGTAGAGGAGGTCTCCGCACTTCGAACATATTATTCTCTGAGGGGACAAATAGTCGCAAGACCTCGACGATGAGCGTAAATTCTCCGATCCGGTATTAAAACAGTTCCAGAAGACGCGCGAAGACGATCCGCAGGAAAGCAGGGCTTATTATTGAGGCATCTCAAGAATCACGCAGGCAGAAACTAGAAACGAGGACTGGTCATTCGTGGGCATGAAAACGAGTCTCTGGAAGCTGAAGAGATCATTGAACAATCTGGCCTTCAGAATGAGCTTCATCAGACTCGCACCAGGATCCAGCAGACCCTTGTTACCGATCGCGGAGTTCCTGATTGTCGGGTTCACCGTATTCGTGCTGTCGGGCGGATTATTCGTGCTCACCCAGGGAGGTCAGGGGCTGTTGAACGTGGCAAGCGGATACTCATTCGTCTATCCAGGAGACATCAACAACCAGACGACCCAGGAGGCAGTGTTTACAACGCTGATCTACGCGATGGGAATCCTAGGTCTCTATATGATGTTCATGAGCACACGCTATGCTTATCGTCCCAAGCGCGCTTATGGATACCTGGCGTTCGGGATGATCATGGCGGTAATCTTCATTGTATCACTGTACGTCCTAATCTACGACAAGATCGGCCAACTCTAAGCTATCGGCGAAGAGCACTCGCCTCAAATGGATAGAATGCTAAGCCCATCTTCCAAACATTCTTCGACACTTCGGGCAAAAACCATGCTTAGCCTTGTCCGTCTTCCTTCCGCAACGCGCACAAATCCTTGGGCTGTCTCGGCCATGAACAGTTAGTGTTCGGCGAAACCCAGGACCGCTATGATATCCACCGGGCTTGGTCATACGACGCTTTTTCGTCAGTTCCTACCTGGACCTGAGAAATACTTAGCCCGCAAAAAGCAGAGCATTACCCTGCAGGCTTAGGTCTTGGATACAATCCGTTCCGAACAGGCAGGGAGGGATCCAGCGCCTAGCCAGCGCCGACTTGGGCGCAATATCCCGTTGGTTGAGAATAAGCGTGTTGCTTTACGCTAATGGAAGGATGCATGATCCCGCTGCCTGAAGAAACATAGATCGCTACGTAATCTCCGCATCCTTCAGCGAGTTGGAAGGGTACAAACAGCCGAGATTTCGCAGCGGCAAGGGTGGTGTAATATCCAGATACACAGCTTACATCGCCATTGCATACTGTATACTGCACAAATTGTCCGAGGGTGAAGAAGTACACGGTTATTGGCACATTACTAGTGAAGTTGACAAAGTAGTCGTAGGTGTCAGGCACTGAGCCTTCTCTCCAACCGTTTCCAGTCATGTTGCATCCAGTACTAGGATTACCCCCGCAAGCGTTCCAGATCAGAGTGTACGGGGGCGGAGCTGGGGAAATCGGAGGTGGTTGAACACTTTGGGCGTTGGGTGGGTTGGTGAGTGGATATCGATAACCTGTGAGGGAGAAGGGGTGCCCTGAAGTGGCGCCGTACAATCCAACGCCGAGAAGTACGATGATAACTAGCAACACGCCTATCACGGCTTTGTAGGCACCTGTAGACACCGGTACTTGGGATGGTGTTGCAGGAGGAAAGTAACTAGGCGTTAATTGCTGCGGTTGAGCATGCGAGACAATTTTTGTGCCACAATTAGGGCAGAAAGCCACGTTCTGTTGAAGAGCTGTGCCACAATTCGGACAATAAAACTGTCCAGTCGCCAATTTCAAATCACTTCGAATGTCAGAACTCTAATCGATATTGCCGGGTTTCTAAAGGCCACGGTGATGTCTCTGGACCCTATTTAGTTTGGACCCAAATGGTTTCTAGCTCATCTTTCTTGAAATGTCTGCGAACCAGAAATAGGCCGCCGCGATCGCAATGGCCGGAATTGTGTAAGCTAAAAGAATCGTCACTGACAGGTCTAGTGTTGGCACTATAGATGTGCCCGAGCCGACGAATTGGAGGACGATGCCTACTGTCTGTGGTAGAAGGGGACTCGCGTACTGGATTGGAAGAGAGTTCGCGGGCGAAGTTGGCAGGTAGATCTGGATCGTCTTGTAGACTGTTTTTCCTGTCAGCGTGTAGATGAGGTCCATATAGGCGCTGATTATGAAACTAGAGAAGAATACGGCTGAGGAGAAGATGTACGCGAGTGAGGATCGTCGGACGAGCTCCCCCAGCATGAACGCGAGAGAGTAGAAGATCAGCGCGGCGAAGGCCTGGACCAGAAACAGTCCCGGGAGGATTTCGAGGCCAAATTGTGTCCCAAAGAACGTGAAGGCCGAAGCGACGCTCAGAACGATGTTGAACGCAAGAACGGTGAGGAAGAGTGTGTATCCTCCCAGAAATTTTCCGGCGAAATAGTCGTTTCTCTCAACGGGCTTCGATAGGAGGAGTTCGGCAGTTCCCTGTTCATATTCCTCGGACATCGCGCCTGCCGCGATGAGGATCGCGGTGAAGTTCAGGAATAGTGGTTGGACGGCGAAGACTCCTGCGACCCAGATGTATGGATAGGCTGAGCCTGGGATGAGAGTAGTCCCAGCGGTTGAGAGAGCGTAGTAGGGCAGTGTGTCCAGCAGTACTGTGAAGGCGATGAGCGCTAGAACTTTCCTTCTCGCGATCGCCCGTTTGATCTCATATCGCATGAAGGATAGGACAACGTCGGGACGGCTCATATCGTCCGCTGTCCTGGGTTGGGTTTGGAGAGGGCTTCGATGTACGCGCGCTCGAGCATGTTCTCCGCCTGTCGGATGGAGTATAGCTTTGCGCCCGACTTCACGACGAGGTCCGATATGTCCGGTCTAACGTCCGCATGGCCTTGAACTATGATTTCGAGAGAATCTCCAATCGGGACTATTTTTGACACACTGGCCATTTCGCGAATCTTACCGATCGTCTGCTCTGTGAGGCCTTGAGCCTCCAAGTAGATGACGGAATAATCAAGCACCTTCTGTATCACGTCCACTACTTTTCCATGGTAGAGGATTCTTCCACCGTGGATGATTGCAACAGAAGTGCAGAGCGATTCGACCTCGCTCATGATGTGTGAAGACATGAAGACGGTCCCGCCCTTCTGGCTTGCAAATTCTCTGAATACTTCTCTGAAGTGCGCTGAGCCTGCCGGGTCCAGGCCTATCATTGGCTCATCTAGAATCAAGACCTCAGGTGAGCCCATCATCGCTTGAGCGACGCTCAGCCTCTGAACCATTCCCTTGCTGAGCTTAGCGATCTTCGTATCAGCATATTCCAAGATTCCAACGAGTTCCAGGACCCTACGAATCTCGTCCTGCCTCCCATTCGACGAGGATGGAAGGCCCAGTTCATGGGAGACTAACGAAAGTAGTTCCGTTGGCGTGAGGAAGGTTTGGAGGTTGGGAAGTTCAGGCGAATACGCGACGTGTCTCAGAGCGCGGACGTGTTTTGAGATCGGATCATACCCATTGACTCGTACTGTGCCAGAGGACGCCCGAATCAGTCCAAGTATCAATCTGATGCAAGTTGTCTTTCCGGACCCATTGGGTCCTAGGAAACCCACAACCTGTCCTTTTTGGACTTCAAGATCCACGGGACCTATTGTTTTGCTTCCGTAGTTTTTGATCGTGTCGCGAAATTCGATTACGGATGTGCTTGTCTTGTTTGGGTCTGATGCTTTGGAGAAAGCTGCCCGCCTCTAGACTTCCGCCACTAGTCTACCCAGTAGGAAGGCTTCTCTTCGCCGCCAGGCTCGTCCGAGGTGGTGGGAGTTGCCGCTGGTTTGCTTTTGAGTCTCTTGAAGATTGATGGAGCGGCAAAAACGGCGGCGCCGAGCAGACCGAGGCTGACTAGTGCGATTCCTATGGGTATGTTGCTGCTGTTTGAAGGATCGATAAGTGCGAGGTTTGTCTCTTCAAGCCGCATTTGGACAGAATAGGAATTGATGGATTCAAGCTGGACGGAGTAGATTAGCCCAGAGGGCATTGTGATGATGGTGCCGTTGGCAGAAACTGATGCAGTCGTTGATGCGTAGGTGGCTGATGCAGCCACCTGATAGATTGTTCCTTGGAAGGACTGCCCGTTGAACGTGATTTGCGCGTTACCAGTGTTGACGATGTGGAGAGTGAGTGAGATTCCGTAAGCATGATAGGACAGGGATTGATTGCTAATTCCTAACAGATATGGAAAGACTTCAGGAAATGAGCTCGTGTTTAGAGCTCTAGAGTAGGTGAAATTCCTCACGGTCGATAGCAGATTAGCTGTTACGAGCACGATCCCGTTCTGACCTGTAGGCTGAGCGGATTCGTTTAACAAGAAACTTGCGAGAGTCGAGGTTTGATTGTTGAGGGTAATTCTGTATTCGACGTACCCTTGAGTGGGTCCTATTGTAATGTTCGCGCCGTGTACTACTCCTACCAACAGCAATGTCGAAAACACCAGGACAGCGTAACTTGGGATGCGCATTCGTCGCTATCTTCGCATCAATCAAAAATCTGGGACGCTCGATATAAGTATGCCCAATTGATTATCGGTTGCCAGCTCAACTGCGACATATTGACGATGAAGCACAAGGGCGAAATCTATTATCCGTTAGATTAACCAGATTGGTTCTAGAATGCTAACAGGGAAACGTATCATTCTTCGAGCTCCGGAGCGGGAGGATCTCAAGTCGTTTCACAAGTGGCAGAATGATGAAGAGGTCATGACGCTTGCGCGATCCATGCCCGACCACGTGAAGTCGATGGTGTCTATCGAGGCAGAGATGGAGAAGGATCTGAAGGGAGAAGACCCAGAAGTACGACGGTACATGATCCAGGAGAAATCCAGCGGGGAGGCAATAGGATGGTCTTCGATAAGATTCCACACTTGGGCTCGCAGATACCACAACGCTGACCTTGGGTTGTGCATTGGAGAGAAGGACAAATGGGGCAAAGGATACGGGACAGAGGTTACGAAGCTCCTACTCGAGGAGGCGTTCGAACAACTGAATCTCCACAAGGTCGGATGGTGGACCTTCGCCGAGAACAAAGCGAGCATCGCCCTGGCGAAGAAGCTCGGATTCAAAGAAGAAGGTCGGCTACAAGACCAGGTTTTCTTCAACAACCAGTTTCATGACAGCGTCGTTCTTGGTCTATTGAAGAGCCAGTACGACAAGCGACCCCGAAGCTAGATAGAGCCATAGTTTTCAGTGAAGAGCCTACGACCAATCATATAGAATAATCAGAAGCAGCCGAGTCCCAGGTCCATTGGTTGACGAGTCAAGAAACTCGCTTCGAGACGCATCGCGAAACTTCCACGAAGCGTCGAACTCTCGTGAAGATGAAGGGTCTCCCCCTCAATCTGAACATGTATGATGCCTCCGAAACACTGACGAACAAACACTTTCGAGAATTCAAAATGTCTGAATTCGAAAGGATCTATCTCCCCGACAGTATGGAACCCTTCACCGATCTCATCTCCAAGGGTACGAAAGAATTCGTTGTAGACGATAACAGAGGAGCAGTCTCCACTTTACCATATATGGAAGTCGACGGCATAGACTTCTACCTATCAATCAAGGGCATAGGTTCGACAACTAATCCGTTTTCTCATCAGCTTCTCGGGAAAGCGGAAATCTGCAATCTGCTGAAAGACTCCGCGCTGAAAGACAGAATCGTAAATTCAAAGGAATCCGCGCCACGATACCTGACAGGGGAATTGTGGTTGAGAGGTTCTCCATATGGAGGACAGGGCCTTCAGCACGCTACGACTTCGATGAGAGTCTCCGAAATGGCCGACCTTACCTCTATCCATGGATTCCGAGTCGCGCCTCTCGTAAAGACAATCTTCCTACCTGAAAGCCTAGAGAATGAGATCAAGAAAATCTATTGGTATCGGAGATTCAGGGGAAGAATGGTCCAGGAAGCAAGACTGGTCCCCTCCAATGTAAGGATCTATTTCCATTCTGGTAGCACGATCGGCGGGAACATAGGCTCAGTCTTCGACCTCTTTGGAATAGACGAGAATGATATGGCGCTCGGGTTTCTGGAGAACTTCGTTAAGAGCGGGATCGCGTTCCTAACATTGTTCGCCCGGTCGTTGAAGAGCAATGGGGATGGAACCTTCAGCGGACTAGACTTCTACGATGTCTGGCTGGACAAGGACGCAGTCCTCGCTCCAGACGGCACCATCTACTTCGTAGACCTCGAAGGCCTGGAGTGGATAACTATTGGACGAGAGAAGGTCCGGGAAAAGATAGACGATCAGATATACAGATCACTTTACGAATTCATATACGCTTATGAACAGATAGAACGAGAACGCTCCGCCAGGTTCGGAGACGTGACTGAGAGAAAGGTACAGTTCGAACACTTACTCAGACAGGCGCTCAAGGATGACGAAGTTATCCAGCTAGCACGCGAAGGAGAGAGCCTCGAACTGATCGTGGGCAATATTCTCGGCGAGCAGAGCGTAATCGGAAAATTCCCAATTATCGACTGGTGATCAGAATGAAGTGCAGTGACGCAAGAACATTCATGTCCCAAATAGCCGGAAAGTCAGTCACAACCCAAGTTCAACAATCCGACGTAAACTTTCTCTCGACCAACGGCTACCTCTCTGTAATGCAGAAGGGAGACTACAATCAGGCCGCAGCTGAGGTTGCAAATTTGACACAGATGAACGACGCTTTGCAGAATGAGATGGTGGAAGAACGGATCGCGCGCGCCGCTCTGGCAAAGGACGAGAGGAAAACCCACTCAATACTGTTTCATCTCGAGGGGAGAGACGAGAAGGAGGCGGAAGTTGCAAGGGTAGAGACTGAAAGGGGTGCCGTAGCTCGGGAAGATGCTGACATTGTGGAAAAGGACTCCAGGATAAAGGAGCTCATTCAGAAAAAATCGGCGATTGATAGGATGGTGCCATATGACGGGCTATACCTGTCGCTTACCGGTCTCGGAGTACTCACGTTGAACGATCTTAATGTCAGAAACTATAGAGTCTCCGACAGCGATTTTTCAGATTTCATCGAAGAGCGAATGGAGACGCTTGGCGAGTTACACTCAATAGCGGAGAGAGGCAGCTTTCAAGTATCCAACCTCAGGACGAGGGTTCTAGAGGCTGATTTCTCTCAGCTCTGGAACGTATCAATTGGATTGGCAAAGCTTCGAGCCGACCAGAGCCAGATCAATCAGAGATTTGTTCTCGCGCTAGGCATTCTCCACCATTTCGACTCCACACTTGACAACAAGATGATGGCAGCGGAGATCATAACCTCCCTCAGCGCGAACCCGTCTCAGTCCTCGATCGATAATTCTGATCTTCAGAACCTCACAAAGACCTTGCAGAACCTGGACCACGATCTTAGGCACCACGTGAAAGTTCCAAAGCAAATATCAACGGGAGTTGCTGCCCTGGTAATGTTTGGAAGGAGATACGATGGGACGTATCCGACTGACAGATTTCTGGAATTTTCGAGAATGACCCATTCATACGAATCAGCCGCCATAATGTCCGTAATGAATGATCCAACGAACCAGCTTCCCGGCAAGTTCCAAGCGTTCAGATCGATGTTCAGCCTCTGGGGATATCAGACCTCCGAGGACACCGAACTCGCCTCTGCCTTTCTGGCGATCTCCGACTTGGGACCTGATGATGTGAGGTGGAAAATGTCCATAATCGTAACTGCGCTCAAGAACTATCTAGAATATCCGCTAGTGGCGGCTGCAATACTCACCTCAATACCAACGCTAGAGGCGAATGAGACCCTTGACCTCATGGAGAAGGCCTATTCCTCACTCTGGTCCTTCGCGACCGGACTAGAGCGTTCCGAGCTAGTAAGCCTCTCAGTCAGGATGATTCACGGGATCAAGAACGAGATAGTAGAGAAACTTGATCCAACTGCAAAGATAGCCAGGACTCCAGTCCAGTTTACACATGCCCCATCAGCTCTCTTCTTCGGATATTATGCCCCCCTGATCATCGTACACTCATCCTACTACTCAACATTCAGCGGAATCGGAGGCTTCCATCCAGCCCACGTGCACGGTGTCGGAGGAGGCTTCGGAGGCTAATGATCAGAACCCCGATCCTCCTCGCCCTCGCCCTGTCGCTCTCCCTAGCGTTCTCTCCCGCCCACGCTGTCGCGGGCTACACTCCCCGTCAAGGAGACACTTTCAGCTACTACGAAGTCACGGATCTCGGAAGCGGAACCGGCGGCTATACCGGATACACTGAACACGCCGTTGTCAACGGAATAGAGAGAGAGAACAATGTCTATCCCAATGGAACAGTGGCTGCTAACTACACCTACACCTGGAACTGGAGCAACAGCACAGGCTCAACTCAGACACAGAAACCATCCGGTAATTTCACCTGGTCATCAACCACTTTCCACTACGTTAAGAGAACCGACAACCAGACAGGATATGTCAACCCATTCGTCTGGTTCTACATGGACAACCGGACCGGACAGAGCGGCAGCTTCTACCTTCTGAACACTCAGATGACCGTCATGTCGACGAGTGCCAACTACCAACTTCCCTCCCAGAACAGGTACGTGAAGGCTATCTTTGCTGAAGGAACCTCTAGCTATCAACGAAACGACGTATACGGAATTTTCACCGCCACCTATACCTGGGATACTTACTTCGATCCGTTAACGGGATACATCATAGGATACAGCTACACTGAACACGACAACAACGCGGCAGCAGGGTTCACCTACACCGAAAACTTGTACGTCACCTCCACCAGCTATCCGCTAACAACAGGATCAGGCCCCGGGTTTCTGCAGCAGTATCTTGGTCTAATCGTTGGACTGGTCATCTTCATCATATTCATTATTATCGTTATAGTTGTCATCTACGCAGTTGCAAAAAGCAGACGATCTCTTCCGAAGCACCCTTTCCCATCAGAGCGACCGCCACCGACTATCGATCTGACTCCAAAACAACAACCGCCAGTCCAGCAGATCGTGATCAAAGAAGTCGTTAAGGTGAAGTGTAAGTACTGTGGAGCACTGATCGACTCTACAGTTCAGGCCTGCCCCTTCTGCGGAGCTCCACGAACCTAGGAAAATTTGCTAACTCTTCCGATCCATCCCTCCACCACGGTCTTTCTTGAAATATTGAAAAATGGTTCCAGATGGCGTCATACGCCCCTTCATTGCGATTCTTGAAGATGCAGAGTTATCGCGGGAAATCTCCGAGAAGGCCGAACGGGCACGCCTCGACTTGATCCACAGAAGCCGGGCAAACAGAATATCCTCACCTATCCCTATTCTTCTGAACTGAGGCTTTACATGTAGAGAGTGCAGCCTTCCGATACCGTTCACGATTGAAAGCCATCCCAAGCCGGCAATTTCCTTGCCCAACCTGACGTAGAAGCATTTTTCTCCCTCGTTAAGCGCAACCTTCACCCATCTCTTGTTTATTCCAGGATGTGTCGAAGTCATGAATTGTCCTATCTCGTCAACATCTCTCTCTTCTGCTATCGAGATTTCATGGCTGAAACTATGAACAACCGCAAGGTTCGCAAGGTCCACGTTGTAAATATCGTAAATTTCGGATTCGTGCTCAGCCTTCATCTCCGCGAATAGAAAATCAAACGGTTTCAATTCGTAAAAGTAGTCAAATACTCTCCTTGATCTCGTGTAAATTGTTCCAGTCTTCTCAGAGTCGTCATAGACGAACATGCCTGAGATATTTCCCTCGAATGTTCTGGACACGTAAGCCTCACCGCCTGCCCCAAGAGTCTCTCTGACGAAATATTGAAGGTAAGGTTCAAAGAATGAGAAGCCATTTGGGAATACGAAGTCGATATCAGATGCATTCCGTACTTCGACGGCCTTCACCTCTCCTGAGCTGCTCATGTCTAAACATCCTTGATTAGCCAGAGTCTGGATGTATAACAGAGCTTGCCACTATTGAAATCTGGAACAGCCCCCGCGTCTACTCGATCCTCACAAAATCACGACACCGCTTACGCCTTGAACTATCACGAATCAACAAAGCATTCCGAGATTAGCCTGCGGACATCGGGACACTATCTCGACTGGGCAAACAAGCCATCACAATTCAAGATCTACGAGGATCTTACGTCAATATCTCTTCCAAAGAATTTTCCCAAGCCGGAAGCGGAACCGCTGATGGCGATCTCTGGACGGGCGGTTCAGACAGAACCGCTGAATCTTGGACTCACAGAACTTGCCGAACTGCTCTACTTCTCTGCTGGACTTACCAGAAAGTATCGGTTCGGGGGCGAACTTCACTATATGCGCGCCGCATCGGCTACAGGTGCTCTCTATCCAATCGAGCTCTATGTGGTCGCGGGAGATATTGCAGGACTCGAAGCTGGGGTCTACCATTTTGATCCTCTAGGCTTTCAACTCTCACGAATAAGGAAGGGCGATTACAGAGCAGAACTGGCTGCGGTAAGCAACGAGATCATTGCGCTGGCCCCAGCGACCATTGCCTTCACCTCAATGGCTTGGAAGAATGCTTGGAAGTACGAGGCCCGATCGTACAGGCACTGGTTCTGGGACGGCGGAGTAATCGCCGCGAATCTCATATCGCTGGCAGCATCCATGGGCTCACCGACAAGAATAGTCCAAAGCTTCGTAGATCAAACCGTTAACGAACTCTTGAGCTTGCAAGACGAGGAAGAGGCAACGGTCTGTCTCTCAGCCGTAGGTCCAGAAGGACACCCGTCCTCAGATCGCCAGCTGAAAAGAATCGACCCCATTCAACCCAAGGTTCAGCCTCTCTTAGGGGAAGAGACGAAATACGCTGGTATCTGGGAGGCGCATCGAGCCTCTTTTCTCCAGAGCAAGGAAGAGGTTGACAACTGGACCAAAATGCGTCTGGAGACCTCAAATTCGGAACGAACGACCTACCCGAAGATTTCCCTACCGCTTCCAATGATTGAGGCTACGGGGTCTCGGAGGCTTGGAGAAGTTATTCTCCAACGAGGCTCAACTCGAAGGTTCTCCCGCTCACCCATCACACTCTCCCATCTATCGACAGTGTTGAGAACTTCGACTGGACCGATTCCACGCGATTATCTTCCGGAAAGCGAGAATCTGATCGAAACATACTTCATAGCGAATGCAGTTGAGGGACTAGCGCCCGGCTCATACTTCTACTCAGGGGAACAGAAATCTCTCGAGGAACTAAAACGGGGCGAGCTGAGACAAATGTCCGCATACTTATGCCTAGGACAACCATTGTTCGGCGAGGCCAGCGTGGTGTTTTTTCTGATGACTCGACTTCGAGAAGTTCTTGGAGCGCTTGGCAACCGTGGATATCGCACGGCTCAGCTTGAAGGTGGAATAGTAGCCGGTAAGATCTACCTGTCAGCCTACGCTCTCGGTCTAGGTGCTTCAGGCTCCACGTTCTATGATGACGCCGTAACCGAGTTCTTCTCACCTCACGCGAAGGAGAAGAGCACGATGATCGCAGTAGGACTCGGGGTTCCTGCCTACAAGGCGAGATCGGGGAGAGTATTGCCGCAGTTCACCTAAAGTTATTTTCTGATCGAATTGATCGGCTTTTCTGTTCTTGGACCAGCGAAGGGAGAGCGGTGTGAAAATTGCACTTTCTAATTGACGACGTTCAGTTTTGGGATGGGACGGGCTCGCCTGCTCAGCCCAGAACGTCCGTAGAGATTCGCAATGGACGGATCCATTGGATAGGGCCCGCGTCACAATGGCAAGGTAGCCGGGCTACCGTTCGAATTGTTGACGGAAGGGCGCGTACTTTGATCCCTGGACTCATGGATTGCCACGTTCACTACAGCAGTCCAGGAGGGCCTGACTGGATCGCGCGATTTAGCGATCCTCTCCCCGAAATCTCCACGCGTGCGATCGAACTCGCCGAGGCCAGTTTACGAAGCGGCGTTACGACCGCACGAGACGTGGGCGCACCCCAGGGCGTCAGCATAAAGCTAGCGCATATGGCACGGGCAGGCGAAATCAAGGCCCCAAACATTCGTCCCGCCGGGACCTGGATAGCGCACCGCGGCACGTACGTTTCCTTCGCCAGACATTTTGGCGAGGCTCACGAGCTACGAGAGGCGATTCGGATGGAGATTGAGGCAGGCGCAGAACTGATCAAGGTTGCGCTATCAGGCTGGAACGAAGGGGCCCGTCCTAAAGACGCGCTGGAGATTCCCTTCGACGAGAAATTGCTCTCAGTAGCTGTTGAAGAGGCACACAAAGCTGGGTTCAAGATTGCATGCCACGCCAACGATCCAGCTAGCTGCCGAATAGCCGCCCGCGCGGGCGTTGATTCACTTGAACACGGAATGTTTCTCGAGCAAGGCGATCTTGAAGCCATGGCGAACAACAAGACCTGCCTCGTGCCAACAATGTCAGTCTGGGATGCAATGCTCTACTATGCCCACGCGGTTGACTGGCCTGAGGCCCGCAAGAAACGAGCTGAGGATCTAAAACAGGGCTCACGTCTAGCAGTCATAGGCGCCGTCAGAGCAGGCGTGCAGATAGCGCTGGGAACAGACGCCGGCGGCGGAGCGGCCCGTCATGGTCGAATCGCGAGAGAGGCTGAGTTGATGGTTGAATGCGGGCTAGAGCCACGCGACACGCTCATAGCCGCAACCTCGAGCGCATCGAAGTTAATTGGAGAAGATGAACGCGGGACGATAGAGAAAGGAAAAATTGCAGACATAGTCTTGTTGGACGCGAACCCCTTAGAGAATGTTAGCGCACTGAGATTGATCGCGGCCGTGTTTCAAGGAGGACGGCGAGTAGCATAACTCAAGCTCCGTAACCGAGTCGTCGCTCGCTCTCGGAGTTGTTTTCAGCATGTTCAGTTGCATCCGCATGGTTTTTAGAGGGTCTTGGCGACACGTGCAGCTCTAAGCGTGAAAGCGAAAGTGAGTAATAAGATGAAGTTCATGCAGATGCTTGATTCTCAGACCTATCGTATTCTTCAGAAAGAGGCTAAGAATAGAGGAGCTTCGATACAAGAACTGCTCAGAACGGTAATAATTCCCGACTGGTTGAGTGAACATAGGAGAAAAGAGAGACCCTAGCAAGGGGATCTATTCATCTGAACTATGTTAGCCTCCACCTTTTCGACGGTTTCTTGAACACCTCGCTCGGGAATAGTTGTCTCAGTCTTTGTTGCTAGTGTTTCAAGCATCAATATCTTTTTTTCCAGTTCGATGATCTTCTTATGCTGGCCGAAAAGCATCGAAATGAACAGTGGCACTTCCTTGATAGTAGAGACCATGGTGCTGGCGTAGGGGGCATAGAGCTTGCACTGGTTCAGAAGATCCTGGAACACCAGCTTATCCTCAGTCCGAAGAAACTCTTGGAACTTTCTAAGCTTAGCAATTTCTGCTTCCACGACCATTCGCCATGAAGGAATTGTTCTTCCCGACACTGAGCCCCCGAAGAGCCTGACCTAAACGCAGTTAGCATACTATCGTGAATAATAACAAGAGGTAGACCGTAAGTAACGGACTAGAGGAGTTGCGTGAAACTGATCAGATTCAGGATAGTAATGAGCAAGGAGGCTACCGTAAATGAGTCGATCTGACCGGCTTGAAGCAAGAGACCCTTTCCTAGCGGATTACAAACAGAATCTGCAAGACGTAATCAAAGGAATGAAAAAAGTCGGCCCAAGCGGACTACAACTCCTCGTACAGGAAATGATACGGTCCCGCTGGATCAAGGACCGCCGAGCCACTTATCCCTACGAGGTGGCGTGGGTCTTCGACCGAAGGGAAGAGGCGATCTCTGGAATCATGAAGAAGCTTGAGGAAGCAGGCGATATCGAGCCCGCGGGACTAGGACGAGGGAAAAAGGGCCCGGTCAAACCCTACAAGCCTCGAACCCTCCGACTGCCGAAACAGACAATCAAGAAATCGTCAAGACCTCCGAGTAAGGATGTCTGATCGGAACGCAGCGGGGGAAGGATCCCATCTTATCTCTGAACTATTGTTTTATCATCCGTTCTGTCTCGTCGATCTGATCTGAATATATTTTCAAATCCTCATCATCTATGACCACATTCCGGAGTTGCTGGCGTGCCTTGTTGATACACTCTCTCGCCAATCGATATTCCTTGGCAATCGCGTAGGCTCTGGCCATTCCCTCATACCCAGAAACGAGAATGTCTGCGAGGTCATTCTTCTGACATGTTTCAAGAGAAGTTTTAGCGAAATGTATGGCTAGGTCTGGCTGGTTCAGAGCCGAGTAGGCCCGAGAGATCTGCCAGTCGCCAATTGCAAAGTTACTCGCCTTTCCAACAAAACTCCAATGGTACCGCGAGGAATGAGCCAGATTCAGCATCAACTGTTCGTCGTTCGGAGTCCTATCCTTCTTCTTCAAGTAGTCCCATGTCTTGTTGAAGCATTCAACTGCCATTTTTCGATGAAATTCCTGTTCAGTCTGAGTCATCGCAACTCGTTCTGACATTTCTCTTCTGGCTGAAGTGAACCCTATTTTTTCGGCTTCTTGGGAGGTAGCTTGCCAGACCATTGGAGTGCCTTAGAAATCCAAGAGTTTAGGGTCTCCGGCCGGTCTACCCACGTCCCGGGTACGACGACATAGTCCTTCATGGGCTTTCCCTTCATCGGCTCAAGCATTGACGCTCCCTTGTTTTTGAGAAGTTCTTTCTGATCCTCAATTGACAGTCGTAGGAATAGATCGGTTCCGAATATCCCGAAGAACATGTTCCCATTAACAAAAGCGGAAATGTTGCCGAACATTGGCCGAACCGTCACTCGATCATCTTTCGGTACAAGAGATTGGAAGAGATCCACTGACTCCTTGTCGGGACGAGGAATCTTCAAACCGTACACCGAGACTCGGTCCGAAGTTTCAACGAAGAGTTGATAGAGTTTTTCGAAACACTCTGGGCGAGATAGGACGGTTTTCCCTGGCTATCTGATGGATTATGCCATTCTGAGGAGCATTCATAGAGATTGAGAGCAATAGTTTTATCCGTGTTCGTCGCCGGTAGGTTTGGTCTAGAATTGTTCAGAATACGCTATGTGACGCTAGCGGCCGCTCTCACCTTGATTCTAACAATCGCGCCGGTCTATGCGGCGCCTAATCTCAAAGTAGGCTCAACAGCCTCCTACAGTCTTGCATCGTCTGTATCGGCGACGCAGAGCTGCTCGGCTAGTCCCGCTAGTTATTACAACGAGGCCTGCTTGGGCATCTACCCGTCCACCTCCTTCGTAACAATTTACGATAACCTGACCTGCACAGCAACAAATTTCAGCTGCGGGTTCAGTCAACCGTCGTTGTTCGTTTCAGCTGGAACTACCGTTGTATGGGAGAATACCGGCCGGCTCACACATTCGGTCGTTTCGAATGACACGGCCAATCTGGTTTCTGATCCATTCAGTTCGGGACCTCTATACCAAGGAGGATCATTCAGTCACGTATTCGCTCAACCAGGAACCTACCACTACTACGACGGCAACTATCAGTTCCTAACGGGCACGGTAGATGTTGTCCCGCAATTTGTACCCCCGACCACGATGCCGTCTACATTCCAGGTAGGATTGAACGGTAACGTAGGCTGGAAGGTTGAAGGGCTGAGCAGTAGCACGGCGAACCTGCTCGTCTCTCACAATCTTGCAGTCTCAATTTCAGTACCCCAACTGCCAGGACTGACCATTACTCCCGTGACAGAATCCGGCACCCTTGTACAATCCATTGATCTAGCAACCAGAGTGGAATCTGCCGGCACAGCCACGGACCTGATCGAACACTTGCTAGACGCATACGCATCTGCCTCCTCAGGCTCCTACGGCTACAACTCCGGCTTCGGAAATATCATCTCACAAATGTCTGCCACCGCCAACTCTGATCCATCCTACACACTCTGGTGGGTCAACGGACCACTGTCCAATGGTAGTCCGGTCCAGGTGATGGATGGCTGGGCTAGCGTGACAGGGAGCGAGAATCTGAATCTGGGCAGTCTCGGGAATGTTCAGGCGTGGATTGTTACATCCCAGTTCTCACAAGGCATCAATCTCACAGTGCCCAGTTCGCCCTTCGGTCCGTCCGGTCCAAACGCCCAGGCCGCGTTGAACCTGAACTTTCTCTGGAGCTATGACAGGGGCAGTGACCTACTAGTTAGGAGTCTCGCAAACGGGACCATAACGATGCACAGCGTCAGCAGCACACAAGTTTCCACCAGCGGCTACTGCTACAGCTACCCATGCACCTACACGACTGTTCAAGTGACGCGAGACATGCGACTAACAGTGACCCTAGCGCTACACTTGACCTCAACAAGCTTGAGCCTCGACCAGAGGATGAGGAACGCAGCATCGACTCTTGACATGTCATCAATATTGGCCGCGATGACCGCAACCCCCTGGATGACTCTAAGCGTCGCCGGAGTCGCTGCAGGAGCAATAATCGCCTTCAGCCTCTGGCTCACACGAAGAGAGCGCAGAAGCGCGATGCCCGAAACAACTCCTACACCTGTTTCAGCCCCGCCGACGCCTCCAACAACTCCTTAGTCAGGTCCCGCAATTTGCCTACTTCTTCGAGGCCACCCTGATTACCGGTTTGCTTGCCTAAGGTAACATGACATTTTCCGATGAGCCAGTCAGTCGAGCCAGACGGATTGCTGACGGAACGTACCCGGGCTGATGATGATACTACAAGCCTGTCGTCTGTATAACTTGTTCACCAGTGAGCTTGTCAAAAGCTGTCAATATCGATGAGTAAGGTGTAGTCGCGGGGGCTTGACAGCGATGTCCGCTGAAAACCACAAGCCGCGGAGAAGCATTTTGGACGATCTACAGTGATGAATTATTTGTGAAAATAGCGCCGACGCCTCGCATTTCACGCGTCTTTCTTCTTTCGACAATATCGTTGACGATTAGACTTGTCGTGATGAGTCCGATGCTCAGAAAGCCAAGGTAGAATGGAAGGCTGAAACTTGCGGTCACGAGTGGGTTGCGGTGGCTGTTCAAGTCGAGACCCACAATATTGGCAAGTAGCTGGCTCGTACCCAAATATGGCGGCAGGATACCGTAAGCGCCAAGCAGCATAGTCAGAGCGCTATGATACATCAATAGAAAACTGAGGTAGAGCTCAGTCATAGAGCAGAGGCTGAAATAAAGAGTCAGCTTGCTCCACCATGTCCCGGGATGAAGGCTCGAAGCGCCTAGAGCGATCAAGCTCAAGATCAACAACAGGCTAGTGAATGATCCTAAAGTAACGGAGAAGAATGTGCTTGCTGATAGCCCAGTTGCATCAGCTTGTAAGGAGAACGGGGAGACTTGGACGGTCAGAAGCCTACTCGTCGTAGCTCCAGTAACAGTCCACCAAGGACCACTCGCCGGTCCCAGGAACAGTGCTACAACAGCACCCAGTAGCGCTAGAAAGTCAATTCGACGAAGGAGCCCCAATTCTCGTCTATGCCAGGCTCGACGCCTTCACCTGCACATTATCGGCTACGTCTCTGATAAGTGCTCCTGAGTTTATGGTCGAGAACCCTTACTGATGCAGCCGCGGAATCCGACGGTTGAGAACAATAGTATCGGACCCACACCAGGGTCCATATGACGCTGAGGCTCGACGCCGTGCACCAAGAACTCACAGCCCGTCCAGAAGTACCTAGTGAAAAATAGTGCACAGAAAACGCCTAGATTCCACAATACAAAGCACATGTAGAACCAGGTCTACCCGACGCCTCGGCGTAGCTAGCCATTTTATTAGGCACCACCACGAACCGCCGGCGAAGAGAAAATGGCGAAACAAGTAAACTGCGACTGCGGCTTCATGGTAAGAGCCCAATCTGACGACGAGCTAGTCCAGCACGTGCAACTCCACGCGAGGGACATCCATCAGATGGAAGTCCCAAGAGAGAAAGCTCTCGAAATGGCCAAGCCGGTAGAAGCAACCGTAACAATCTAGGCCTTCTCAAGAACTATCCGAATATCCCACTTGAGAGTAATAGAGGACGCGCATCACTGTTAGGACAGTGGATTGGTGGATTCTCGTGGTTTCCTATGCCTAACGTATGTTATGATCAGAATTGTCAAACCCACCAGAGCTAGTGGTATTCCTACAAGACTAACGCCGGACGAGAGAAAGAGGAAGAAAACGGAGAAACCGGTAAGGTAGACACCTATCATGGCAGCTCGTTCTCGGAAGCTCAGTTTGAGAAGTTCTTCCTGTAACTGGGCCCTGTATCGGAGGAAGAGTGTTGCGATTATTACGAAAGAAATGGCCGCGATAAAGAACAGGTATGTGAGTTCTGACTGGTAGTTGTTGAAGGTCAACAG
>DASPWY010000131.1:0-6419 GCA_035637575.1 Bathyarchaeia archaeon
AAGGATGAGCTAGTGGAATATTCCTCGTGGGATGGCGTTGTATGATGTGTCTTGATGTTCGAACTTCTTCCTGCAGGTCCACTCTTCCGAAGACGTGGTTTGTGTCGCGAGAAGCAACTGCTTTTGAGATTTTCTAGAGGGGAGGTCTCGTCAGTTGAAGCTGTTCCGGGCAAGTCTCGTGAAATAGGGCGCAGAATCAGCCGGTCGGCCGTTTTCGACATGGTGTAGCTCAGCGTGCAGGTCAACGTGCAAACTGCGTGATCTCAAATCGCCTGCCCGATTCCGGATCAAGGCTTGTTCTGCGCTTGTCCTGTTTCAAATGGAACCGGTTTGGGGATTTCTCTCCGGGAGGAGCCGGGCGGAAAATGAGATTACTCTTTGTTAATTCCCTCGCAAAGTCGTTTTCCGTGCCGCGTGCACCATGTGCAACTGACATTTCTTGGCTGGTAACGGGTCTGGTAACCGTGAATGGTAACAGAGAGCTGTGTGAAGAGCTTGCGTCCTTTCTCGATGCAATGGGATCGGCTGAGCTTTTCCGAGCTGCTGATTTCTCAAATTATCGTCCCAATCGAACTGCTGGGGTCAAGGATTCGACTCTCACCTGATTATCAGGGGTTGATGTTCAGCCGACCGGATTGCATCAAGATGTGTATGGAGCAGCTTATGTTGCATTGTACCGCGAAGCTTCCTGCAAGGTTCGCACTGAACTTGACATCATAGCATTTCCCCGGAGCCAGCCCTCCTAGGATTCCACTGTCGAAGTAGTGAATAACTTGGAAACCGTGCGCTTGCACCGTATCGTTATTGATGACATGGATGATAACGATCTGTCCGAGGGTGACGTTCATGACCGGCCATGGAGCCGGATGATAGGCACTTCCATTGAACCCCACGTTCGCGCCTTCGTTCGCCATCACGACGGTAAAGACCGCGGTATTGGGCGCATCTGGGGGACGGGTCCAGCAATTCGGAGTCTGTGATCCAAAGAGATGAAACGCGTAAGCGCCAAGAAAAGAACCGGCCCCAATTATCACGAGGGTCGCAGCCACCAAGTATGCTCTCCTGGACTTTAGATGCCATCGCTTGACGGTCGCGCTAGAGGATCCCTCTTCATCTATTCGAACTGTCGACCCTGCCAGAGTGGATCCTAAAGAGGTGTGAAGATTAGGATATCGAAGCATGCTCTAATCACTCGTTTGTGCTATTGCAGTCCTTCATCTCTGGATCAGATCATTCTTCAGGAGTGGAAGAGGGCTGCGGCGTAGAGCGCCATGATTCCGAGGATCCAAGACACAGCCACCTTGATGGGCTCCCTACTCGTCGCGGCTCCGCTGGGAACAAACAATGGCCCAGCTAGCCTGAAGACTACGTAGACTGCGGCACCCGTGCCGAGAGCGAAGAAGTATGTCGTGTCATAGGCGAGCACGTAGCCCGTAGCGGCTCCCAGTAGAGAGGGAATTACGAAGACGATGCTCATCAGGAAAACGCTCCTGAGCCAGCTGCCGACAGTTCCCCCCTCTGGCTTGCTGTACACGGAGTAACAAGCTCCTATCATCATAGGCTCCAGAACTTTGTGCAAAATGTAGGCCACGCCTACTGTCAGTCCCCCGAACGCATTTAGAAGAGACGTGCTCGACGTCGAGTAGGCAGTAGCGCCGAAAGCTGCTCCTTCACCCAGACCATGAATCCCTAAGGCGATCGCCACTAACAATGGAATGGTCAGGCCGTACTTCCCGATAGCCGATTGTGGTGATAGGATATCGCGCTTACGATCGACCCAAAAGAAGAAAACCACGCCAATGAGGAATAGGAGCACCACACCTACCTGAGCCAGACCTCCTCCAAATCCGCTGTTGACATCGAGAACTGCTGAACCACTTATAGTATCCACAAAAAACCAGAACAGGATGCCAAACGCGAAAGCGACTATGTATCTTGCAGGAACTTTCTTACTCGCCCAAGTAATTAGCGACAGGCCTACGAAGGTAGGTAGGATTGTCGAGGCCAGCCAGGTGAGGAAGCTCTCTGCGAATCCGATCATGGCCGTGAGTTCTAAAGGTGAAAGCTTTGAGGATTATGGCTTAACCTTCTGAGTCGAATTATTCTAAAGTCCGATTACTCTTATGCGTAGTCTAAGAGCGTGGCCTTCCGCTTCAGTCTTGGGCCTCTGTTCTTGACGGTCGCTAGGTAACGGTGCATTCGTTCTTCCTTTCGTAGACTGGTCCAGTAGTAAGCTTCGTCTATGGTTCCTTCAGTCATCAACACTGTTGTCTTGCCCGGCCTCGTTCTCCCAGTTCTTCCCCGTCGTTGTATCATTCGAATCTCTGACGGCACAGCCTCGTAGAATATCACATGGTCAACATCTGGCACGTGCAAACCCTCCTCTCCTATACTCGTGGTAACCAGAACGTTGTGTTTGCCATCTCGGAAGTCTTCGAGAATCTGCATCTGTTCACCTTGACTCAGACCCAAATCCTCACTGTTTCGACTGGCCTGACCCACAAACCGAGCTGGCCGGACGGTCTCAATCTTAGTAAGGTCCTCGACGATAACTTCTACGCTGTCTCTAAACTGTGTGAATACGATAACTTTTGAATCCGGATTTAATTGAAGGTCAGCGGAGATTAACTCTCGAAGTCGCTTCTGTTTTGGATGCGGGATAGTTGAGAGGGAAGCAGATAATTTCTGGGCTTCAACTACTCGAGGATCGCGAGCTAGACCACGAGCCGATCTCGTGCTAGCCCTGTCTAGCTTGGAGAGAAATCGGTCGGCACTCTGCGAGCCCTGAGTCTCCAACAGATCAATAGCATGATTAAGCGACATCGCTTGCGCTTGGAGTTGCACCGCCCCGAATAATGCGCCACCTCCACCTCTTCTCAAACTGTTGTGAAGCTTTTCGCCCAAGTCTAGTAGGATCCGTTTGCTTATTCTCACATTGGCTGGGAGCTGATGCATGGTTCGTAGTTTGTTTATCCTCTCATCAAGAGCCGTGCGCAGAACCTTGCTTGCTTCTTTGTATTTCTCAGGTAGTGCCAGTCGTTCATAGTTTAGAGAAACGTCTTTGACATACGGTGTGACGTCCTCGTCAGCTTCCGTTCGGGTCTCGACATTTGTAATAGCAAGTTTTTCGCAGATTTCTTCGACCCTGCTCTTCTTCGCACTTGGAGACGCGGTCAAGCCTAGAATTAACGGGTTTGTGGCCTGTAGCTTGTAGGACTGGGCTACCTCAGAGTAAGCGTAGCTTCTGACGCATCTGTGAGCCTCGTCGAACACGATAAGTGAGACATTTCGCAGATTGTACCGATCAGCTGAAACGTCGTTTCTGATGACTTCGGGCGTTGCAAAGATTGTTGTTGAGTCGTCGAAGGCTGTCTCCCTTGATGAGGCCGGGGTCTCGCCGGTGAGGACGGTCGATTTTGCGTTTTTATCTGGGAAATGTTCCTTGAAGAATTGCGCGTGCTGGAGCACTAGTGGCCTAGTAGGTGCCAAGATCAAGATCTTGCTTTGCGGATGAGCGGTTAGGCGGTCAGCAGCTACAAGCAACGCGACAATCGTCTTCCCAAGCCCTGTCGGCAAGACTACGAGAGTGTTAGCGGTCAGGGCAGATTTTGCAATAGCTCTCTGATACTCTCTGGCCTCAATACCTCCCTGCTGCAAGGTCTGCAATATCGGAGCTCTTTACTAGTTTCTAACGGTTCGGAGATGGGTAGTCGAGGGGGGCGTTCCGGAGAAGAAAGAAGTGTCTGCGCCCATACTTAGTTACTAGGATGGCGCTTGCAAGCCAGGCTCCTAAGGCGGTTGCTTCGACGACCATTCGGACTGGCCTATCGAAGAAGAGGAATCCGGTTAAACCGAGCAAGAGGCCGATGAGGGCTAAGAATTGGTATCTGTCGACGAAATGGAAATCCGAGAGCCCAGCTCTCCAAGATTCCAATGCAGTGGCTAGATAGAGGAGGAGCCCTCCCCCCGCGAAAATACTCACGGATATGATATTCCAGTAAGATAATTTCAGGATCAGTAATCCGATTTCGTCCGCGATAAGTCCCAGTCCTATACCTGCAACGAGAGCGCTGTCCCATCTCGCTCTGGCGTCTGAGGCGTAGATCATTACGCCTAATGAGACGAGTAGTAAGAGAACGCCGTAGTACATGTGGTGAAATCTGAATCCTTGGACCCTGATGACCGGACAGTGTTGAGTGCAGACTGATTCGAGAGTGACGAAGAGCCGCGCGATTCCTACGGCGGCCGTGTAGCCAAGTGATACGAAGAATAGCCCTACTGGGCCAAGGAAGGATCCGGCCCGTTTCATTCTAGTGTCGCGATGGCGTTTTCATTCTCTTTAACCTATCCCGTGACATTATCGATTCTGGTATTCGAGAAGAAAACCCTCATTTAGAGGCTAAGCAAAAACAAAGTTCTAAAAAAAGGCGAAACCAGCTATACTTCTCTACCGTCTTCAGTGAAACGCCTGTGACTATTGGGATCTTGCAATGAAGTGGAAAGAACTTAGGCACAATGGTGTCGCGTTTCCACCTGCCTACGAGGCCAAAGGGCTCCAGATCATCATCGGAGGCGAGACAGTCCGACTGTCGCCCGATGCAGAAGAGATGGCTTACGCGTGGGGAAAGAAGAGAACAACACCCTACGTTCAAGATCTGGTCTTCCAGACTAACTTCCTTTCCGACTTCGTGAAAGTACTCCCCGCCAAGTATGCTAACGCGAACTATTCTGAGATCAACTTCTCACCAGTCTATGAGTATCTGTCGAAGGAAGAGCTTCTCAGGTCTGACAAGGAACTGAAGAAGAAGGTGGCCGCTCAGCGGAAGGAGCTTCGCCTTCAATTGAAGGAGAAGTACGGCTACGCTGTTATCGATGGGACGAAGACTGAGTTTGCAAACTACATGGTAGAACCTCCCAGCATATTCATGGGGCGTGGAAGTCATCCTATGCGGGGCCGGTGGAAGCCGAGAATATTTCCTGAGGATGTTGTCCTGAATCTCTCGGAGGATGCGCCAGTCCCACCGGGGAGATGGAAGGAGATTGTTCATGATCACGAATCTATCTGGCTGGCCTACTGGGTTGACAAGCTGAGCCAGGTTAGGAAGTATGTCTGGCCCTCTGATATTTCGGATCTGCGCCAAGAACGGGATAAGATGAAGTATGATAACGCGAAGAAGCTTCGCAGAAGGCTTTCCGATGTTCGCGAGTTTATCGAGAAGAACCTTCACTCGCTGGATGCCAAGGTCCGGAAGCTGGCGACCGTCTCTTACCTGATCGACAACTTGGCCATGAGGGTCGGTGATGAAAAGGAAGAGGATGAGGCTGACACGGTAGGTGCCTCAACGCTTCGGGTCGAGCATGTCAAGTTCCTCCCAGGGGGCGTCGAATTTGACTTTCTCGGAAAGGACAGCGTGCGATGGCAGAAGACCCTCAAGGTAGATGGCGCTGACAGTCCCATACGAAGAAACCTCCAGGAGTTTGTGTCAAACAAGAAGCCTGAAGACCTCGTCTTCGACGGAATCACTTCCGCTCACGTAAACCGGTTTCTCGGAAAAGCTGCACGGGGTCTAACCGCCAAAGTCTTCCGAACTCATCACGCCACTGAGACAGTGCAGACTTACCTCGGTCGACACAACGGATTCAAACCTAACGATCCAGGATTCGTTAAGCTGTACCATGCTAGGGTTGCGAACCTCGAAGCGGCTATCCGGTGCAACCATAAGCGGACCCCCCCGAAGACCTGGGAGGGTAGTCTAGACAAGAAGCAACAGAGGCTGGCCGAGCTGAAGAAGCGGCCCTCGAAGACCGACAAGCAAAAGGACAGGCTAGCGGAGAGGATGAAGAAGCTCAAACTCGATATTGAACTCCAAAGGCGGACCAGAGATTACAATCTGAATACTTCTCTCCGCAACTACATCGACCCGAGAGTGTACAAGAACTGGGCTAACAAGGCAGAGTTCGACTGGACATCGATATATCCCAAGACCTTGCAGAGAAAATTTCTCTGGGCAACCAAGAGCAGAGCCCAATAGCGTCTGAAATAATGTAGAAGGATCGTCTTCGAACGGGCATCATTTTTTCCCTTAGAAAATTGATCGTGTCATTTCCATTATCTTTCCAAAGTCATTCAAGAGCCCTGCGTAGTTCTCGTCAGCTCCAGCCCAGACTTGACGTTTACTCGTAATCGTATTCTTTGCATCGGCCGCTGACATTCCCGACTGCATCAGATAGGCAGCAGCACAGGTAGGGCTTCTGCCCCTTCCCTTCAGGCAGTGGAGAACAACTTTCTTGCCTGAGTCAACATTATCTCCGATGACCGCGGACACTATTTTGAGACGGCTTATGGGAATCGCCTGTCCCGACTCGGGCACTAACGGAGTTCTCGCATCGTACACTACGCCGAGTTCACGGCACCAAGA
>DASPWY010000132.1:0-3687 GCA_035637575.1 Bathyarchaeia archaeon
ACCAGCTTCACCTTGTAGAGCGATAGAGCATATGCTAGGGAGTGCACGGTCCTACCGTATCTCAGATCGCCGATCAGTCCGATGGTCAGCCCGTCTATCGTCCCCAACTCTTTCCTGATCGTGTAAAGGTCCAAGAGCGCATGGGTTGGGTGCTCCTCAGCCCCAGAGCCAGCGTTGATGACTGGTATGGAGGCGAATTCCGCAGCCATGCGGGCCGCTCCCTCCAAGGGATGCCTGACCACCAGCACGTCGGCGTACTTCTCAGTCACACGGACAGTGTCCGCTAGATTCTCGCCCTTCTCAACGGACGTCCCCTTGGTCTCTGCGAATCCGAGCGCCGTCCCGCCAAGCCGTGTAATTGCAGACTCGAAGCTCAGCCGGGTCCGTGTGCTCGCTTCGAAGAACAGCGTGGCCATTATTCTCCCATGAAGCATGTCGGACCCTTTCTTGGCTAATGGTTCCATGACTTCGGCCATGTCGAGAATATGATCAATCTCCTTTCGAGAAAAGTCGCGGATTGAGACTATGTCACGCCCAGCGAACGACGGGCTCCCAGACAAGGCTTCTAGCGACCCGTTTCTAAGAAGAAGCGTTCTATAACACTGTTTGTGAAATGGGATTGGAAAGCCTTGCGACTCGTCGCTGCAACTTCTGACCTGTTCCTACGTTCACGGATCGTGGAGCTGGCGAAGCAAACCGGAGCAGCCCCCTTCTTCGGGACGGGACCCGACGAGCTGAAACGATTAGTTGAGCAGACCCGGCCTGATCTGGTCATTCTCGACCTATCCTCCACGGACTACGATCCGTTCTCCGTCGCACGCGAGCTGAAGACGACATTCAACGCTCGTCTATTCGGCTTGTATCCTCACGTGCGGACTGAGCTGAAGAAACGAGCTGACGAAATCGGGTTCGAATACGTCGTGCCAAACTCAAGCTTTCTCCCTAGTCTGAGGCGTGTGCTACTGGAAAGGGCTGAGGATGATTGAGCTGGATCATCAAGGACCTATGGAAGAGCCTCGAACTTCGCCAATCAGAATATGTGCATTACATGAATGACGACGATAGACTCACTGCCTACGAAATCATCAATCGAACAGCTTCTGATGTCGGGACTAAATGGGGCGTGTTCTTACAGTTGAATTTCCCGCCGGGACAATCCAAGTTCAGCTCGTCTGGCCTAGGCCATAGAAATCTGACGATGCTCGTCTTTCGTGATAGAAAGAAATTCACAAACGTCTCCGAGGCCGAGGTCAAGCATGCCTTCGACCCACTGAAACCAACCGCCATTGACAACGCGGGCTTTGGCTACGAAGGGTTCAGAGTGAAGTTCTTAGATGGTCGGATTGACTGCCTTCCCGGTGGAGTCCATCTCTGGTGCGAGATTACGCCAGACGTTCTTCGGGTCCTAGACTGGCTATTCACAACCGCCTATGGTCTTAGGCAGCGTGACCAACCGGTTAGTCATCAATCGCCTTCTTCTGCAGACTAGAGAATAGTTCATGACGAATTTGTTTGGTTTGACACGCCTTCATTGATACAACGAATACCCTCAGAATTTCTTGTCTAAACGACTGTAGAGCAACTTATGCTCTGCCTGGGCATCCATTGAGATCGGCTCGACGGTGAGAAGAACGTTTGGGGGGTGGGTCTCCAAAGTTCTTGAGGCGAGAACCTTCGCTTTCAGAGGCGCCTTGAACAGAGTATTCGAGACAGTTATTGTCCCAAACAGTTTGCAAATCCCGATTATTTCCTCTCCCTCGGAGCTAACCATAGGAGGAGGAGCGTTCTCTCTTGTTTCGGCCTCGAGAACTAGAGGATACCCGCAATCTATGAGTGCTTGGAACATTTCTGACGCAGGGTCAGTCTTGGATTTCGCGCGAGCGGTATTCTCTACCCTTCCTTCGAAATAGACCAAATTGGTGCCTGGTCTTAGAGGCTGTATTAGTTTTCGAACCGGTTCAGAACCGACACCCAAGTTTAGACCCTGGAGTGCGTCATACTCAGGGTCTATGGTCCACCGCCTTTGCGTATCGGGTCTTCTAATCCAGTACTTGAGAATGTGTCTTGGTTCTAACAGTAACTGAAGTTCTACGACGGACCCTAGATTGACCTCGTGCCCGACGATTTCTCGGTTTTCTCCCCAGATTTCAAGGGACTGCCACTCCCAATCCGCGATTTCCACGGTAAGCCGAGCGTTTGTCAAACTTCGAGACCCAGTATGCCGGCAGCTCTTGTAATGACTCGGGGAAAACCGTTGCTATGGGCGAAGAGGCTTCCAAGAAACCGCCTGAAGGTAGATGATGGGTAGAGATTGTAATCAGGAAGGAAGGCGATGGACATTCGCGAACTCTTCGGAAAGTACAAGTTTCGAGACCTCCAATCGCTGAAGAACGAGTTACGGGAAGGTTAGCGCTAGACGCCTCGATTCTACGACACGCGACTTATTTCTCAAAAGGCGTTCTATGAGAGGGGCACGAGCCTCTTTCCGAGCCTTCTCTCAATCTCCATCTTGGCCCGTTTCAACTGTCGAGCTCTCTTCAATAATTCGACAAGATAGTCCAAGTCAACCACTGGTCTGAGAGATGGGTACTCCCACGGGGTCTTATTGATCTCGTCGGGATAGATCATGTAGCCCGTCGGGTAATGGGTAACCAGTATACCCGTAGGGTCAGCCTCTAGGACCTTGGAGAACTCTCGGAGAGTGTAGCCTGCCTTCTTCAACATCTCGAGCGTCTTGTCCAGCTCGTCGCAGGCCCTTTCAAGCTCCGCATACAGCTCGCCTCTATCACCATCATTGGGCACTGCGATAATCTCCCAACCGCTTACAGAAGGGCAAGGGCGGATGGCGGGCATAAGCGTTCTATAACCGGGATACACGGACCCGCGAAACAGACCGTCCGAAAAGACGTGTATGGAAAACGATGTGAATACAGCTAGTCCACAATAGACTCATGTGGAGTCTTGCTGGAATTTTGGACTTCCTCTTGTTAATGGCTCAAGCTGACAAGTGGCTTTTCAATCTGAGCCGATCGAGAGTCCCCCCTCCATCGCTTCTCAGGCCCACCAATTCTTCGCTCTAATTATTTCGAACCCCTTTCAGAACCCTATTCGGATCGGAAGTCCATCATGCGCACCTGCAAGGATTGGAGATTCACCACAGGCAATAGCCCCGGCTGCGGCACCAGCCCCATCCTCTTCTGATAGTCCGTCTGGCCCTGCCACGCGCCGCTGTTCACGATCGTCGTCCCACGATAGACCCCTGACCCTGGCACGTGGATATGTCCTGACTGGAACACGTCCGGAACATGCTCCACCACCAGCCAGTCCTCCATCTCCGGCCCAATAGACGTTGACTTGCCATACTCTGGGGCCAGATGCCTCGCCCGAAGCTGATACTCCATAACCTCCACAGGGCGTTGATAATCAAAACCCGGCGCGGAACTCAGAATATCCATCAGACTCGTTCCATGAAACAGCAAGAAATCAACACTCTCCAGACGCACCTCCGCGGGATCTCCCAGCGACACGACCTTGCGGGAATCATAGACAGGACCCGCAAAATCCTTGGTAATAGCAGGCTGTGGCAACGCCTGTCTAACCGCATCGTGATTCCCCGGAATCAGAACCACATCCATATGTTCCGGGATCTCCCCGACAAGCTTCGCCGCCAACCGATATTGCTCGTAA
>DASPWY010000133.1:0-6323 GCA_035637575.1 Bathyarchaeia archaeon
CGTAGACCAGACCGGGGCCCGCGAGAAAGTATGAAAGTGACAATTTGTTGCCCGCCTGATCCGTCCCCACAATATTCCAGCTGCTCGAATAGGTCTCCTTCCAAACCAGCCCGCTGTATCCTCCAGGCACGGCTTGAATGCTTAGATTCTGATTTGTCGTCCATTCATTTCGAAGCGATGTCCACGGAGCTTCTGTGAAGAGGGCCAAGCTTACAGGTTCTGCCTGGCTGCCCCCAACTAAAATGACCCTTGTGAAGTTTCCGTTAGTACTGCTACTGAATGCCGCGAGTGGGATAATCATCGTAGTGGACTCCTGGCTGATTGCGTGGGTTGAGCCTGCGAGGCTACCTGTTTCATCAGAAAGGACTAATCCTTGGGCAGTTGGTGCTTGCAGAAAGCCTGCGGCAGAGAGCGAGACCGAGGCCGTTTCATAAAATGTGTAGCTGCGTTCCGATAGGGAAGCATAAGTCAATCTAACAGTGGCGTTTGGATTTCCTGGCGGAACTGTCACGGCAAGTGTAAGCCCTGTGGCCGTCGCGAACTTCGATTGGGGATAGTTCCATGTTGTGAAGTTAGTGAATGGAACCCGCAGATCGACCAATTGGCTAGGATTAACCTTTTCGTTGAAGGCGACAAAGTTGTCTGTAAAGTTGCTCGAAGTGAAGACAAGTCCAATGTTGGATCGGACATCCGCCTCCAATTGGAGATGGGGCTCCAGTTGATCCCATAGAACGGCAGGATTTGGCAGACTGAAACCAACATCGAACTGGGCTAGTTTCGTTGTATCCTGGATGGCGATGGAGATTGTAAGGTTGTTTTGGTTGGTCTGCAAGCTACCTTGAGCATTTTGGTAGAACCCGGTGGTCCATTCCTGAGGGTTGATGATGAGAGTCTGTGAAGGGTAAGAAGATACTTCTGTTAGATTTTGAACTTGTGGCGAGCTTACTGGTGAAATGAGCTTGATCAGTCCTTGGGCTCCAATAGTGCCCTGGGTCTGAAGTCGTGCGAGAAGACCAGTTGAGACTACTAGTATTCTGGTCCCTTGTCCTTCTAGAGCGATGAATCTTGGGGTTGTTTGAAAGTACGTCGATTGATCCGTTATTATGAGGTTGAACTCATCTGGGCCGATGGTGTCAAGTGAAGGCAGGTGGACTGGCACAACGTATCTTGAATCCAATCCCAAATAGCTGAGGAGGCCAAGAATATCATTATACTGATCTTCGGAGTCTCCCTGTTGAGAGTAGAATCCGATTGTTGATCCGTTGGTGGCGATCAATATAGGACCCGGATTGGTGGGGTTTATGAAGACTAGGGGGCCAGAGAAGGTTTGGGCAGTATTCGTCGAAAATAGTGCACCTCGCTGGGAAAAGTTTTGGGCGGTGTTCTGGACGGGATAGAGTCCAGGATCGAGAACCAATGTGTTGACTCCATACCAGTCTAGCCAGTAGCTTGTCGAGGCAAAGTTCTGTGGAGCTCCAATCAGACTTGTGACGTTGACCGTGGGTTGGTCTTCGATGTAAACGCTTTTTAGCGTGGCGAGGTCGTCTTTGAAGAACACTTCTGTCCCGTACCAGCTCTGATAGAAAGGATTCGGATTCAGACCTAGGACTCTTCCCCCTGTTTGCGAGGCGTCAGGATAGTACGACGGGAACCAGCGCGTCGAGGCTCTTCCCTGCAACGATACTCTGTAGTTGTCCGAGACGACGAAATTTCCCTGGAATGCCTGAGCGAGGCTGGTGTTAAGAGTGGACCGATCGGGGGGTCTGGAGAGACTAATTGTGACGGATGCATTAATGATGACGAGGATAATCAGAGCCATTGCTAGGTACTGTGCTAACACTCCTCTCCGCAGCGGTTTGAGCCAGACGAACAGGCAAGCAACAGTTAGCGGGAATAGAAATGAGAGAATGTTGAAGGAGTCATAGGTTGCCCAAATTCGAGGAAGGTACGGCCATAGTGGTGTAATGGCTCCCATTACGAGAAAATAGATACTGACGAGATTGAGCGAGAATAAAATCGCTGCGTGCTCAGGCCCCAAAGCCTGATTAGAGGACCTCTTTCGCGCGAAAACAGTAGCCACGCTGAAAATTGGTCCAACCCAGAAAACTTGCGAAGCAGTGCTCACAGTCACGTCAGAAGGTGGTGAGCCAACTGCGAGAGCATGAATGGCGAGGGGTACCCAGAACCATGACGTTAGAACCAGAACCGGAAGTAGGATCACACCCAGTCGACGAAGACCCACTAGTATGTTCTCTCGACCCGCGGATAACAGGATGAAAGGAATCGCGACGAGAACCGGTACAATGCCTATGTAAACATCACCGAGAAACGTAAGGAACCATGTTGTGAGCAAAAGCCAGTATGTTCTGCGGCCGGGTCGGCCTTGATTTTGCAGCGTCATGTAGCGGAAGGTGAGGCCGAGCGCAATGAACATGAAGGGAAGCGTAAACACTCGACTATACGCTCCACCTCCCACGTACCCCCAATATCCCGTCGTCGACCATCCAAGAACCGAAACGGCGAGTGCGACAATTCGTCTGGCACCAACGGTTTGGGCGAAATAGTAGATGGAAGGCCCAATCAGAAGGAAGTAGCTTACAAATGTCAAGTGAAACACGAGAGTAGGATCGAATCCAAGAGAAACGAAGAGTGAAGGAGGGCCATAGGATGCCCAGGCGAAGCCGGTGGATGGTCGATAGCCGTTGAAGGATCTGGGATCCCATTGAAACTGCAGGAAGTTTCCTGCAAGATCAATAATCTTCTTGATGTGGACAAGCGCGTCGTCCCCCATGGGCGTAGGGTTCGTCAGTAGATCTAGGAATTCGAGAACTATGGCCGCCATCATTGCAAGGAAAAGGGAGTCAACTAATCTAGAGTGCTTAGTTCGAAAAACGTATTCGTAAAGTCCTCTCGTGTAGGTCGTGATCTTCTCAACCCTCAAGGCTTAACGTGCCTCCACATTGCCGTGACGGTCAATGCGGTCTTTCAACGACGAGACGTTACGCAGGTTGTCTTGGATAATAATCTCATGTAGACTCTTGAAATGGCCGTCGCATTTTCCTGGGCGATTAGGTCTGAGTCCGGATTTTCGACCCACCTGATATCTGAGCTACTAATTGGATCGGAGGTAGCAACCGGGTTCGAATCGAGTGCGGGATAGGTCCAGCTCCGACATATCGAATGTCAAAATCGACCTACGCGCCGTCGAATTCCTCTCTCTGATGAGCACGTTCAGTCGAGAAATGTAGTAAGAGGAAAGCAAAACGTCGTAGGTCTCACTGGTCCATATTGAAATCGGTGTAACTTTGTCTGGGCGGTTTTGGAGAGAAATGAATTATAGCGGAATAGCTCGTTGCCCTCCACAGGCTTAATATGATTAGATCCGAACCGGCCCAGATGATCATCCCATGAAACGTGTGCTGGTGACTGGTGGCGGCGGTTTCATCGGAAGTCACCTAGCAAAGCATCTACGAGACAGGGGAGACTTCGTTCGAGTCGTCGACTTGAAGCTGAACGGTCACGGACTGGGACAGTATTGCGACGAGGAACTCTTGCTAGATCTACGGGATCCGGGGAACTGTCTCAAAGCTGTAGAGGGCATGGATGAAGTGTATAACCTGGCGGCGAACATGGGAGGCATTGGTTTCATTACAATGGTAGGCGCCGAAATCATGCGGGACAATCTTCTGATAAACGTCAACATGCTTGAGGCTGCTCGGATCAAGGAAGTTGAGAAATTCTTGTTCAGCAGCTCCGCCTGTGTCTATCCAGATTACCGTCAGAACGAAACGAATATTCCGGGTCTCAAGGAGGACGATGCATACCCTGCCTCTCCTGACAGTTTCTATGGATGGGAGAAGCTTGCAACTGAGAAGATCTGCGAATCGTACGAGCGCGACCACGGACTAGAAGTAAGAATAGCACGTTACCATAATATCTATGGACCGTACGGGACATACAAGGGCGGAAGAGAGAAATCCCCCGCGGCACTTTGCCGAAAAGTTGTCGAAGCGTCAAACCCCGGAACAATTACCATCTGGGGAGACGGAAAGCAGACGAGGTCTTATTGTTACATCGATGACGCAGTCGATGCAACCATCATGCTGATGGAATCTGACTTTTCTAAACCGATGAACATTGGTTCCAACCGACTTGTCACAATTAATGAGATGGCGGACATGATCATTCACATCTCGGGGAAGAAGATAGCCAAGCAGTATGACCCATCCGCACCGCAAGGTGTACGGGGCAGAAATGCAGACATTACCATCGCGAAGAAGGTTCTTGGCTGGGAGCCGAAGATAAGCCTCGAAGCCGGACTAGGGCGGAGCTATCATTGGATCCTGGGACAATGCGTAGAGGACCAGCGCGAGGTTGCGCTCGCCCCTCGGACAGATTAGTCGCCTGAAGGGCCAAATTACAATATCGCCAGCGAGAGACTCTCGAAATTCCATCCCTCACAACCGGCTATTCTAGAAGTCGTCGTTTCTGCTCCTGACATTATCCGAGAAAACTATTAACGTAATCTCGCCGTTGAGGTTCGACGAAGCTACGCTTTGTCCCTCCATCGGGCAGTCTTTCTTGATCGGGACGGTGTCCTAACACGAGAACGGCTTGATTATGTCAAGACTCCAGAAGAGCTTGAGATCCTTCCGGGTATCGAGGCGCCTCTTCGAGAGATTCAGAAGATGGGATTCCGACTAGTCATAATAACTAATCAATCTGTTGTTGGTCGGGGACTGACTTCTGATCGTGAAATGTCGAGGATACATGAGAAGCTCCGGTCTAAGCTGGCTAGTTTCGGCTGTTCACTTGATGGCATCTATTATTGTCCGCATCGTCCAGACGAAGGGTGTAGTTGCCGGAAACCTGAGCCAGGTCTTATCCTGAAAGCGGCCAGCGACCTCGGGATTGATGTTGAAACATCGTATATGATCGGTGACAAAGAGATAGACCTTGAAGCTGCGAGAAGGGCTGGATGTCACGGGATCAGGGTCCCGACGAACGGAGGCGGGCTAGTTGAAGCGGTTCGCAGTATCGTACAGACCGAGGAGATGTCAGGAAAGTGAGACGCCGGTGATAAAGATCAGGGCTAGAGCCCCGCTTCGAGTGAGCTACGCTGGAGGTGGGACTGATGTCCCTCCCTACCCAAGTCTCATGGGCGGAGTAGTCCTCTCGTCTACTGTCGAAAATTATGCTTACTGCTCGATCACACCAAGAAGTGACGGCAAGGCCACTGTTTCCAGGGAGGATCAGGGGTCGCGCTTTGGTCCCGATAGCTTAGATAGACTGAAAGGTGGTGGAGAGGTCGAATTCGTTCAGGCGGTGGCTAAGCGTTTCGGGTTGGATCAGGGCTTTGACGCGAGTCTTCGGTATGACGCGTTGCCTGGTACGGGACTCGGTTCCTCGTCTGCATTGTGCGTCTCTCTCGTAGGAGCTTTTAGAGAATGGAAAGGCAATTCGATGACGGACTATGACATTGCGAATCTTGCCTATGAGATCGAGAGACGGGATGTTGGGATCCCGGGTGGAATGCAGGATCAATACGCGTCGACTTTTGGAGGCTTCAACCTGATCGAGTTCAAGAAGGAAGCGACTATCGTGAATCCTCTTCGAATAAAAAGGGAGATATTAAACGAGCTTGAGTACAACAGTCTCCTCTGCTTCACTGGAACCACAAGACGTTCAGGCGGGATACTTCAAAGACAGATAGAATCATACGAGCACAAGAACCCAACTATCATGACAGCGCTAGAGCGTATGAAGGAGTTGACTCTTCAAATGAAAGATTTCCTGCTTACTGGAAACCTTGTGGAGTTCGCTGAGCTCCTGAACTCGGAATGGGAATTGAAGAAACAGCTTGATCAGGCCATTTCCACTGAAGATGTTGAGAAGCTCCTTCACGCCGCTAGGACGAGCGGGGCTATAGGCGCCAAACTTCTTGGAGCCGGTGGCGGAGGATTCCTGTTTCTATATTGCGAGCCTGGCAAACAGGTCCAAGTAGAGAAGGCCGTTGAACTTCTGGGAGGCACGGTATTCCCTGTCAGGTTTGACGAGGACGGACTTCAGACATGGCGAAGCCAAAAGTAACACCTGAACAAATTCTCGGCAGTAAAGCGATTGTCCGAAAACCATCGACGGGGATGAAGTGGGAAGAATCACTCGCGCTTAATTCGATACGGAAGAGCATAGAAACGAAGGAACGACTCTCCAAGGAGTGTTTGAGCCAGATCATACAAATGGCCTACATCATGGTGGGCGCACTACGTCAAGGCAGAAAAGTTGCATTCTTCGGAAACGGAGGAAGCGCCGCGGACGCTCAA
>DASPWY010000134.1:0-7091 GCA_035637575.1 Bathyarchaeia archaeon
GGGGTCTGCTGAAGGCATGACCGACGACGCTTTCCTATTGTCACTGAGTAGTCTGTTTGGGAATTTGACTGAGAAGCAGATGAAGGCGTTGCTTGCTGCGATCGAGGGAGGATATTATGAAATTCCGAAACGGACGACCGCGGATGAGCTGGCTGGCAAGCTGGGAACGCCGCGTAGTACGCTTGAGGAGCATATTCGGAAGGCGGAGAGCAAGATTGTCCTGGCGATGGCGCCGTACATGATGATGTATGCCCGGGTCCCAGAATCGCCATTCACTAGCAAGACTCGGGCTGCGACGGACCCTGTTGGGACCAGATTCCTGAAGCAGCTTGCGGTTCAGACGGCGGCGAAGACAAGAAACAACTGAAACCGGAATGGTCACTACTCGTCTGTTGTTGCACCCAGGTTCTGAGAAAGGAAGAGACTCGCTGTTAGCCTAGAACCAGAAATAGGGAAAGGCAGTTCTACGTCGCGAGACTGGCGAGCATACCTATTTTTCTTGTTGTCCTTTTGCTAGTTGGACATTAACAGGGTCCCATCAACCGCCCTGTTCGCGTCTCGCGAAGGTTTAGCCGATTTTATCATTGATGTGGACTCCTAGGTTGTTTTCTAGGCGTTTTCCTTGGGACCCTCAGGACCCTACACTCTCGCGTTGCAGATCTGTGCTGCTTTGCAAAGGAACAGCCACTAGGTACCCAGAATCTTCTGAGAATGGGTCCGTTGCTCTTTCTTTGCCAAGCCCCGGATCTGTCCGCGAGAAAAGGTCGTTTCCAAAAATATTCTATCTTTACCTAGCTTGTCAGATTTTACGGGAGGACTTCAGGCTGGAAGGCAGGTTCAGTCTTCCCTGATCTGAAAGGATTAACCCGATGGACAAGTTTTTGATTCCAAGGCGTTTCTCGGGCGTTTTTCAGGGGACTATCAGGATTGGCCGGAGTCTTCTACTGCTGGGCCATGCTGGAGCTGGTGGAGTGTCCGCTGCTGTCGTGGTCTCTATGGATCAGATCGTAATGGTTGCGGCACAGGTTCTTGCCGCAGTTGCTGCAGAACTCTGTGGCTGGCTCGGCGCAACGTTTCTCATGCTCCTCCAGTTCATCTGGACTGCCGAATCCGCCGATGTCGCCGACTTCTACCTCCTGACACGTCTTCAGTGCAGGATTGAGAGTGACATTCGGGCTAGGAATCGATTCGACGATGGCTGGATGAGCCGCCTTTGTCCCGGTGCGAGCATGAGTCTTGCTCTTTGTGTGCGCCTTCGATTTGGCACGAGGTTTAGATTTTGAACGGGTCTTAGCTTTCTTCTTCGACTTCATTAAAACCGAGTGTTAGGAGGCTCATGGTTGGTCAAATTCCACACCTAACCCATGCCTTGAAAATCTGGTAACAGTCCTATCGATGCGCCTCGTAAAGCAGGTAAGCCCTCCGTCTTGCTAGTGCAAGAAAAATGGAGGCAACCTAGGCTGCGATATTTTCTGCCTTCAGCCTAGGTACTTCGAAGAATGGCGCTAGCGTAGCCTTCACGGCACGCTGTGCCTCAGGGCTGAGCTGTTCGAAGCCCTTTCCACAGCTCGGACATGCCTCGAAGCTCTCTCTGTTAGATTTCTTGACGAACCATTCTCCACAATGCCAGCATTTTACGACTGGTGTAACACACATTTCTACTGTCTCACCTCCCTCGGCGACTGATCCATTAGGTCGAGTCTGCCTCCAAGTCCCGATTTAAGGGCAACGATTCCTGCCGCTCCTCCGAGCGTGGCTATTGCTCGCTCCACGTACATTAGGGGTGTTATCACTGACCAGACTGGTCCAGTGAGGCTTAGGATGCTTATACTGAGAATGTTCAGCGTGACTTGCTCGGTCATGGCAATGTAAAAAGTCAGTAATCCGATTCGTGGATTGTTTTTCAGTCGAAACGCTGCGGGCAGGGAGACGATGACGAGAAGGTATGGGACGAGCCAGAATAGTGTCCCACCCTTGGATAGGGCGACGTAAAAGACTGCGCCTGCTAGGACGTATGCCCATGGGACAACGGGTCCCAGACGGTAGTGAAAGGATATGCTTCCGGCTCCGACGGCGACTAGGGGAATGAGAAGTCCGGGGAGCCCGAAGACTTGGTAAAAACTGGGCTGTCCAAGGGCCATTCCTAGGCTGCCGACGAATACTGTTGCGAGTGCTGAGATGGGTCGTAAGAGGGCGGCGATTATTGGGAGCATGACGATTTCGAGGGTGATGAACCCGGGGCCGCCGATGAAGGGTGTAAGCGGAATGAAGGTCGTGATAATGTAGGTAGCTGCCAGGCCAGCAGCGAGTGTTAGCTCTGCGGTTCTAGGAACCCATGATCTTCTATTTTCTGGTCTGATCATTCTGCCTCCCTACTCCGGGGTTTTTCTTGCGAGGCGCAACGGGTGGGAGGCCCCACTCACGCGCCTGAAACTCGGTTCGAAAGGTGTTTCAATTTAAAACTTGTGCGATGTGGGAGGCCTCTCGTGGTCCGGATGGATCGAGAGTCAGTTGTTACTCGGCTCGAAGAGTTCGGGTTAGAAATAGACTATGACCGGCCGCGATTTTTCCTTTATGAATCAACATGAAATCCAAGACGAAACCCAAGAGTAACACGCATACCAATCCAGAGCATCATACTAGTACACCACATGCGAATCCGCACACTACTACGAGCACTCATCCAAACCCAGCGCATCAGCCGACCACTTTCGGGAGTCCAACCCATGAGCATGGTGCTCATGAGAGCCTGAAGACCAAGACTTGCGAAGAGATGGAGACTGGTGGTTTCGGGTCGTTCGACGAGACAATGGCGACGAGCAACCGCTGCACCGAGCGGGCGACGGAGTTCTGCAACAGCTGCGGCAAGACCTTGTGCGGGGTCCACTACGATGCGCTTCACCGGGGCCATGAGAGCTTCAGCGGCCAGAGCACTGGTCACGGACTGATTCACCACTAGACCATCGCACGGATCAAGAATCACACTCTCCTTTTTCTTTCTCTATTTTATCGGAGAATCAGTGTCAACCACGATACTCACGTACCTTTCAAGACAAGGATGAGTTTCTCGATAAGACCGAGCTGGTCGTTAAGTATCGCTACATGCCTCGCTCATCCATCCTCTAGAAAGGGTCGACGAGCATGGTCGAGATAACTATCGAGAACCTAACGAAACACTACGGAACCCTCGTCGCACTCGACAACGTCTCCCTCAAGATAGCTTCAGGCGAAGTCTTCGGACTTCTCGGACCCAACGGCGCAGGCAAGAGCACTCTTCTGAAAACGCTTGTCGGGATTCTCAGGCCGACCAGCGGAACTATTCGAATAGGCGCGATAGACATTGTCGCGGAGCCGGAGAAGGCTAAGAAAATGATCGGATACTTGCCAGAGAATCCCAGTCTCTACACCGGGCTCACCACCCAGGAGTTTCTACAGTTTGTGGGGAAGATTCGAGGAGTTGATGATGATCTTCTCGACCAAGAGATTTCTGAGTCGCTGAAGAGCTTCGCATTAGAAGAGAAGCGAAACAGTCTCGTGGGAACCTTGTCGAAAGGCATGAAACAAAAAGTGGCCTTGATCGCTACGAGCCTGCATAATCCCCAGGTGCTGGTATTGGATGAGCCCTTGACGGCGTTGGATCCGAAGACCCGCGTCTCTGTGAAGGATTGGATTGGTGGCCAGACGAAGAAGGGCGTGACGACGATACTGTCGACTCATGACTTGGATGTGGCTCAGACCCACGCTGGGAGGATTGCGATCATCGATCATGGGAAGATTGTGGCAGTGGGCGATATCGAGAGTCTTCGGCATATGGCGAATACTGCGAGCGATGCGAGACTGGAGGACGTGTTCTTGCGGTTGACTGAAGAGAAGGGCGAGGACCCGGCTCGACGATGAGCGTTGCGAGTCCACTCGGAACTGTTGGAGTCCTGGTCCGATACTGGGTAAAGGGGCGATTCACAAAGGCTACAATTCTAGGCCTAATTATCGGAGAAGCTTTCTCTGTAGTCTTCATCCTCTTCGGCAGTTCTACGTACCTCTCATTCTCGAACAGGGTTGGCTTAACAACCGGCCTCTCGGAGGTTGCAGGGAGTCTCGTCCTCGCATTGTATCTTGTTGGGCTGATACAGAGCGGCTTCAATGGAGGCGGGCTGCCTGTTAGTTCGAGCGATGTCGACTATGTCTTTACCTCTCCAGTGCCACCGCGGGAGGTCTTCGCAGCCAAGGTCCTGCTCAACTCACTCACCACTGTGCTGTTCGGGTTTCCCCCAATAATCGTCCTCTACTTGCGATTCTCCGCATACTATCACACTCCAGTGACGGCGGCCATTCTGGCCGGGCTCGTAACTCTCGTCTTCCTCGTAATCGGATTGCTGCTCGCCGCGGACATCACGCTCTCCCTAGGCCGCGGAATCGGAGAGCGGAAGAAACTCTGGAGAAACCTGTTCATCGTACTCGTCTTGGTTCTGAGTCTGCTTCCCATTACTCTACTGATTCCTGGAATCCCTGTCGAGATTGCGGATGTTACTAGGCTCCTGCCGAACGGGCTTGCTGCAATTGTCAGTGTCGGTCTGGTGAGCGGGACCCCGGGAGGGGTCGACTATCTCGTTGATCTTCTATTGCTGTTTGCTTGGCTTGGAGGATTCCTGGTTCTCGGTGTGCGTATGGCACGCGGACATTTCTACGAACTTCTCGAAGTCTCAACGCCAGGCGGGGAAAAATTCGATCACCCGAACCAAACCTCCCGGCTGGACCCGCGTGGGAAGTCGATCTGGTCGATAGTACGGCTGAAAGAGAAAATTCTGATCAGTAGGACTCGCGAAGCCCGGGCTCTCTTCATCAACGCCATGTTCCTCTCAGGCTTTCTGGTCATCTACGCATTGTCTGGGTCTTTCCAGTCTTCGCCGACCTCGTTTCTCTTCATCCTCTTCATTATCGGATCTTTCGGGTCCGGGACGGCGTCCCGATGGATTGAGAAGGAACGGCTCTGGATTCTGAAATCATCGCCCGTCAGTATGCGGAGATACGTGAAAGAAGTCTACCGGGCGCGGGTTGCACCCTTGCTGATCTATCTGATCCCTGTTACCATAGCGGTGGGTGTTCCCTTGGTTTTGAGTCAGCTATCCACGCCGTCGTTGTTGTTGGGCGTGGTCTTGGCGCTTCCCGGCGCGTTGGAGATTGCGGGCATTACAATGGCCGGTGGAATGTACTTCGCCTCACGATATGGCCAGAGTAGCGCGGATGATATTTTGTCGTCGCAGGCGCAGGAGCTGGCAGACATCCGAAGGTTCCTCTTTCAGACAATCATCAACTTGATCATGGTCTCGCCGATTATTCTGCTGGTGCTGGTCTCAGAGGCGCTCGCAACAATACTGGGACCAGGCGCGCTTCCACTAATCGCCGTTGGTCTGGTGTCCGTATCGATCGTGTTCACCGGATTATCCATCAACCTTCTGTTGAACAGGGCCGGAGACGCGGTCACTCGTAGAGAAGACTTGTAGTCGCGGGGATCAGCGGGTCTTCGCTGAAAGTATAGGGGTGTATGGTGAGGAAATGAGAACGCTAATATGATTCAGGAAAAACCATCTGAGTCTGACGCTCTTTGTCAGAACATGGTTTAGAAGTCGATGGTGCTAATCGTCAATTCCGAGACAACCTTCTCGATGAACTAGTGGGAAATTGGAGAGTTACAGGAAAAGTTGCAGGCGATCGACTTCTACACTCCTGCACAGCGGATTGGATTCTCAACCATCAGTTCCTAAGAATACACTTCCTCGATATTGGCTCGAAAGGCTCTCAACGGAAGAAGGCTGGGAGAGATGAGCATCCGCCATACGAAGCCATGGTCTTCGTGGGCTACGACAACATGAGCGAACGCTACGTTGTTCACTGGCTGGACATATTCGGAGGCCGGTTCTCCGAGACGCTTGGATATGGAAAGCGGAAAGACAGGAATTCGATCCGGTTCCTCTTCGAGGGTGGGACAGGGCCCCTTCAGAACACTTTCACAAGGAACCCTCGGAACGGAACATGGTCAATGGTTATCGACCAGAAAGACGCCAAAGGCAAGTGGACTACTTTCGCACGCGAATCCCTTCAGCGAACCTCATAGTTCGAGCAGACGACCTAACCTTCACTGTCAACGCCTGAAGGGATATTGGTTTTCGGATTCAGCTAGGCCATGTACTCAATCAGCTTGAAGGCATAAGTCTCACCCTCAGTGTTCTGCACGTGTGAATCTCTCGAGCCAGCTAGACTCGCCAGTCTTGAGGGCTCTTAACAGGAGGCTCTTGGCCTCACAATATCTTTCCCGAAAAGCTTCAGGGCCTCGCGCAGTCGTGAAGGTCGCGGAAGCATGTTGCGGTATGAATTCCCAGGACCTTCTCGAGAGCTACTCATCATTCTGGGCCCGGGTAGACGGGTTCCGGGACTCGGACCTCACATCCGAGCTCAGACCCAAGGGAGGTCTTGTCAGAACATGGACTGTCCGAAGCACGATGCATACAATTCCCACCAAGGACTACTGGGTACACGTGTTCGGTGGCCCAGGCAGACGCTTCCAACCCTGGTTTGACAGGACGGCGAAGAAACGTGGAATTCCTGACCGGGATTTCAGAGTCCGGTTTCTCTACCAGCCATTACTGGATCATATCAAGGGGCGAGCGGTGACGTCAACCGAAGTCAAGCGGTTCATGATCGAAAGGCTAACCAAGCATGGTCTGCGGAGCAGAATGAAACTTCAACGAGGATGGTCAAGCACGCCTATCCACGGGCCATCGTGGACAGGTATGTCGGAGATGTCCTATCTCGGTCTCCTAGTCAATGCGGGAAGGAAAGGCTCTGAGAGCCTCTGGATGGGGTCAGCCGACTACCTTGCTTTCCCACGAAGCCTTCCCGACCCAGAAGATTGCACTGTAGAGCTGGTACGCAAATACATCGAACGTTACGGGCCGGTAACTCGCGAAGACATCGTGTACTGGTCGTTCCTTCGAAAGGACCAGGTAGATGTAGCCCTAGATGCTTTTAAGAAAGACCTGGTTACGGAGACCTTCCATTCGAGAGAAGAATATTTTTCGTTTGGTGAAGACTCG
>DASPWY010000135.1:0-16004 GCA_035637575.1 Bathyarchaeia archaeon
GGTCCTGGCAAGACCTAGGAGTAGTAGCTTCTCGTGTAGGTTCAAGTGTTGGGCGTAGTCTGTTCTCATGACTGGGTAGACGCTCTGGGCCGCGGCTCGGACATGCTCGGCCGTCACCTCTCGCGACGTCTCAGTGTCCGCGTATTTTCCAGCTCGCCAGACGAGCTCGATCGCGTACCTCGCGTCGCCCGCTGGCGCTGCCATGTAAGCGATGAATTCCACGACCTCTTCGGATATTGTTCCTTCTTTGAAGGCTAGTTCTACTCGTTCTCTGAGGATTGATTCTAGCTGGCTGATCGTGTAACGGTCTAGTCGTATCACGTTTCGTTGGAGCGTGCTCTGGGTGCTCCTGTCTAGATCATCTAGGTTCCGTAGTTCTCTGATGATGACGATTAGTGATAGTCTGACCGGTCGGCCGGGACGTTCCTCCTGTATTCGTGTGAGGTTGTAGAGGCTTGTTGATCCTTCAGCCTTGATCAGTACGTCTGCTTCGTCTAGTGTGAGTATGATGTGTAGGTTCTTGCTCTCTAGCTGGTCTAGGAGTATGTGTAGTAGTTCTTCGCTGGAGAATCCTCGCTGGGGGAATTGGGGTGTAAAGTTCTGTAGGACCCGTTTGAGGATCATGAAGAGGCTGCCGCGGAATTCTCGGCAGTTGATGTGAATGTACTGGAGGTTCAGCTTGAGTGTCTTAGCTGTCCGGGTGATGTCTGTTCCGAAGCGTTGTGTGAGGACAGTCTTCCCGGTTCCGATGTCGCCGGTTACCAGGATCTTCGGGCTGGTGGTTCCAGGCCGGTCTATGACGGACCGGAATAGTTCTGCTAGGAATCTCAGCTGTGTCTCCCGATGGGGGAGCCGGGAGGGCAGCCATTCTAGGCTGAGTGGTTCTTCGTTTTTGAATATGGTGGGTCTGGATAGTGCTTCTCGGACGATCTCGCCAGGTGGCAGGAGAGTGTTCTTCTGGATCAACAACGATTACTTCCGGTGAGTAAGCTCTCAAACTATACTGTTGAACGTATAAAATGAGCAGAGAGCGATGAAAGTAATCCTCTGCTGGAGAGGAAGAGACTGAAAGAGAAGCCGACCATGACGTATACTACCTTTCAGAGTAGAAATAGTCGCAAGTTCCGGTCAAAAAAAATCGTTCAGGATAAGCCCGGATCTCGAATGGGGGAGGGCGTTTCATATGATGCCGAGTTCACGCTTGCATGATCCCAGCAGTGCGCTACTTGAAAAATGCTGATTCGCCTGTTCTGCGCGAAAAACCGATAATCTCGCCCAGAAACGCTTCAGCAAGCGAATGGACCCTTCCTAGAATTTTGAAAATAAAAAATTCCCACGACACAAAAGTGTTCTTTAGAGGAATCCTCTATCCTCTCTTCGATCTCTTATCTTTCTTTTTCTACTAACTATTTCTCGACCCCCCCGTGGGTATGTCAAAACAAAAAAAGTCCTTCACACTTTACAGCCCTTGCAGCAACGAACCCGTAGGACCCAGCCATCGCCGAGAAACACGCTGCTTGTTTCCGCCTTACGGAACAAGAGAGCTTGCGAGGAGAAGCCCTAGCCGAAGTACTTCCGGACCATCTTCATACCGATATCGCTGGCCACCCATTTCTCACCGTTGAACTTGACCGCTCCCAGCCGCTCAAGGTTCGCCAAGTGCTCCCCCAGCTTCTCAGCCGGGAACCCTTTCTCCTTATGACCAGGATAGATGTCCCCTAGACCTTTCGAGATCTCGCGAGCCGTCCTCGGAGTCTCACAGATCCGCACAATCTGAATATTCGTCTCGGTCGTCGTCAGTATCCGGAAGATCTCCTCCTCCGACAACCGCGGCTTCGTCAAGCTGAAACTCACAGCACCAGCAGTCTGCGAAGGACCAACCTTCGGCCCGTGCCTCCGATGCCGCATGAACGAGTAACTCACAGCCCCCCAAGTAGCCAACAGCAGCGTCCAGACGAACCCCGCATTCGCTAACAATCCAATAACCTCGTCGAACTGGAGAGCAACAGTTGTCATCATTCTACCTCACCCGATGCAACGCAGCCATCTCAATCCCAGCAGAACCCACACGATACGCGTACACTTTCATATCAGTGAACGCCCCAGGCATCTTCAACACACGCATCTTACGAGCGTAATCCTCGCTACCGAAAGGTTCAGTCGACAAGTCAACCACCCCATCACTCAGATGCTTCACAGTATTCTCAACATGCTCATTATGCACTCCCTTATTGGCCAACAGAAGATACAATCCCGACGTCTCACGCACATGAGTCTGCAGCGCTTTCAGCGTCTGCTCGACAGCCGGAAACGGCGCAGAACGAATAACATCACTCAAACTATCAACCACAAGGGTACAAGCTCCCAGAGGCGCAACAACCTGTGGAAACTCCTTCGCCAAGAGATTCGCGGGACCAATATCCCAGTTAACCATCCCCGACGCTTTCTCCTTCTTCATCCCGAAACTGTCAATGAACCACATCTTCCGCGAATCGAAAAATCTCTCAAGACTCCAGCCATACAGATTCATCTCTGCAACAATATCCTCCCAGGAACGGCCCGTCGTGAAATAGACCGCAGGCCGACCATCAAGCAACCCTCGATACATGATCTGCTGAACGCAAGTAGTCATTCCCGTATCTGCCTCGCCCAGGAAGAGGATGATGCTACCCGAGGGAAGTCCGCCCATGGACTCGTCGAATGCCGATATTCCACTCGAAAGATTCTGCAATTCCTACACCTGTCCTTGTCTCTGATGTCCCCGGTCTTCCGTTGCGAAACCCTGCTGGTCGATGGCGTGGGCTTGCCCTTGAACCCCTTGTTCCACTACCCCGGAACCGTCGGATACTGGAACCGTCCCCGTAACAATCTCTTCGAGGCCCGAGTCAGCGGTTTCGGCGCTTTCTCCGTTGAGTATGGAGGCGCCTACCACCGTGACTAGCACTTCTTACACCGATCGGTCCCTTGATGTTCACGCCCTCGGTTCCGATCGTGAAGGCGAAGTCGTTAAGACTGTGGCTGGTTCCACGCATCTTCCGGACGAAGAGCTTCCGAAGCGGCGAACTCTGCTTGACGAGCGAGAGCACCATGACTCCAGTGGCGAGAAACTCTTCAATCCCATAGCGGCTGATGAGCCCCGAACCCTCTACGATCTCCGTAGTCATCACAGTAGTGCAGCCCACGTCCTTGAGCAATAGCCCGACTTCGAGGAATATTTCTCGAAGAGTGTTGAGGTCAGTGACCCGGAATCCAAAGCCTGGGAGTGAATCCACAACCAGCCTCGTAGCTCCCAACTGTTCTACGAGTATCTTGACCTCGGAGAGCTTGGATCTCAAGTTGTACAGTATCGATTGCAATGACTCTTGTTCAGCCATCTCCGACTCGACACGCTGGTAGACTGCGTCAACCATTCCGATCTTCTTCTCAGCTTCGAGTTTCTTGAAGTCCCAGCCAAAGCGCAGCATGTTTGCTCGGAACTCCGTCGGAGGCTCTTCCGTCGAGACGTAGACACCGGGCTCACTGTATCGCGTCGCGCCTTTGTACAGATACTGTCCGCAGCAGATGGTCTTCCCGCATCCGGCGCCGCCAGCGAGTAGAACTCGTGCGCCTTTGGGAAATCCGCCTTCAAGCACGTGGTCCAATCCGGGGATACCAGTGTGGACCCTTTCAATTGCCTCTTCCATAATGTCCCGTTCCTATCGGTCGGAAAATCCACGATAAGCCTAGAGTAACCTGAGGAAGGATGCGACAGTAACATTGAATGATCTGAACTATTCACGACTCTGATTACTCAACAAATTCTTAGCTAACGATTTCCTTACGCGGCCCAAATTTTTCCTTTTCCGACCAAGGAACCTTTTTAGGGCAAGATACGCTGGAGCCGGTCGCTTCCGTGAGCAAAATGCCAGAACGGGGATACTCGGTCACTGGGCTGGACCCAGATCGCACCGTGAGGTGTGCTGGCCGAGAACTTCGAATATCCCCTAAGGCTTCGGTCGAACTTTGCCGCACGATCCGGGGAATGAAACTCCCGGAAGCGAAGAAGCTACTAGAACGAGTAATCGAAAAAAAGGTCGCGGTCGCATATCGCCATTATCACAAAGAGGTTCCGCATCGTCGAAATCTTACCGAACCCTTCTACGCGGGAAGATATCCCCAAAAAGCAGCAGGGAGGCTCCTTCGGCTCTTAGAAGAGCTTGAGGCAAACGCGGAATACCGGAACCTCGATACGGAGAGGCTGAAGATAATACACGCGGCGGCCCAGAGAGCCAATAAGATTCCGAAACGAAATCCCCGAGCATTCGGACGCTCAGACCTTCTCCAAGGGACAACCACCCATATCGAACTGGTCGGCTTCGAGGCTGAATGATTGTCAGTAACCAAATATTTCATCAAGGATGTCTCTCGACGTCTCGAGATCGATGAGTTACTCCAGAGAGATTTGAAACGAGCGGGTTACAGCCGAGTCGAACTCACAAAAAGCCCGGTCGGAACTAGAGTCGTAATCTACGCCGCGAAGCCCGGAATGGTTATAGGTCGAAGAGGCCAGAGCATCAAGGATCTGACAAAACTTCTCGAAACGAAATTTGGCATCGAGAATCCTCAGTTATCCGTAGCAACCATCGAAATACCTGAACAAGACCCGAAAGTCGTCGCATCTCAGGTCGCGCAGGCATTACAGAGAGGAGTGCATTTCCGAAGAGCGGCCTACTGGGCGATCCAGAGAGTCATGGAATCTCAAGCTCTAGGAGTTGAGATCATAATCCGCGGAAAGCTCACTACCGAAAGGTCAAGATTCGAAAAGTTCCGAGCTGGATATCTCCCGAGAGTTGGAGATCCAGTCTTGAAAAGTGTGAAAGTCGCAGTAGCGGACGTTCAATTGAAACAGGGACTGTTCGGCATCAAAGTCAGAATCCTGCCTCCCACAGTGGATTTCATAGACAAGCCCACGATGAAGACTCCGCCGCCCAGTGTTGCACTGACACCTACGGTTCAAGCGCCCGTTGCGGAAGCCGTTGAGGTAGAAACGGAGAAGGAGGAGCCAATTGGCAATACTGCGCAAGCGTGAGATGAAACAGATGCTCCCCGAAGAGCGGAAGAAGAAGATCTCAGAACTCAGAGCCGAACTCACCACAATACGAACATCGGTGAAGTCAGGAGGAACAGTAGAGAATCCTTCAAGAGTTAAGGAACTCCGCCGAACAGTAGCGAGACTGCTTACCGCGGAGAACAGTCCAGTCATAACGGAGGAACCTGAATAGATGCCGATAACGCCACAAAACATCCTTGCGCACGAATGGATAGGACTCCACGTTAAAGTACAAGCTTGTCCAGACCCTCGACTGAAAGGCCTCCTTGGAATAGTGAGAGACGAAACAAGAAACACTCTACTAATCGAGGCCCGGAACCGACTAGTGAGGGTGCCAAAAGATAATGCTCTATTTGTCGCGACTCTCCCGACTGGAGAAATAATTCCAGTTCAAGGCCCGGCTGTCAAATACCGACCTGAAGACAGAGTAAAGAAGGGGCTCGCAAGATGGTAGTACGCAACATCGGACTAGACGTCAAACCGCCAAAGGCCGGGTGCAACGATCCTGTCTGCCCATTCCACGGAAGCCTGTCCGTGAGAGGAAGAGTCTTTGAAGGAACGGTATCAACGTCCAAGTCCCCGAAAACCGTATCAATTGAGCGCGCTTACTTGCACTATTATCCAAAATACAGCAGATACGAAAGGCGGAGAAGCAAGACGCTGGCCCACAACCCGCCCTGCATTGCTGCAACAACAGGCGACCGAGTAACAATAGCAGAATGCCGACCGCTCAGCAAAGAAGTCTCGTTCGTTGTGATAGATAGAAAAGGAGTAGCAGAATAGACGTGCCCGCGCCCAAGACAAGAGCGGTAAGCGCCCGTGGAATGGTAGAATACAGACCGAGAATCGCTCGGGGCCTTCCAGTTGGCACTCGACTCACATGCGCTGATAACACTGGAGCGAAAGAATTGAAACTCATAAACGTCCGAGGATACCACGGGCGCCTCCGACGAGTCCCCGCCGCCTGCGTCGGAGATATGATAATGGTGTCGGTGTCTAAAGGCAAACCCGACCTGAGGAAACAAGTTTTTCCTGCAGTCGTTGTGAGACAGGTGCGAGCGCTGCGTAGACCGGATGGGACGAGACTTTCCTTCGAAGATAACGCCGGAGTCCTAATGACCCCGGAGGGCGAGATGAAAGGAACAGAGATCAGGGGACCCGTCGCTCGGGAGGCAGCCGAGAGATGGCCTCGAGTAGCGAACCTAGCTTCAACGGTGATATAGACCACGGCCAGCTCGAAACCCTCCAAACAGAGAAAACGCTTCTTTCAATCCCCCAAGCACAAGCAGCGAAAGATGCTATCCGCTCGATTATCCGACGACTTGACAGCAAGGCACAAGGTCAGACGCATTCCACTCAGAACTGGAGACACTGTGCGCATCATGAGGGGCGAATTCGCGGACCTGGTGGGAAAGGTGGAGAAGGTGGAATATTCAACAGGAAGAATCTTCGTGGAGGGCATGACCAGGGAGAAGGCGGCCGGCATCTCATCAAAACTTCCCATTCACTCTAGTAAGGTACTCATCACCAACCTTAACTTGTCTGACAAGTGGCGGAGCGGACTCCTCTCCGAGAAATCAAAGATGGTGGAATCTTAGACAATGGCACGCAAGGGAGGATCCAGACAGCTCAAACGCGAACCAGCACCGGGATTCTGGCCGATAAAGCGCAAGGAACGAACGTGGGCGCCGAATACGAGACCCGGTCCCCATTCTAGAGGGAAGAGCCTACCGCTTGTAATCATTATCCGAGAAATTCTGGGATACGCCAGAACGGCCAAAGAGGCAACACGAATCATCAGCACCGGCAAGGTCAAGATAGACGGGGTCGTTAGAAGGGATCATCGATTCCCGGTTGGCTTGATGGATGTTCTACAGGTCGAAGGTGCCGGCCAGATCTTCCGCGTCCTACCCAAACCGAATAGAGGACTAACACCAACGCCAATCTCTGAAAAGGAAGCAGGCTTCAAACTCTGCAAGATAATCGGAAAGAGGAATATTGAAGGAGGAAAAATCCAGCTCAATCTTCACGACGGCCGAAGCATCATCCTCCAGAGTCAGAGCGGTAGACAGAAAACGGAAGGGGAATTCGCGCCGGGGGGAGCAATGCAACTTGGCCTACCCAAACAGAACATGATGGGACTGGTGCCGTTTCAAACCGGCGCTTTGGGACTAGTCGTCGACGGTAGAAACCAGGGAATCTTCGGAAAGATCACGACAATAACCCCCGGTACTCACACTCGTCCCAAGATAGTCAAGATCGAGACGGGTAGCGAAGCCTTCGACACGCCAGCAGAATACGTGATACCAGTGGGCACTCAAGCATCCCTCGTCGGGCTAGGAGAAAAGTAGAATGTCTGAATCCATCGCGAAAGAAGAGTCGACCAACCCGTTGAGAATAGTCAGAATCGAGAAAGTCACACTGAACATCGCGACCGGCAAGTCAGGCGAACCACTCGAAAAGGCGAAAAAAGTTCTCACCCAGCTGACCAACAAGACCCCGACAACCAAACAAGCGAAGAAAGCGATCAAAGATTTTGGTGTCAGAAAAGGAGAACCAATAGCAGCAGTCGTGACGCTACGCGGGAAGGACGCGGGCGAGTTCTTGAAGAGAGCGCTGGACGCTGTCAGCAACAAGATCAACGAGAGGAGCTTCGATGACTATGGCAACGTCTCCTTTGGAATCAAGGAGCACATCGAAATCCCGGGAACCAGATATGTTCCCGAGCTGGGAATATTCGGCGCAACCATTCACGTCACGCTGGGACGGCCCGGATATAGGATCCGGTCGCGAGCCATCCGTCCTTCAAGGATAGGACGCAAACACTACGTTTCGAAGGAAGACGCCGTCAAGTTCATGCAGAACAACTTCGGAACAAGCACTGGAAACTGAGAAGCGTCATGGCCAAGATAAAGGCGAAGAAGCAGAGGAAGTATGGAAAGGGAGCTCGTCCATGCAAGCGCTGTGGCCAGTACGGACCTATAGTGAGGAAGTACGGACTCAACTTCTGCAGACAATGCTTTAGAGAAGTAGCCGTGGGACTCGGATTCAAGAAATACATGTGACCAAGAATGGAACCAATCTCTAACATGTTCTCATCCATCCTCAACAACGAACGCCGACACAAACACGAATGCATAGTCTACCCTGCATCCAAACTGATGGGGCAAGTTCTTCGTGTGATGCAAAAGTACGGCTATGTTGGAGAGTTCGAATTCGTCGACGATGGAAGGGGAGGAAAATTCAAGATACAACTCCTGGGACGAGTCAACGACTGCGGAAGCGTAAGACCCAGATTCTCATCCACCATAGGCGAGTTCGAAAAATGGGGAAAGCGCTTTCTTCCCTCTCGAGACGTAGGAATACTCATACTCACAACACCGAAGGGAGTCTTGGCACACAAGGAGGCGCGCGAGGCCGGGGCTGGAGGCCAACTCCTGGGATACGTTTTCTGAAAGGTGAAACATGACGACAAGGTTTGAGACTCTTCAAAGAACGGTCTCCATCCCAGACCAGGTATCCGTGCAGGTCGAGGGACGAACTGTAAAGGTAAAGGGTCCACTAGGGTCACTGCAAGAAGATTTGTCCCACCTTCCAGTCTCAATCGACGTGGACGACAACAAGGTCCGACTGGAAACTAGCTGGCCGAGAAAGAGGGAGATCGGAATGCTGGGAACAGCAGCTGCCCACGTCCGAAACATGCTCAAAGGAGTCACACAAGGCTACAGATACGAACTGCGCACAGTCTACGCCCACTTTCCAGTAACCGTGAAGGTGGACGAGAAGGCTAAGGTGTTGAAGATAGAGAATTTCACTGGCGAGAAGACCCCAAGATACGCGAAGATAGTTGAAGGAGTAAAAGTGGATGTCAAGGGTGAGGACATCTCGGTGGAGGGTATCGATTTGAAATCGGTTAGTCAGACCGCAGCCAACATTCAAGATAGTACCAAGATCAAGAAGAAGGATCTCCGAGTCTTTCTTGACGGAATATACGTCTCCGGAAAAGGACCCGCACAGACGTCGAAGAAAACTGCCAAGTGAGAGAGATGACAGGATCAAAACCCGAGTTCAGACGCCAAGAGAGCTGGAGATACAAACGGGTCAAGGAGAACTGGCGTAGACCCCGGGGCGTTACGAGCAAGATGAGAAAGGAAGAGAGCGGCTTTCCCGCCAAAGTCAAGAACGGATACGGCTCAGCATCCTCCACCCGCGGCCTCCACCCTAGGGGCCTCGTCGACCAGCTCGTATGGAGGGAAGTAGAGCTGGAGAAGCTTGATCCTAAGATACACATTGTCAGGATAGCAGCACGGGTTGGAGAGAAGAAGAGGCGCGGAATACTCACAAAGGCGAAGGACCTGAACTTCCACATTGCAAACCCTGGAAAGGAGGAGGGACGAGCAGTGACTGAGGCACTTCCTGTTGAGGAGGAGAAGGCTTTGTCAGAACAGACGGGTGAGGAGAAGATGGAAGAAAAAGCCGAGGTCGCTGAAGACGAGGATATCGGCAAGGCAGAGGAGAGTTCTCAATGAGTCTGAAGAGCCAGAAGAGACTGGCCGCGAGCTTGCTGGGCGGGGGATTGAACAGGGTCTGGATCGACCCGGAAGAGAACGACCGGGTCCAATCAGCGATTACCCGCGAAGAGATCAAGAGTCTCATACGCGAAGGAAGGATCAGTCTCCTGCCAAAGACCGGGATTAGCAGAGGCAGACATCGCGCTAAGTCCGGTAGAAGGAAGAAGGCTGGCAGCAGAAAGGGGGGTCAGAAGCCTGGCAAGGAGGCTTGGGTCCTCAAGATCAGAGCGATCCGGAGACACTTACGATGGCTGAGAGATAAGAGACAACTGTCCGCCGGAAACTACACTACTCTGCTTGGTATGGCGAAGGGTGGAGCGTTCCGTAGCGGGTCGCATGTAGATGAGTATGTAAAGGCCCATCAACTGGTAAAGAAGCGTTAGTCCATGGCTGACAGTCCCCGCTATGCGCTACCTTACCGGCGACGGAGAGAGGGCAAGACAGACTACAAGCTGCGCCGGGCACTAGTCAAATCGGGCAAGCCGCGGGCTGTTGTCAGGCTTACCAACAAGTATGTTACTGTGCAGATCACTGATGCAACCATCACCGGGGATATTGTAAGAGCATCCGCTTCTTCTCGAGAGCTTCCTAAGCTGGGTTGGAAGGGCGGGCTTGGAAATCTTCCCTCGGCTTACCTCACTGGAGCGCTTGCCGCTCGGAGAGCTGTTCAGAGAGGGGTCAAAGAGGCTATTCTGGATCTTGGGCTTAAGGGTCCGACGAAAGGCTCGAAGCTTTTCGCAGTCCTGAAAGGACTGGCGGATTCTGGTCTCACTGTTCCACACTCTCCAGAAAAACTCCCACCTATGGAACGGATCGGAGGAAATCACATCGCCACATACGCGAAATCATTGGCGGGCGAGCACGATCTGTACAAGAAACGATTCAGCGCATATCTCAGCCGAGGATTGAAACCTGAGGATCTGTCTGGACATTTCGAAGAGATTAGAAAGACTGTGTCAACAGCACCTTTGGAGGCGGCCAAATGAGCCAGCGCCCCGGTCAAGAGATCGGATGGGTTCCGAAAACCAAGCTCGGCCGACAGGTCCAGCAAGGAGAGATCATATCCATGGAAGAGATCTTCACCCAAGGATTGAGGATCAAAGAGCCAGAGATCGTTGACACGCTCCTGCCGAACATTCAACAAGAGGTTCTCGGGATAGGGTTTGTCCAGAAACAGACAGACGCTGGGGAGAGATCCAGGTTCAGAGCAGTTGTCGCCATCGGTAATGGTGACGGATTTATCGGCATCGGCGAGGGGAAGGCGCGCCAGGTCCGGACAGCGATCGACAAGGGGACTGTGCAAGCGAAGCTGAACATCATTCCGGTCAGGCGGGGCTGCGGGAGCTGGGAGTGTCGTTGTGGAACGCAGCATACTGTCCCGTTCAATGTCACGGGCAAGACGGGTAGTGTCCGAGTGGAGGTTTTGCCTGGGCCGCGGGGTCTCGGGTTGGTTGCTGGGGAGATTCCGAAACAGGTTCTTCGATTGGCCGGTGTGAGGGATTGTTGGACTCGGACGTTTGGGTCAACCTCGACCTTGTCATCGTCGGCGCTGGCGGTCTTTGACGCATTGACGCAGACGTATAATGTTGTGACGCAGAGCGACTGGGTGAACTAGATGGAGTCGTTGAGCAAGAATCCGATCTTGGCGGTTCGTCTTCGAGGGACTGCCTCGGACAATCCGGATGTTCAGAGGACGATGGAGTCGTTGAAGCTTGAGCGGACCTTTCAGGCTAGACTGTTAGAGAATACGCCGTCGAACCTTGGGATGCTTCGATCGGCGAAGGTTCTCGTTGCTTGGGGCGAGGTCAGCCCGGACCTACTGGAACGAGTCTTAGAGAAGCGCGGCGAACGCGATGGCGCTGACGGATTAGACGATGGTTTTCTCAGACTTTTGGGAAAGTCGAGCTTTGACGATCTGGCGAAGGCGGTCGTGGCGGGTGAGACGAGTCTTCGTGAACTATCGCGGGCTGGTCTGAAGGTGCCGTTCAGGTTCCATCCTCCGCGCGGAGGATTCAAGCGGAGTCTGCGCCGGGCTGCGACTGATGGCGGCGAGTTGGGTTATCGGGGCGCGGATATCAATAGTCTGGCTAAGCGCATGATCTGAGCTGGGCGACGGGTAGGAACTCCAATATAGTCTCGGACGATCATCCGGTTCTGGCTGTGTAGTGTTTGGCTCCGCGTAAAGAGGTTCGTAGACGTCGTAGCCGTTCGGGCTGGTGGTTTGACGTGTTTGACGAGATGGAACGGATGGACCGTTTGATGGATGATATGATGCGGAAGGCGGTGGAGATGCCGAAGGCGCAAGAGGGAGGCTCACCCTTTGTGTACGGGTTCTCCATGTCTCTCGGTCCCGATGGGAAGCCGGTTATTCGGGAGTTCGGGAATGTGGAGCCTGGCGCGCGGGGTCCGCTGGTCAAAGAGGAGCGGGAGCCGCTTGTGGATGTCATGGATGACGGGAGAGAGGTTGTGGTTGTTACAGAGTTGCCGGGGGTTGAGAAGGACGAGATCAAGCTGGAATCGACTGATCGAGCCTTGAAGATCAGCGTCGACTCGGCAAAGAGGCGGTACTTGAAGGAGTTGGAGCTGCCGCACATGGTTGATCCGCGATCTGCGAAGGCTACTTACAAGAACGGGGTCTTAGAGGTCCGGTTCGCGAAGAGCGACGAGAAGAAGCCCACACGACCCATACCAGTAGAATAGTAGGGAATATGAGAAGACGCCCGTACAAAGTGTGAAGGACTTTTTTTTGTTTTGATATACCACCCTGGGGGGGTCAAGAAATAGTTAGTAGAAAAAAGAAGATAACGGAAAAAGAAAGATAGCAGACTGAACACACCAAGGAAGAGTCCTTTAAGGGGCGGCTTTCTGTCGCGGGAAAGAATTTTTTTGTAAATTCCAGAAAGGGTTCATTCGCTGGCTGAAGCCTTTCCTGCCGAGATTACCGGTTTCTCGCTCAGAACAGCCGAATCAGCCATTTTCAATACGGGCGTTTACTGGATCATGCAAGCGTGAACTGGGCATCATATGGGACCCCATCCCAGATTGCCGATCCGGGCTTATTCTGAGCGATTTTACCAACTGGAATATGCTACTGTTTCTACTCTTAAAAGTAGTTTTTTGAAGCCTGAACTCCTACTATTTCTACTCGAAAAAGTATGGTCGTGACCTATGAAAACCCTGAAAACAGAGAAGCCAAGAAGATCAACAGGACCCCTATTGGAACGCCCCAACCTCCCGGACCCGCTACGACCCAGACCCATAGAGCCGCTGCCCTCACCCCTCAGACCCGGACAGTACATCGGACCACAAGAAGAACTCAGAAGAATACTCAAGGAAATACTAGACAGACTAACAACAATAGAAAACAGACTCAAAACAATAGAAGAACAAATGAAAACACGACGCTGACCTAGCTCAGGGTCCCTGAGAAGCGCCATACCTCGAGTACTCTAGCTGTGACTTTGCAGCCATTACGAAATCGTTCTGGCTCAGACCCTTAATCGCATGAGTCGAAAATACCACCTTGACGCGACGCCAGCCGATGAAAAGGTCCGGATGATGATTCTCCAGCTCAGCAATCTTACCCAGAGAATACGCAAATTCAAGACCCGCGACATAGGATTTGAACCGAAACTCTTTCAGGATCGAATCCGACTGCATAACCCATCCTGGCAGATCCTTCAAACGCTCAGTAGCCTCCTCGACCGTGAACGGTTTCGCATCGTTACAAGGAACACATTTTCCCGAAGCCAGACGAAGGACTCCGCCAGTACCAGATCCGCTTTCCATAGCCGTAGGACGCTCCGCATTGAGAAAAAGTTTCTAAGATCCGAGTCTCAAAGAGAAATGAGACTACCTAATTCTCGACCTCCACGTTGATCGTAGTCAACAAGCGAATTGAAAGCTCTATACGAAGCCGTTGCGAAACAGCCGTAGAAACACCGAACTTGTGGAGTTGGGACGAATGAAGGTCCTTGTCATACATCCCCGAATGGGTGTCTTCGGCGGTGGGGAACGCGTAGCCGTACACTCAATTATCACAGCCTTGAGGGCCCGACACGAGGTGCTTCTCGCCAGCGAGGTATTTGACATTCCCGCTTTCGAGGACTTTTTTGGATGCCAGGGCCTATTCAAACAAGTTCGGATGCTGAGCTATCCCTCTTTTCGGCCCATAGCCGATAGAGCAGTCCTCTACCAGAGGCTTCTCTATCACCAGTGGCATATCCGGGGAGTGGTAACGAGAGCAAAAGATTTTGACCTGATTCTGAGTACACAGGACGTGGCTTACCTGCCGTCTGCCACCGCTCCCGTCATACAATATTGCTATTTCCCAGAATACTTTGTTCACCTAGAGTCCCGTCCATCCTCCCTGTTATGGAAAGCATACTACTGGCCCGCAATGCTCTTCTACCGGAATCGCATCCGCGACATCGATTGCCTGCTATCGACCTCCAATTTCACCCAGGGTTTCGTTAGGGACAAATGGGGGCGCGAGTCAACAACCCTCTATCCACCATGTCCTATCGATCTCTACAAGAATACCAACAGTCAAAGAGAAGACTTGGTCATAACCGTGGGTAGGGTGGTGCCCGAAAAGCGGATGAATCTGTTCCTAGATTTGGCACAAAGGCTTCCGAAATTAAAGTTTGCAATAATTGGAAGCGTTGCTCCAGATCGGGAATCATACTTCCGGCGGTTGCAGGAAATTGCTCCTATGAATGTCTCGTTTCTGATGTCTCCTTTGAGAAAATTGAGGGATGTGCTTGCGAGGGCTAAGATCTACGTGCACTGTGCCCGCAACGAACATTTTGGTATAAGCATTGTTGAAGCAATGGCGGCCGGGTGCGTGCCGGTAGTTCATGACAGTGGAGGACCGAGAGAGATCGTAACAGACGAGGTCGGATACAGGTGGAAGCTGATCGACCAGGCCGTCGAATTTATCTCCGGTCTAATTGCGGACGATGGAGTGAGGAGAAGGATGTCAAACTCTGCCATGTCTCGGGCAGAGACTTTCGGACCAGAGGCGTTCGAAGCAACCCTCGCCAATGTTATAAGAAGATACCATGATTAACCCGTGAGCGATGCTTGCTGGCTACTCGGAATACTATTGTGAGCATAAGAGGCTCAGATTAAGAGTCTGTTCTAGCGCACAAACAAGGGATTTGCAAGGTGGTGGTTGGAAACGACAGGCACGAGGAAGTTTGCGCGTTCAAATCTATTGGATGGATGCGCTATCACATTGCGAGACAGAATTGTCTCGGCCTAAGTGTTAGCTCGATGCTGACTGATAAGTAATTATGGGATGCTCTCTCCCGTGAGTCATGGTGCTCGACTGGAATTAACGATCGGCATGCGTGACGACTCCAGAATCAAATGTATTGTCCGATAGGATTTGGATAGTTTGAAGGTCCTCGTGGTTCACCCAAGATTCGGTGTATTCGGTGGAGGAGAATATCTGGCCATTAACGTCATTCAGGCCCTCTACGAAATGGGACACGATGTTTACCTTAGGTCGATTGATTATAGTGAAGAAGCTGTAGAAAGAGCATTCGGTATCAAACCAGATCTTGCTGGAATTTTGCCTCTTGCAGATTTCAAACCCAGGTTTCGAAAAGCTCTCGCTCTCCAGAGAGCCATTTCAGTGAAGCGACAGAGGGGGAAGGTTGCAAGAACATATATGCAATTTGACCAAGTATGGCATACACAGACAGCCTACTGGGTCGAGTCTCCACCAGGCGCGAAGTTGTTCAATATTTTCTATGACCCTACAGACATTTTCATAATTGGGTCGATCTACTCAAGACAATACACAGGGGAAAGTATAATCCGGATACCGAGTTCCACTTTCAAAAAGCCCTACTATTACTTCATAAAGAGAATCCTGCGCACTGATGTTGAACTTAGGAATGCTCTAAGCATTCCTCTATCTCGTTCTCTTGAAGTTACTCTCAGTAAGTTTCATTATCCGCACACCGTGTTCATAACTGCTCCAGCAAGCCTCAAGTTCAAGCCGGGCCATAAGAAAAAACAGGTTGCGCTAGTTACGCGCATGGCTACGCATAAACGAATTGAGGATTTCCTCTCAATTGCAAGGATGCTCCCTCAATACCGATTCATTCTTCTTGGAGCAATTTCTGAAGCCGAAAGGAGGCTCATGCCTGGCTACGCCGATAATTTGATCAAAGTCAAACCGTCAAATGTGGATTATATTGAGAAGCGACTGTGGACTGTCCCTGAGGTTCTCGAGGAGTCTGCCGTGTACTTATACCCAGCGATAGAAGAGGCGATCAATATTTCCTTCATGCAAGGATGTGGAGCAGGGTGCATCCCCGTAGCCCCTGATG
>DASPWY010000136.1:0-10926 GCA_035637575.1 Bathyarchaeia archaeon
TACAACTTGGGCGCGAAAATCTCGTCGATCAAAATAACAGAGCCGTCGCTCGATGACGTCTTCATTCACTTCACAGGCAAAGCTCTGATCGATCAACAATGAATCGAGTACTAAATCTCGCGGCCTTCAACATCAGAGTCCTTCTAGGTGATCCAACTTGGTTCATACTTTCTTGGGCTCTCTTCGCACTACAACTAGCCGTCTACGGGTCGCTCATATCCCGACTCGTAGGCTCGAACCTACCGAACTATTTCTTCTTCTACAGCATCGGACTAATGATAATTGTCGTCTTCGAATCGGCAGAAGACGTAGGTCGACACTTCGTCGAACACGCCCACGAAGGAGAACTACCGTACTTCCTATCTCTCCCCGTTTCAAGGAGTGGATTCCTAGTCGCCCAGGCAATTTATGGAGTGGTGAACACGCTGCTGAAAGTAGCGCCGCCACTGCTAGCGGTTCTTTTCATATGGGGAAATCTCACAATCTCAGGAGCTCTCTTCGCCCTGGCAGCACTGTTTCTTCTAGGATTGGGTATCACAGGGACGATGGTATCTCTGTCTTTCATCGCCTTCAAAGCCGTGGACATTTACATGGCCGTGCTGGCGGCGCTTTCCGCTCTTCTCATCAGATTCAGCACCGTCTTCTACCCTCTTGCCATAATGCCAAATTATTACTCTCCGGTCTCCGTTCTCAGTCCACTAACATATGGAGCCGACCTGACCAGGTGGGTTCTAGGCTTCGATCCAAAATACTTGCTCAATCCGGTGCTGGCTGCAGTTGTAGTCACGGCAATAGCGGTTAGTACTCTGTCTCTCAGCGCGAGGATCGTGAACAAGATCATAGAAGGAGTCAAGGCAGCTTGAGCGAGTTCTCTCGCCTCCTCTTGGTCGCCCGGACTGATTTCTCATACTTCTTCAGAACCAAGTGGCTGATGGCCGTGTTGATTAGCCTCAGCCTATCCGACATGCTCGTAACTGCCCTAGTTATGGGGAGGATGATCAGCCCCGAATATTTCTCATTCTTAGTTCCAGGTATAGTGACCGTGGGATTGTTCACCGCGGCCACGGACACCGGACGGAGAATCTGGTTGGCCTTGCGTGAGGGAGTGGTCCAATACTACATGACTCTGCCAATCAGAACATCGGGACTGGTTGTCGCCTACATCATTTCCGGAGGCCTCGGAGGAGTGGTCTACTCGTCTGCGCTTCTGATAATCGCATCTTTCGCAGTTCATCCCCACAATATCCTGAACGCGATCTTGCTGCTTCCCTTCATGTTCGTTCTCGCAACTGGAATAGCAGGTCTGGCAGCCTTCTTCGCGAGTATCTCGAGAAGGGGCGAAATATACTGGGTCTATGCCCAGGCTCTTCAGGTGACTCTCGTCACCATCAGCACGATCTTCTACTCAGCCCAGACGATTTCCCGATACCTTCCAGGTCCAATCGCAACGATTGCCGACTATAACCCCCTCAGTCTAGCGGCTACTGCGCTTAGAGATTCCGTCTTTAGTGGCGAGTTGCTAAACACGACCTTGCTCTCTAATCTGCTTGCTACATCGCTCCCCCTTGCCGCTCTAGGTGCGTTGGCCTACTGGGTCATTCTCAGAACCCTGAGACTTAGAGGCAAGCCGTAGACTGTCGCCAATTCGTGCATAGATCTCAGGAATATTCCACTGGGACATCAATAACACTCGGCTTACGCGAGTCGAGAGCATTATCGAGGATCGATGCCAGTTCGGAAGCTCTGCTCGGACGATAGCCCTGAGCGTTGAACGCCTTGGCCAATTGGACAAAGTCCGGATTTCCAAAATCTACACCTGAAGCGCGGCCGAAACGGGCCAATTGTTTTCTCTTGATTGACCCGTACGCGTTGTCGTGGAAGACGACCACGGTAACGCCTACTCCTAACCGGACAGCAGTTTCTAGTTCGTGGGCCGTCATGAGGAATCCTCCATCTCCACACACAGCAACGACTCTCCGATCAGGATGGACTAGCTTGGCGGCTATGGCTCCAGGCAGTCCGATGCCCATGCTCGCGTATCCATTGGAGATGAGTACCGTGTTCGGCTCGTACGTTGGGAACAGTCGTGAGATCCAGAGCTTATGATCTCCCACATCGCTGACGAGAATGTCATCCCGCTTCAAAGCCTCTCGTAAGTCATGTAGAATCCTTTGCGGTTTCAGCGGATATGACTCGTCTCGCGATTTTGCGGTGGCTTCTGCGAGAATGCTTTCCCTGACGGACTTTGCGAAATTGCTGGATCGAGGTTTGACTTGACCAGTCAAAATGGATAGTGTCTGGCCGATATGCCCGACTAGCTGTATGCTTGGCTGATAGTTCGCGTCAATCTCAGCACTGGTGCTGTCCACGTGAATTATTGTCTTATCATTACGCGGGTTCCAGAGTGATGGGGCGTATTCTACAAGGTCGTAGCCTACTGCGACGATCAGGTCTGCAAGCTCGAAGGCCTTGCTTACTAGTTCTTGGGAGGGCAGTCCTATCGCGTAGAGACTGAGAGGGTTATCGTCAGGCAACGCTCCCTTGCCCATGAAAGTGTGGGCCACTGGAATCTTTGCCTCCGCTAGAAACTCGCGGAAGGGTGCAGTTGACCGAGCCCTGATGATTCCGTTTCCGGCGAGGATGAGAGGTGTCTTGGCTTTGTTGATGAGTTGGGCGGCCTGTTGTATCTGACTGGTTGTCGGACGGGCCTGTTCCGGACCAGCAATCTGAGGAATCGGCGTAGTATGGGCAGTTTCGTCACCGATATCCTCCGGGACTTCTAAGTGGCACGATCCTGGCTTCTCGGCCTCGGCGGTCCTGAAAGCCTTCCTAACAGCTTCAGGAATCGTGTCCGCCTTGAAAATCCGAGTGTTCCACTTCGTGATGGGACGCAGAATATTCACTACGTCAACGTATTGATGGTATTCCTTGTGAAAATGCTCAAGGGCCGCCTGTCCTGTAACGGCGATTAGAGGAGCCCTGTCTACGTTAGCATCTGCGATTCCGGTCGCCAAGTTTGTGGCGCCGGGACCCAGGGTTGCTACGCAGATCCCCGGCCGACCCGTGAGACGGCCGTAGACGCCGGCCATGAAAGCGGCGGCCTGCTCGTGCCGAACTGTGATGAGTTTGATCTTTTTCGACTGTCCTAGAGAGTCTGTGATCGCAAGGGTCTCTTCGCCGGGCACTTGGAAGACGAATTCTGTTTCTTCATTCTCAAGGCATCGGACCAGCAAGTCTGATCCTTTCAAGGGATTACGAGCTCCAGGTAGTTGCTCGATGACGTCGTATTTAGAGGAAAGAAAGGAGAGAAGACCTGAATTCAGATCTCGCAGGTCAAATGGGCTGATAGTAGTTCGTGGTTGGAACTTAATTATGCTTCAAGCTCTAGGGACAAGATCGAATTGTCTTCCAACATAGAACATCTTCTCGTGAAGAGCGTCGATGATCTGTACGAGGAATTGGGCAGGTCGCTCATCACGCCGGATTACCCCTTGGCTGGAACAGTCACAAGGCAGAACGCAGTTCAGAGAGGCAAGTCTTTCATCTCTGGATCCTTGGAGAAGTTGAGAGCCAAGATCTGTGTCGATTGGCGTTACTGCAGCAAAAGAGGCGAGTATGGGGATTTTCAGTCGGTGGCCTACGCTGTCGCTCCTCTCATCTCGAGCGTTGTAGGAGTTCCTGCGACCACTGCGATGATCGTGGCAATCATTTTGATTAAGTCTGGATTGGAAAAACTTTGCAACTGTCCGTAGAAAGCCCGAAGCATCGCATGCAAGAATTTCGAGACATAACAAAAAATGGGGTTTTATCCTATCTTCCGGCCCTGTTTTGATAGAACTGGGCTAGTATCCGTATGTTTGTTGGGCTAGTTGGTCTGTAGGTGCCTAGAGGTGTTCTTGCCTTCGAGGGCGTTGACCGTGTTCATTACTACCTTGATTGTTGGGCCGATAGCTATCAGCAGGAATATCAGTGGATAGGCCCATGGGATTGTTGCGAAGTAGCTAGCTGTGATAGGCTTGGAAACATTGTAGAGGATTACCAGTGCTATCATCTGAAATATCCAAGTGAGCAGTGGTGTATAGTTGCGGTAGCTCTTGTAAGCATCGCCTAGAGAGTTAGCCAGTTGTGTTCCGAACTTTAGTACAATGGCGGACACGACTAGTCCGAGCGTGAACACTACTAAAGCAGCGATAGTGAAGGTGGTGGTAGGGATTAGCGCTGTGATGCCTGGGAAGCCGAGGACTGTTGCTTGTATGACGACGAGGACGATGATTCCCGCGAGTAGGCGTATGAGTGGTGGCATTATTGGTCGGAGGTCGTCCATTACGCTTGATTGCTTCGACATTATGACCGCTTTTTCCAAGTACAGATATGGCCGCTGAGCAGTTACCCGTGACGGAACCCGTCATCCGAGGGTCCATGTTACACTAGCCAGTTTAGCCTCGTCCCTTTAGTGACATAGAGACAAAGAGTCGGTTAGCAAATGGCAGAATTGAAGATCTATCTCTCAGAAAGTCTGAATGAGAAGTTTAGACGGATCGCAATGAGCCTCCACGGTTATGGCCGTGGCTCCCTTAGCAAGGCGGCCGAAGAAGCCTTGACCAGATGGTGTTCCGAACACGAGCTTTCTCCTATACCTGGCAAAACAGTTGGACATTCAGAAGGCACGCGAGACCAGCCGTCCTCAAGAGCTGAGTCTCATGATCCGGACGAACGCGAAATCAGGGATCAGGAAGCGAAAAGTTTTGGAGAGAACAACTCTTTGAATTCGACTAGCTCAAGCACCTAGCTCACAGGTATCCTCGAAGGTTTCGAGATGCTTCCTAAAGACTCGCGTTTGGTCTTTCGCCATTGGTCGGGTCTATTCACACGTGATAGTACTTGTTCTGATGGGTGTTCAACTCAGTAGCATTAAATCCCGTCTAAAGGATTGATCTTCTTGGAAAAGCCTTTGTCTAAGGGCCCTATAGCCGTCATCCTTGCAATCATCATCATAGGTTCAATCGCAGGCTATCTCTTTTACACCAACTACGTCCAGGGAACAGTGACCCTGACCATTACCGATCCAGCTCAAGCGCAGTCCGGCAATTCTCAACAATACGATCCAAGCATTACTCACATCAACGTGACATTTTCGCAATTCCAAGCTCACCTTGCTGGCCAAGGCGATTCTAGCGGCTGGCAACTCATCAAGATTTCACAACAGACCATAGACATGATCAAGGTGCTGAGCCTTTCGGAGGCACTTGGCAAAGTGCCGCTCCCCGCTGGCAAATACGACATTCTCCGATTCAACGTGACAGCCGTGACTGTCAGCTTCTCGGGCAAACCAAGCGCGATATACTCAGTTCCTAGTGGAAGCCTGAAAGTTCCCGTTACCAACGGAGGCTTCCAGATAACTGCCGCAAGTTCCGTAACTGTGCAATTAACACTCTCTTTCAATAGTAACGAGATTCTATTAATGAACGGTCATCTAACACCAGTCGCAACAGCTAAAGTAGTGGCATGACTAGCCGAGTTTCTGGAAAAAGTCAGCTTTCTCAAATGCGTCCCCGATTATCCAGATCATGGTCAAGCCACGATTGTATGCTCGAGTGCCTATTTGGCGAAGGATGGTATGATGTTCTCAGCAAAATCTAGGAGGGATCCTAGATAGTTTGTCGAGGGAAACGGTGTAACGAAGTATTTGCTGCCGGCTTCGCTCGCGGCTTCAACATGTTTCAGATACTCTTTTCGTTCGTACTTTGACTCGGGACTTCGCGGGAAAGGTGCCATGTCTGCCATTGAGATCTTTCCGGTTCTTTGTCGGCGGTGAGCCTCGTCCAAGACGATCTTTCGTGATTTGGCATTGTCAACGCCCGGAAACCCGGATATCATGCAAATGTCCGCGTATTCTCCTGCCATTCTGAGCATTCGTGGACCGATGCCTGCGAATAGGAGTGGGGGATGAGGTTTCTGAACGGGCTTTGGGTCCAGAACTGCTCCGTTGGCATGGTAGAATTTTCCTTTGAAGACCACCTTTTCTTGGGTCCAGAGTTTCAGGATAAGTTCCAATCCTTCACGGGTCTTGTCAACTCGGATCTTGTTCGAATTCCATTCGCTGTATCCTTCAAATTCCGTCTGGGACCAGCCTGCTCCTACACCTAGAATCGTCCGCCCGTTTGAGAGGAGGTCAAGAGTGGATACGGTCTTTGCGAGCATTCCGGGTGGGCGAAAGGGAATGGGAGTTACGAGGGTCCCGAGTCGGATCTTCTCCGTCTTCGCGGCAAGATAAGTAAGGGCTGTCCAAGTCTCAAATGTAGAATCGCCGCCCCTCTCGGGTCCCCACATGTAGTGGTCCGGGAGTACGAATCCCCAATATCCAAGCTGGTCTGATTCGACTGCCGCTGTCTGTATCTGTTTCCAGTTGGCGAACATGTTGAGCCCGCCAGCAACAATGAACTTCACAACGTGTCGTTTCCGAGTAGGTTTAATGGATTACAAAAAGCTGACAAAGTTTCAAGTTGAAGCTCGACCCGCTCAGATCTCATGTTTCTGTCAAAGACGCTTAATATCATAAACGACTGATTTGGTCCTAAGCTTGGGATGGAAGGATTTCTTGACTACGAAGCTCCCACGAGTGAACTTCCTAGGAATAATAGGTGGCGTTCTGGCCCTGGTTAGCATCCTATTTCCGTGGTGGGGAATCACAGCAACAGGCTTCGGCATCTCCACCTCCTCGATGTGGGGGTTCTTTGGTGGTCCCAGCCACAACCCCGATATCAATAACGCTTCAGGCTTCTCCAATACGATCACAACCTACAGCCCAATCATTCTCGCCCTGGCGCTCCTCTCCATTGCACTGGCAATTGCTGGAAGCTTCACACCGCGCGTCAGAATCCTCGCCGGCAGCCTTGTGACCTCCGTCGCCGCCCTAGTAGGCTACGCGGAACTCATCGGCTACACTGCATCCAACAATTGTCAAGGAACGGGTTGCATAACTCAGCCGACAGGTTCAGAAACAATATTTGGAGTAACCCGCACCTGGGGCTTCCAACAAGGATTCTACATCTTCACAGCAGCAACAATCCTAGTGCTCGTAGGAATGGTATTCCATCAAACTCTTACCGCACATCGCTCCAAAGGAGCGACCTCCAATCAGAAAGCGTGATTCTTTGCTAACTGTGAACAAAACTTCCCAGGATTTTCGTCTAACATAAGGTTAGGACATATCTATTAGTCCCCGAGGACACATCATATCCAAGGTCAGCCCTCATGGCCGAATCTCTCACAGTGGACGGAGTTATGAACGCACTCCGCAACTGCTATGATCCCGAGATACCGGTAAACATCGTAGACCTCGGTCTCGTCTACGGAGTCGCAATCGATGATGACAGCGTCAAAGTCCGCATGACCTTGACCACAATTGGCTGCCCCGCGCACGCCTACCTGATGAACCAAGTCCAGACAGAGATCGAGAAGATCCCTGGCGTGAAAAAGGCAGAAGTCGAGATTGTCTGGGAGCCGCCCTGGACCCCTGATAAGATGAGCCCAGAGGCCAAGAAGCGGTTGGAAGCGGCCCAAGAACCTGTAACGATAGAATTCAATCCTTCAACGTTCAAGCCCAGAAAGAAAGGGCACATCGCAAAAAACCCAGACGGAAAGATAGTGCTAATCAATGAGGCCAACTCTCGATACTTGGGAAGCGACGACATCGCCAACCTCTGGGAAAAAAGTAACGGAGAAAAAACAATCGACGAGATCACAACAGATATCGCCACCGAGAAGAACCTGTCACCCACCGAGATTCGAGTACAAGTCCTAGAGAGCATAACCCAGCTCATAACCATCGGGCTCGTTCATCCAGAGGAATCAATCACTCTGCCCCTACACACATAAACAGGCATCAGATACCTCTGGATAATCATCGGAGCAACAGTCCAGATCCTTGCGAATGTACAGGCAACTAGCAAACTACTACGACGAGATTTACTACTTCAAGAACTACCAGAAAGAAACTGACAAAATCGAGACTCTAATCCAGAGGCATAAGAAATCCTCGGGCAACAAGCTTCTCGACGTTGCACGCGGAACCGGGAATCACATCCAGTATCTGAAACAATACTACAGTGTAGAAGGATTAGACTCCAGCCCTGAAATGCTGCGAATAGCTCGCAAGAAACACCCTGAAGTCGTCTTCCACCGAGGGGACATGACCAGTTTCAAACTGAAGAATCGATTCGACATCATTACGTGCTTATTCAGCGCTATTGGACACGTCAAAACGAAGGCTCGTATGAGAAGGGCGGTTCGAAACATGGCTAGCCATATTCAACCGGGAGGTCTGATGATTCTTGAACCATGGATCACACCAGCCAATTTCAGGAAGGGAATTGTGGGCTTCAACTCCGTCGATAAGCCGAATCTGAAGATCGCGAGAATTAACATCAGCAAGGTCCGCGGACCGGTCTCTGCATTCGAATACCACTACCTTATCGGGACTCCTAGCAAGGTTGAGCATGTTGTCGACAGAGAGTCGATGGGTCTCTGGACCCATGAAGAGTATCTCGACGCTTTCCGAGATGGAGGCTTGGAGGTCGTCTTTGACCCTGAGGGTCTGATGGGTCGAGGGTTATATGTCGGAGTCAAATCCTAGACCAACGTCGCAACTTTCTACTAATTCTACTCGGCTAAGTAGCGACAACTACCAATTCTACTCATCTTAGTATCGACGTTCCCAATGACAACTTTGTATAGCCTAGGGTATCGTTCTACTGCTCTACCAGTCCACAGTTCTTATACCAAAGGGCAAGTAATGCTATGGCATGAGCAGTGTGCTAGAAGTCAAAATGATCAACGAAGGCGACGACCTAAGAATAGTCGTACCAAGGTCCTACTTCCAGCGGTTGGGTATTGAGAAGGGAGATACACTCCTCGTAACGGTCGAGGAAGAGAGAACTAGGGCCAGAAAGAAGAACGGGAAGGCCCGAGTGCACCGAGTGCACAAGCACAACTAGTCCGAAAACCAGTAGCCCCCAACGGAGGTCAGGCGCGCCTCTCCGATATTCGGCAACGTCTATGGTTTAGACCCCAAACGGTCCTAAATTGGAAGAATAAGCCCGAATCGGTCGAATCTGTCGTTCATCTCACCAGTTTCACAGCTGGAAATCAGAGTAGAATTCCCATCTCGACCTCATCATGATACTTCCCGTCCTCGCCAAGGTAGTTCTCGCGTTTCACACCTTCTCGCTGGAAACCCACCTTCTCATACAATCTAATTGCTCGATGATTATCGGCGACCACAGTCAACTCGACCCTGTGCACCCGTCGGGCTCGAGCTAGGGCGATACCCTCATTCATCAAGGCCGCACCCAACCCAGCGTTCTGAAAATCCTGATGCAGATAGATGAATAGATCCCCTGTCCCCCGAAACCGGGCATTAGTGGCGAGAGATATCTGCAGATGCCCCACAACATTCTGACCATCAAAACCTAGGACAATTATCCTGTTCTCCAAGTCGGAAGTCATGCGCTCGATTCTCTCCCGATTGTAAGGAGGCATACTCCACCTGAGAGACTCCTGCGAAAGACCCGCATACATTGAAACGAGGCCTTCCTTATCCGAAGGCTTGTAAGTACGAAGCCGAACCCTTCGGCCATCCTTCAAAACAGCCGGTTTTCCGTCATCGCCCATTCTGGCTCAACCCTCTGCTCTGCCGTCAAACCTCGACTGTCGAGCCTTTGCTTCCCAGCTCGACCATCGTGAGATCCTTCACGAACAGACGATACAATTCAGGCTGCTCCGTATGGATAGGTATCAGCCGTTTCGGCTTCACCTGAGCAATCGTCTCTCGTAACTCTGTGGGCATCATGTGGCCTGAGCTGTGAATCTGGTACATTGGAAGTCCAAAATGGTTCAGCCAATTAGTGAACCGTTCATGATCCATCTCCATCTCTTCATTGAACGGCTCTGAGCTACTGTTGATGTATGCGCCGCCTGGACCGGGTTGTATGTCTAAGACTTCGTTCATGTCGTAGGGGCTGGAAGCCAGAATTATCTTCGGCTGCATCTCCCGAATATCTTTCGATGTCTTCACAGTCACGGAACTGAGAATGTCCTTCTCCCAGTTGTAGTAAGTCTTCTTCGATCTCTGATAGACTGCGATGTGAGGGTCCCCGATCACATTCGGAACGTCTAGGTGCTTGTCGTTTGCGAGGGACCTGAGAAGATAGGCTTGTTTCATCGACACTACAAGAAGCCGGTCGTTTTTTTCGGCGATCTCATGAAAGGTCCTCAGTCTGTCGATGTCCGCCGAGGAGAAGCTGGCGAGTACTGCGCCCTTCGTTTTCTTGACGACATGCTCTGATTTTTCCAGTACCTCTTGCTCGGTCCGCAGGTCTCCTCTGACCAAATTGGTTCCCTCGCAGAGGAAAAGCTCGGGCTCAGATCGTTCGGCCGCATCCGAAAAGTCCTTTGTCATGTTTGACTTTGGTCCGTGGGATCTGAAATCCCCGCTGTAGGCTATCGTTCCTCTCGAGGTATGAACTAGGAAAGCATAGGAGCCGGGAATGCTGTGGTCCACGTGGATCGGTTCCAGCTGGATTTTTCCGAAACTGAGGTTATCGCCTGTTCGGAAGCTCTTGAATTCTATTCCTTCAAGGTCGTTCTCGAAACCTCTCGGACGCATCTCGGACAGCGTCTTCAGAATCGATAGAGTCGTCTCGCCGCAATAGACCGGAATCTTCCTGTTCAAGAGTGAGATGCACATGGAGTGGTCGATGTGAGCATGACTGAGAACTACGGCGTCGATTGGTGGATTCTCCTCGTCTCTATAGAGTCCGTGTATGTCAGGTAGAATTCCGAGTGTCACGAGGCCTTGTCTGTCTCTGGGTGAGAGGAAGGGTTCTGAAAAGAACTGACCTCTCATCCCTAAACTCATTCCGAAGT
>DASPWY010000137.1:0-7676 GCA_035637575.1 Bathyarchaeia archaeon
GTCTTAGCTGCTGGTTCAGTCTGAGACTGGGTTTCCATTGTTTATCACTTCGATCCGAATATCTCCAAATTCTTCTCTCTGAACTAGACCAACCTTTCTTTCTATGGCGAGGAATAGAAGCATGATGAACATGCGGACCGCTTGCACAGTATCTCCCTTCCCCAGTAGCTGCAGAAATGAGAGGGTTTCGCCTGGAACCGTCTCTTCCAAGAGTCGGCTGTAGAAAGCGTTGATCTCGTCTTCAATCTTCACAAGCCAATCGTCCGCCTGTTCAAACACGGCAGGCGTACGGGACACTAGCTGAGCAGTCTCAGAGGGCAGTAGCCTCTCGGCCCTGAGAACGTCAAGTATTCCCTTGAGAACTTCGTCTAGGGAGGTTGTTGTGGACTGGAATCTGATCGGGAACGCTAGGGGGGGAGGCACATAGTCCGTGGGCTTTTCAGGTGGAGGTCGCGGTGGTTCCTCCATCTTCAGGATGAGTTCCGATTTCATCCGCAGAAGGACTGCAGAGGATAGTAGTGCTGTTCCTGAGACTGAGAAGTCTATGAATCCTCGGCCTTTCATCTCCTTCATCAGACCCGTCAGAAGCTGGGACAGGTTCACGTCCCATGGCTTGACACGATGTAAGTGGAGCAAGTCAAAGAGTACAGTGTACGGGCTCTTGAGCCAGTAAGTATCCTGTTCCGTCGTCAATCTTTGACTCCGCCCTTGTTTGGTAGAGAGATCACTTGGCTCTGTCCCTGGTCGATGTAGACTCCGAAGACTCTATCCGCACGAGAGATCGTAGTGTCTTTCAGAGAGATCACGACGAACTGGGAATCCGTGCTCTTAGACTTGACTAATGTTGCCAGTCTCTTCGCGTTCAGAACATCTAGGTGGGCGTCTATCTCGTCCATGATGTAGAATGGCATCGGATGGATCTGTTGCAGAGCAAGTAGATAGCAGACTGTCGAGACCGATTTTTCTCCGCCACTCGCAGCGCCGATCGTGAGTTCGGTTTTCCCGGGGAACTGGAGGAACACATCCAACCCTCCTTCGAATGGATTGTCGGGACTATCTAGCGCCATCCTTCCATTCCCGCCGTTCGTGATGTCGGAAAAGATTTGGTGGAAAGTATCATTCACCTTAGTGAAAGCGCCCATGAAAGTGTCGAGTTTCCTTTTCTCCAGTTCATTCATGAAGTCTAGAATTGCCAGCTTCTCTCTTTCGAGATCCCCTATTCGAACTGAGAGGTGCTTGTATCCGTCCTTGATCTCTTCATAATGCTGGACCGCCAGCTGATTAACCAAGCCGATCTCAGCTAGCTCCTTCTCGAGACCCGCCTTGATTTTCGTAGCATCTTCGATAGCTTCTAGCGTAATTTCAAGAGGCTTCTCAAAGCCGAGATTTCGCAACTGTGCAGTCAGCATTGTCAGCTGCGTCTCTAGCTCTCTGAGGCCTGCCTTCAACTCCGAGACGTTGGAGTTGAGCGGGTCCATTCTATCGATTAGTTGCGAAAGTGACTTTTCTATCTCAGAGAATCTATCTTCGTACTTTCTCCTCTCCTGACCGACTGATGCAAGGGCGTCTACTAGTCGAGCTTTTTCTTCGGTAAGCTTACTCATTTCTTGTCGTAGCTCTTCGGATTTCTTATTCGCCGCCTCGACCCTTGATTCCTCTCGTCTGATTTCAGTCTCAAGGGCTCTCAGTTGAATCCGTACCTGGTCGTAGCCAGGTTTCAGAGTGTCAAGTGTGGACTGGGTAGAGGCAACCTTGCTGTCCAGCGCTAGCTTCTCGCGCAGCAGGGTCTCTGCTTCCGCGACCGCTCGGTCTCGTTCGCGTTCCATCGCCATGATTGCTGTCCGTCTCTGTTCGATCTTCAGCTTGGCTAGCTCTTCCTCGCGCATCGAGAGGCGTCGTTTTATCTCGCCTTGCTTCTGGGCTATTTCCTCTAGTAGTTCCTGTTCGCGCTGCATCGAGTTCTGGAGACTGTCGATCCTCTTCTTCGTCTGTTGTAGCGACAAACGGGTCCTTTCGAGGCTCCTCTGAGCCATGTCGACATCGCGTGTGAGTGCTTCTCGTGTTTTGCTAGTGGAAACCCTGTCTTCTCTGAGTTTGACAATCTCAGATTCTAACCGATCAAGTTCTGTTCGAGATCGCTGGACAATGGATTCTAGGGACTTGACGGTTCGCTCAAGTCCTTCCAAGACGTTGGACCTTGGAATGAGAGTGGAGGCGTCGAACGGAGCTCGATAGTAGCCGCTTTCGAGACCTCCGCCCGGCTCGTAAAGGTCCCCGCTCGTGACAACACATCTAAGGCCCTTCGCGGCGCTCAGGAAGGCCGCTCGCTGATTCGTCGCGAGCATTGTATCGCCGAAGACGAATTCGACAGCCGAAGCGAGTCCCTTCTCGGGTTTGATGACGCTCGAGAGGGGACCCACGATTCCAGATGTCTGCTCATACTCATCGTTCACCGGGGGAACTTCTAGGTCATCGAGGGGGATTATCTTGGCTCGGCCGAGCTTGGTCCGTTTTAGGCTCTCGACGCATTTTATCGCCACTTCAAGGTCTCTTACGACGAGAGCTCTCATCCAGCCTGCGCTGGCTGCTTCGACTGCCTTGCTGTACTCATCACCGTACTTGATCAGCTCTTGTAATCGCCCGAGGACTCCTTTGAGCGCTCCTTCTTCCGCCATCTCCTCAAGCTTCTGGAGCGCCTTCTCTTCTGCCTGAAGAGTATCAGCAATATTTCGCTGGGTATTGAACTCGGTGACTGTCACCCGTGCCCTCTTTGCAACATCGAGAGCCTCGTCAATCTCTTTGTGCCGCTGATCCTTGAGTTCAGTATACTCCTTCGCCTTCTCTTCAATATCCTGCAATCTCTTCGCTTCCTCCTTCCCGAGCTTCTCCATTTCCCGGATTCTTTGCTTCAGCTCCTCGGCGAGGTTGGAGAATTCCTGGTGGCGAGCCTCGAGCGTCTGCAAATGACTCGCAGTTAGGTCTAGTTTCGCCGAGCTGCCCTTGCTTGTTGCAATGAAGGTCGATAGGTCTTTTTCTAGTGCAGCTATTTCAGCATCGAGTGATTCATGGATCTTTGCGTCGGCCGATAGAGATTCTCTCGTGTTTTGCAGAGCAGTGTTGAGCTTCTCGGCTTTGGCGTTGGCTTCCCCAAATCTTGCCCCTATGTCGGCCTTCTGAGCAGTCAGGTTTCTGATGGCAGTCGGGAGTTCCTTGAAATTATTCTGGATTTGCTCTCCCTGATTTTGTAGAGACTCGATCTGTTTTGTTCGGGTATTCAGAATATTCTTGGCTGCTTCGGCTTCTGCCTTTGCTCTGACCACTCCATTGCTAGCCTCTGCGATCTTCCTTTCAACGTCGAAGAGTTCTTGATTGCCTTGGGTGACGGTGAGCTCTTCAAAGTGGCGTCTCTCCGCCTCAATCTTGGACCTCTGGCTGGTAAGTTCGTCCCTCTGGTGTCTTAGGGCTTCGAGGTTCTTCTGCTCAATCTCAAGCCCTAGGGAGGAACCAGCGCGCTTGTTTTCGAGAGCGACGATTTGTGAGGAGTAGACTCGCGCCTGCTGATTTCCAATCTCTTTCTCAAGAAGCTTGGAACGTAGAAGGTCATTTCTTTCGCGTTCAAGCCGTTCTATTCTGCTTCTTACGTCTTCGACCTTGCCTGCTGCTACCCTCAGGTTAAGGTCGGCTTCGGAGAGCTGGACTTTTGTCTCGGCTTTCTTGGTTTCGAAGACCCCCAGTCCAATAAGATCTTCCAGGATCCGTCTTCTCTCTTCAGTGCTGATTTCTGCGAGACGGGTGATTGAGTGTTGAGCGATGAGGTTGAAGCCAGTTACTTGGATGTCACCGGAGCTGAGGATGTCCTGTACTTGTTTTCTAGAGAGGCGCCGGCCGTTCATTCGATAGATCCCCTCCCCACCCTTGGAAAACTCCCGTGACACGGTGACGAGGTCTGAGTCTACGGGGATCTTTCGATCGGAGTTGTCGAACTGGACCGCTACGTAGGCGGCTCTGGCGTCTCCCGTGCCGGACTTGTGGACTAGGTCTGAGAGGCTTCCGCCTCTAAGTTCGCGGGGGCTGAGTTCTCCGAGTGAGAATTTTAGCGCGTCTAGGATGTTGGACTTTCCAGACCCGTTGGGTCCGGTGAATACTGTGAAGCCTCGGTCGAGGTTGACTGAGACCTTCTTGTTGAAGGTCTTGAAGCCTCGGATGTCGATTCTCTTGATATAGACCAAGGCCCGGGCCCTGGAACAGTTCTGACTCTAGTTAGATAAGTTCGTCCATCATCATTGAGGCATTTGTAGGCTGCTTGGTTTATCGGCCGAATCTGCGGTGGCGCCGCTGATACAGTCGTATGGCTCGGAGAAAATCGATTTTCCGAAACTCAGGCCAGTAAACGTCTTCGAACACAAGTTCGCTGTAGGCCGACTGCCACAATAGGAACCCGCTCAGACGCTCCTCGCCAGAAGTGCGTATGACGAGATCAGGGTTCGGATTCGGTAGATGAGCAGTGTAAAGATACTTGTGAAAAGTATCCTCGTCAATCTGCTGCGGAGAAAGATTCCCTTGGTGGACATCTTCTACTATCTTCTTCGTAGCGTCGACTATCTCGGCTCTTCCTGTGTAGGCGATGGCGAGGTTTAGGAAGTGCTGATCATACTTGCTCGTCTCGTCTTCGAGACGTTTGAAAACGTCTTGAAGACTCTCAGGCAACAGGTCAGTCCTGCCGATTGCTTTGACTCGTACTTTCTGGGAGTGAAGTCTGCTGTCCCTTCCCAGTTTCTTGGTCTCTTCTTCGACGATCTTGAGGATTGAGTTTACCTCTTCGCTGGGTCTTGAGAAGTTCTCGGTGGAAAACGTGTAGAGCGTCAGAGTCTTGATTCCATATTCTAAGCACCAGTCAAGAACTTCTTCGCCGACCTTCGCACCTGCCCAGTGTCCGTCGGTGGAGTTGAGGTCCTTCTCTGTTGCCCATCTTCGATTACCGTCTAGAATTATTCCAATGTGCTGTGGCATGGGGCCGTACTTTATCTGCTGGATCAGGTACTTTTCGTAGGTTTTGTAGACCCCAGCAATTCTGAGGAGGCTGTTTATCATTAGGCGATTTCCTGGGTTTCCTCTCTCTTCAGTTGAGCGTGCGCGAGTGCGGTCCCGCAGGGACAGTCTTTCCTAGACTCAGGTATTTTTGCTATCGCTCCAGTTAGTATCTTGTTGAGCACTTGGCTGGTCTCGTGGCCCTTCTCTTCTACTTCTCTTGCTGATAATGTTCTCTGAAGCCCCGCGGCCATATTGGATACGAAGCTTATCGAGGCATAGCACATTTCGAGTTCGCGAGCGAGGAAGGCTTCGGGGGCTCCGGTCATTCCGACTATTCCGCATCCCATTGTCCTTAGCATCCTGATCTCCGCGGGGGTCTCGTAACGGGGTCCCTCCGTACACGCCATAACCACGTCTTTGGGAGAGCTTCTGCCAGTTGCCGCGGTCGAGGCGGTTAAGACTTCTCGGACCCTGGGGCAGTAAGGCTGGGAGACGTCGATGTGGGTGACTGGTGAGCTTTCGTAGAAGGTTCCAACCCGAGACTTCGTCACATCAATCAAGTCGGAGGGGATCACGATTTCGCCGGGTGAGAGTTGTTGGTCGATAGCGCCGACCGCGTTTGTTGCGATAATGCGTTCAACTCCGAGGCTCTTCAGTCCCCAGATGTTTGCTCGATAGTTCACTCTGTGTGGTGGGCTGGAGTGGTTTTCTCCATGTCGTGGTAGGAAGACCGCGGGTCTCGAATCTACTTCGCCGATTGTAAGGTTAGGAGTTGGTCCGTAGGGTGTTCCGAGGATCTTCTGGTTTCCTTTGAGGATGGATTTTACTCCTGAGCCGCCGATGATGGCAATGGGACGCTTCATTCTTCTGGACCTTCGTAGAGTACACTGAGTTCTTGTAGCGTCAGCTTTCCGCCTTTAACGAGCTTCTTCTGAGCCGTGTCCTTTAGAGCTTCCTTGAGTGCTTCTCCCTTCTGACGCTGTTCTCTCCGCTCATCATCTGTCAAGGTATTTCTCAGTTGTAGGAATTTCTGATTTGTCTCGGCTGTTCTCCGTTTGAGGTCGTCGAGTGTCTTCTGCTGTTCTTCACGTCTGAGTCTGAGTGTCTGGAAGGCTTCGGACAGTTGGACGATGTCCGCGTGATGCTTCTGGCTTTCCGCAGCCAATTCCTGGATTCGCGCATGCATCTGGTCGGCTTCTTCTCGTTGTTTCGTGATATCATCTCTAAGCTTGAGGACCTTGTGGTAGCCCGTTACGCGGATCTCTAAGCTCCTAATTTTCGTCATCAAGCGTTTCTCGTCGTCCTTCTCAAGCGGTGAGGTTTGGACCTGCCATTCCAACGCTGCTAGCTCCTTCTCGGCGATTGAAGCATGGGGTCGGTCACTCATTTTCTTGAGAAGTTCTCGAAGAGTTGCGAGTTTCTCGCGCGACGTGTCTCGGAGCCTGTCCCGAGTTTGCTTGAGCGCTCGGACGGTGTCGTTCAGACCGTCCCGGGTCTTGCGCAGATTCTGTAGTTCGTCCCTGACCTTCTGGAGTTTGTTCTTGGTTTCGTTAAGCTGGTCGAGGCTCTTTGATTGTTCGATTCTCAGCTGTTGTCGTTCGTCGTCGAGCTTGTCGATCTCGCTCACTTCTTGGGACCTCGCCGTGCCTGGATGACTGGAACGTATGCAAAGGTAGATTGACCGCCTTATAGGGATTGAAGAAGAAAAAATCGGGAACGGTTGCGGACTCGTCGGCCATTGAGAAGGTGAGTGATCGTCTAAGTCTGATAGGGACGATTCACGTGGACCCTAAGAGCGCCAGCTTTGCACGGGAAACGATTCTGCAGATAAAGCCGGAGGTGGTGGCATTGGAGCTGGATGAGGGGCGGCTCATGGCGCTTGAGAATCCCGGCAAATCCTCAGGTCGTGGTGGCGGAGGATCTTTCTTGGCGATGATGTTGTTGGAGAGGTTTGCGGGGGAGATGACTGGTTCGCCGCCGGGGCAGGAGATGCTCCGTGCAGCTGAGGCTGCCAAGGCCATTGGGGCGAGAGTGGCTTTTGTTGATCTTCCAATTGGAATGACAGTTGGATCTCTTCGCAAGCTTCCTTTGCGGGAGAAGGTGAGGCTGGGCGTCGATTCCCTGGTCAGTATCGCGCTCTTGCCCTTCGGCGGGTTCAACTTGTCGAAGCTTACGGAGAATTTGGAGGAGCAGCTTCGGCTGTTTCGCCTGCGCTATCCTGAATTGAGTAAGATTCTGCTCGATGCCCGGGAGGAGTTCATGGTGGCTAGAATTCGAGATATCATGTATTCCAGCCATGGTCAGGTAGTTGCTGTAGTAGGGTACGGACACTTGAAATCTCTAACAAAAGCGCTGGCTTCTGTCCAGACGAAACCTGCTTATTCTACAACCGTCACTTGGAATATGATGACGGGACAGTAGCTGGCTTACTGTCGCTACGAGAAGAACAGCCTTGTCTCTCCCATCGTTCGGACATCTAGAGCCTCTATGTCGACCATCAAGGGCAAGTCATGGACAACATTTCCGAGAAGTAGGCATCGTCGCGCTGGTGTTCCTCTGATTAGAGAGCGAATTGTCTCACTGTCTGACTTTGCAACTTTCCCGATTGTCTCGATGTCATGCTCGTTAGTGAAGTTGAAGATGAA
>DASPWY010000138.1:0-10684 GCA_035637575.1 Bathyarchaeia archaeon
TCCCGTCCCGAATATGTCAGTATCGTTTTCGAAACTTGCGCTTGGGAGTTCATAGTTTCGCTTAGACCTTTATAGGCTGGGAACGATCATTGAGCAACGATATTGTATGCCTCAACGATCAGAAGAACTGACCCAGTCTTCATTAGCGGAAATCTTGGGAAAGATGTCTGAGAAGGGCTATGCCCTAAACTTCGACGTTACCCTAGAGCTCGCAACTCCCACTTTGAAGGTTGGGACGGTGAGAGTTCACGGAAAACTCGAGTCTGCAGCCCTCAAGAAGAAATAAGCTGAGCCTACTCATAGGAGCAGCCAGCCGAAAGCTACGCCATGGTCTCAGATAGCTCGTACTATTTTGTATCAAATCCCAAATACTCGCAAATTCTGTGTCACATTATGAGTCAACGATGGATGGGTGGCGCCAACCTTCCCAGCGTAAGAGGAGCATCAACGAGCCGCTATGTGGCCCTAGTTGCAGTTTTGACGGCGCTATTCACAGCTTACGGATATGTGTCCAGCGTCGAGCTCCGAGCCATAACCCATTCGGTCGATCTTTTCTTCCTACTTCCGGCCTTCTTTGCTATCCTCATCTCCCTAACGGGCAAGAAGCGGGGGGGAACCATTCTGGCTGCAATTATTGGACTGATCTTCCTCGGCACCCCAAGTGCCGGCAGCAATTTTTCACCTCATATTACTGCCTCGGTAATCGTTAACGGTCTAGTCTTCGACCTCTACCTGCAGTATTCCGGTGGCAGCCTTCTAGACCCATCGAGAAAACATCTCGTAGTAGCTGGCACGCTGGGAAACCTTGCGATGGCTCCCACAGGTTTGCTGATTCTCCAGGCGATCTTTGGAATATCTGTCTTGGGGCCTTCACCTACAGCAACATGGGCGATTGCATTGGTCGGTGACACTCTAGTCGGTGCAGCGGGCGCATTCTTCGGGACACTAGTCGTCGAGAGAGTAAAGGGCCTCCAAGCAAGACGGGTCCTCGAAGCAGAGTCCGCCGTAAGAGTTAGAGTCTAAACATAGAGGACAGCTCGAACCGCTCGGATCAGAAACCTAAGCTCTCCCAGTACAGGTAACGATCCATCAATATGAGTGCACTCTACAGATCAATCTCGGCCGATTTAGCTCCATGTCGACTAGCGACACCATGAACAACACTGATTCACGTAAGACCCGAGGAAACGCTAGGCTAGTCGGGACCGTGTTTTTGGGAATCGTGGTCATTCTATCGGCTTGGTTCGCTCTCGCATACTTTCATCTTGCATATCTCCAACGATACATTGTTGACAGCATAAATCCCAACGGCTCTATTCTCCGCGTTATGTTAATCGCTACACTCGGAGGATTCATTCTGTCGGTTCCGATCCTGAGAAGCCTCTCAGGCAGGGAGAAGATTTCACAAGTCAGGATACAACCAGTACCAGAATTCCGAAACCCAAAAGTTCATCCGCTTTTCACGACCTCGAGGCCAGCACGGGATACGAATTTTGTTATTAGGAAAACAAAGAATCGGGGCAGAATCTCGAGAAACCGTGCTGGAGAGCGACTTCCACCTAGCGATCAGGCGTAGGGCGTGCAGCAATTCTTAATGCCCTGCCCTTGCCTATCATAGCAAAGTCTACTGGAAGAGTGTTTGGCGTTTGTGCGGAATATTCGGCTGCGTCCTTCACGAGGGCTCTAAAGCGGCCCCAATTATCCATTCCGCGCTCAAGCGCCTCGAATACAGGGGCTACGACTCAGTGGGCGAAGTAACCGTCGATAATGACCGATTGACTGTCAAGAAGGACAGCGGACGACTGGAGGAGGTCCACGCAAAATACAATCTCGACGACCTTCCGGGACCAGTAGGGGTTGGCCACACTCGATGGGCGACACACGGAAGACCCGTATACGAAAACTCTCACCCCCTCGTGGATTGCAAGTCGCGGATCGCCGTAGTTCACAATGGGATAATCGAAAATTACCTAGAAATCAAGAGAGAACTGGAAGCGAAAGGCCACACATTCCAATCGAGAACCGACACCGAAGTCGTCCCACGCCTGGTCGAAGACTACCTCTCCCACGGGATGAGCCTGGAAGAGGCTTTCCGGAAAACCGTGAACCGTCTTGAAGGAGCCTACGCGATCGTTCTCACCAGCACAGAACAGCCGAAGACAATACTCTGCGCCCGTCAGGAGAGCCCTCTCGTCTTGGGTCTCGGAGACGGTGAATACTACTGCTCTTCAGACTTCGCAGCTTTCTTGCCACTCACCCGGAGAGCAGTACTTCTCGACGAGGGAGAAATGGCCGTTCTGGATCCCAAAGGGATGAAGATTCTCAAGCTGAAAAACGCCGCCCCAGTAAAACGAGAAGCCATCACCATCACTTGGGACCCCGAGTCTGCAAAGAAGCAAGGCTTCCGGCACTTCATGCTAAAAGAAATACACGAACAAGCGCAAGCCCTGCGTGACGCTCTCCGAACAGAGCAGATCTACTACGACCAATTCTCCCGCAAGATCATTGAAGCCGACAAGGTCTTCATCGTGGCCTGCGGCACCTCATATCATGCTGGGCTCGTCGGCAGCATAGCCCTAGCGAAAATAGCTGGGATCAACGCTAGAGCTGTGATTGCCAGTGAATTCTCCGAAGAAGCCCTGGATCTAGTAACTTCGAAGACGGTCATTCTGGCTATCAGCCAATCTGGCGAGACGATGGACACCCTCAACGCGGTACGTGACGCAAAAGCGAAAGGTGCAAACATCCTCAGTATCCTCAACGTTCTGGGCTCTACTCTAATGCGGCTATCCACTGTTTACATCGACCAAAATTCAGGACCGGAAATAGGTGTTGCCTCAACCAAGGTATTCACCAGTCAGATCGCGGTGCTTCTGCGACTCGCTGCGACCATTGGCCGGAAGAAGGGCGAAGTATCTGCAAAAGAGATTGGCGAGCTAGAAGACGCGCTCCACAGAACCCCGGCGCTTATCCAGAGCATTCTGAATACGAAGGTGGAAGATGTGAAGAGAATAGCAGAGGAATGCGACGGCGCATCAAGTGTCTGCTTCTTGGGACGAGGAATCAATGTTCCGACTGCACTTGAGGGTCGGCTCAAACTCCTGGAACTTAGCTATGTTCCGGCGATCGCGTACCCGGCAGGTGAGAGCAAACATGGATTCATCGCACTCATCGAAGAAGGGTTTCCCGTAATCTTCGTCGCACCAAATGACGACACTCACAAGCGGCTCGTCGGAAACATAATGGAGATGAAAGCTCGTGGGGCGCGAATTATCTCAATAATTGAAGAAGGAGACGAAGAGGTCAGAAACCTCTCCGATCGCGTCATCGAAATCTCAGAGTCTCTGCCGTCCCTCGTAACCCCTCTCGTGTATGTAGTGCCATTGCAGCTGCTCGCATACTACCTATCCGTGATCAAAGGACACGACCCTGACTATCCTCGCAACCTAGCAAAGAGCGTCACCGTCGAATAGGACAACCATCCTTGTCCGAGAGGTCTCCACCTGTAGAGGAATTCTTGGAGTCCAGACTGGGAAAGGCGTTAGAGGACGCTTGGTCGAAAGTCAATATCGCTCTCGATAAGACATCTAGGTCTTCAGCAGATGTCGATCTGGAAATCTGGTTCGCCGCAGAAGCTCTAGAGTACAGCAGCCTTCTGTTCAATCTAACACACAATTTGGAGGATGTGAGACCCACTGTCAAGCCTCGAAAAGGGGAAGCTGCCCAAGTCCTCGTCAAAGACTCAATGGAACTTCTAAAACAAGTGCGGGAAGGGCGACAGAGGTCTGCTAAGGATGCCTATGTCAACCTTAGAACAGCCGCAGACTATCTGAAAGTTGCTCATTTGGACCAGGTCAAGAAATCTACCAAGAAACGGGGATAGCGTTTAACTAGAGCTTTGGTCCGGGCGAAATGCTCTCGCAGGGTATCTGCGTGTTTCGCTCGATCACTTGTCTCGCCGGCGGCGTTGGGGCCGCTCGCTTCCTAGACGGTCTCGCCAAAGTATTTCCTGCCGAAAAGATAACCGTTATCGTCAATACCGGCGATGATCTTCAATACCTTGGATGTCACGTTAGCCCCGACCTCGACATCGTGACCTACACTCTTGCAGGAATCGTGGACAAGGCAAAAGGGTGGGGCATTGAAGGGGACACATTTGGCTGTATGGATCAGCTGGGAAAATACTCTGCCGAGACTTGGTTCCGGATTGGAGACAAGGACTTTGCAACTCATCTTCTACGTACAGCATACCTCCAGCAAGGCTTCAATCTATCCGAGGTAACCGAGAAGATTCGCAATTCTCTCGGAGTCAAAGTGAAGATCTTACCTATGACGGACCATATGGTGGCGACCAAGATCAAAACCCCTCGTGGCGTACTGGAATTCCAGGAATATTTCGTCAAGAGGAAGTTCCAGGACAAAGTGGAGGACGTGACGTATGAGGGAGCGGCTCATGCCACACCCGCGCCGGGTGTTATCCCCGCTATTGAGAAGACGGACCTCATCATTCTATGTCCCAGTAATCCGATTTTGAGCGTAGGCCCAATTCTGGCCATCCCTGAGATTCGCAACACCATTGCAGAAACTCGTGCTAAGATCGTGGGAATCAGCCCAATCGTTGGAGGGAAGGCAATCAAGGGGCCACTAGACCAGATGATGGAGAGCTTGGGGTTGGAAGTCTCTCCTTACGGCGTCGCCCAGCTCTACAAAGGGCTGATGAGAGGGTACGTTATTGACGACCTCGATCGAGCGACTATCCCCAAGATCACGAGTCTTGGTATGAGGGTTATCGCGACAAAGACGGTAATGGATTCTGAAGAAGCCAAGTCAAAGCTAGCAGAAAACACGTTGAAGTTTGCAGAGACCATCACATGACCGATAACTGGGCAGTAATCCCCGTAAAGGGGCTTACAGAAAGCAAAACAAGACTCTCAACGTCTCTTCAAGGGGATCAGAGAAGGATTCTCGTCGAGGCGTTATTGGAGGATGTTCTTGCTTCAGTCGTTCGATCAAGGGTTTACGGAACGATAATCGTAATTTCATCTGACGAAAACGTCAGGACTCGAGTGAAATCGCAAGGGGTCTCTTTTGTCAAACAAACTAGCGTAGGTCTGAATCGTGCAATAGAGCAAACCAATAGACTTGCATTGCAAAAGCATGCGAGATCTGTTACCAATGTCCTTGGAGATATACCGTTGGTAGATCCTGGAGATTTCAAGGAAATATCGAGTTTGGGAGATGCCTCCCAAAGAGTCGTTATGGCTCCCTCACTGAAGGGAGGGACGAACGTCATGTTGACTTCGCCTCCTGGCGTGGTTTCGCCCAGTTATGGAAGATGGAGCTACTCCAAACACCTCCATCAGGCGCAGGTGAGAGGTGTAAATGCGTACTCAATATCGAATTCACGTATCTCCTTCGACATCGACTCTTCATCTGATCTGATTGAACTACGGCGGCGCGATCCTGAGGGAAGGACAGCATCGGGACGAGTGATCAGCGAGTTCAGAGTGCTTCTAAACGACCATGGGCTCTCGCTTTCCGCAATCTCCTGACGTCCCGGATCTACTCATTTTTGAGTGGAAACTCTTTTATGAGTAGAAGAAATCCGCCCGCTGACCGTCTTGAACAGAACACAATCTGTGAGTTCCTTGACACTTGTTTCATCGATGGGGGCTCTTGGTAACGTTCTGGGGGTAGTCGCAATCTTGCTAGGACGAATCCCCGCGGGCGGAGTCGCACAAGTGGCGCTTGACTTCTCCAGCGTCGCAATCGTAATAGTCGCTATCTTCACCGGCCCGAGACTTGGCGCACTCACAGGTCTCATCTCTGGAATCGGACCCATGGTAATTTTTGGATACGTTTATGGCAGCACAGGCCCCATCACGGCGCTCCTGCCCGTCGGCAAGGCGCTCACAGGGTTATTTGTCGGAATCATAGCCCAGTTGATGGGATCAAACAAGAAAGTTCGAACGCCGTTCATATTGGCAGCAGTGTGGATTGGCTTCATTCCCGAAGCAGTACTAACTTGGTTCTACTTCGTGAATTTGGTGCCATTATTTGTGCAAGGAGGCAGTTTCTGGGCGCCAGGCCTAGCTTTGACAGTCCTAGTAAAAGGATGGACCGAAATGACAATTATTGCTTTTCTAACCGTTGCGCTCGTCCGCAACGCAGGGTTTCGAGCGTTTCTGGGACGAATCGTACCTGGTCAAAGCTTCCAGTAAACAACGGGATGGATGAGCATCAGGCATTTGCAAATTGTCGTGTCGACCGCTATCTTCCCTGGGAAACTAGTGTTGGTCTCAGACGAGATGCATGGCGGGCGGGTCTCTTATCTATGATGTCCTTTTCGTCAGGTCCAGTCCCTATCAGAGTGACCGGAACATTAGTTTCTCGTTCAATCGCTGCCGCAAAGTCACGAGCCTCCTTTGGTAGGTTCAGATAATCTCGTACTCCCTTCGCCTTGGGGTATAGAACATCCAGTTTCGTCAGAGCGATTTGAGTAGCTCCATTGAGTTGTACAGCCCTTTTGGCAAGTTTGAAATCGAAAGGTGCGGCTCTTCTCTCTCGTCCGGTGACGGTGCCGTGTTCCATCCAGCCCCGTCTCAGAACTTCTTCCCTGTCCAATTGGCCCTCGAGAGGTCCTTCGCCTACTCGAGTGACGTACGCCTTGAAGATAATCACCACATGATCAACATCGGTCGGACCAATCCCCACATCTGCGCACGCCTGAGAGGCAGTTACGTCCTTTGACGTAACATAGGGATAGGTTCCATGGTACAGGCTCAGGAACGTTCCCTGAGTCCCCTCGACCATAACGTTCCGGTCACTGGACAACGCTTTGTGAATCTCTGCAACTGTGTCACCGACATAGGGTCTCAAACTTGTTTCTTGTCTGGCTAGCTTCACCATGCGAAGAGCTCGTTCGGCATTACAGGCTCCTACACCGCTTTTGGTCGAACCAATCTTGTTCGAGAGATGATCGGATTCGCACTCCTGCGTCTTATGCCGCTCTTCCAGGATTGCGCATTGGTAGTCGACGCTGATCCTATTCTCAGAGTCGGTCTCTTTGATCTCGCCTAGGAGAATGGCAGTTTCTACGGGCACCCCAGGGCCAATCATCAGGCGTGTAGAGCGATTTACGAACCCGCTTGGTATGAGTCTAAGGTGATACTCTCTTCCGTCATGGAAGACGGTGTGGCCCGCGTTCGGTCCGTTTCCTCCTCTGACGCATATGTCGGGTTTGTCCTTCAGGGCTAGGTAGGCAGCTATCTTGCCTCTAGGGGACAATTTGCATCGTCTTTCCCTTCGTCCCCAAAGAAACCCCCGACGATTACAGTACAGGGCAATTGGATTTCTGAGAGAGATGGTAAGGAGGTTGAATAAGACTTTGGAAATGATTTTTTTCTCAAATGGAGCCCAAAGACTCTATTGACGGTCAGCCAAAGGCCGACTGAAAAAACAGGCACACCCGCTTGCTCTGAATTCGCTACGAACTATGGACCTGCCGCGTGAAACCGATAGGGCGACTTGAGACCGCCCGGGACAGTGGAGATGGCGGGCTTATCCTAAATTGATGTCAGCCCGCCCTGTCGATCGTCATCGCGTTGGCTGAGAACGCTCAGGCATATTTCAGCGGAAATTCATCATTCGCTACTCGCAGCCTCAGTCCGGGGATTTAACGTGTGTGACGACGTTAGATGGCTGAAGAATGATAATTGATCAGACTCTCGCCTTCCCACAGAGTCCGCAAAATACACCGCCAGAGTCCATTTCCCCTCCACAGTAGGAGCATTTTGTGTCTCCCGTGGAAAAACGCACCCCCACTACTTCGTCCTTCTCGTATCTCCTCGCATACCACATTGCCCCCTCAATCAGTATTATCATAGGTATGAACAGAGCTATGTCGGCCAATGGTCCTCCATCTGGAGAGGCTAGTGCGGTGCCTATCAGGGTGACCGCCCAGACGTATTTTCGATTCTTCCTCAAAACACTTGTTCCAACGACATGCAGTTTCACCAACAGGACGAAAATGGCAGGTATCGTAAACGCGAATCCAGAGACTACTAGAACGAAGAAGATCAAGTTGTAGAAGTCGTCCGCGTAGATGTAGTTGGAAAATCCGACAAATCCGAAGAATGATAGCGAGAAGATGAAAACGAAAGGCAGCAATACAAAGAATGCGAAGAGCGCTCCGGCGACAAAGAGCACTGAGAAAGCTGCGACAAATGGATAGAGAGACTGACGCTCGCTAGGTTTTATCGCAGGGTCAACGAACTTGTAAATCTCATACGCCAATACAGGGACGCTCGCAGCAAAACCGAACACGGCCGCCCCAACCACTATTATTTCCAAAGGTGCAGTAACGGTGCCTCCGATCAGAAAATACTGGGGAGGCAACAATCTCTCCCGGATTCCAAGGAGGACTGCAGTGATTAGCGGTCTGTAGATTTGAAATGGATTCTGATAGACTGATACAGGGTCAGCCGGAAAGACAAGGAAAAATAGTGTCGCACCGAGGAAGGCGTAAATCCATATTTTGATCCGGCGCGAAAGCTCGTTAATATGGTCCCATAAAGGGAGAACTTTCTCGGTTTCGCCCGCGTCGGACAAAGATCAGCTTTGTCTCCTGCAGACTCTGAGGAGTCTCAACATTACGTTTTCAGTAGCCTTGTGCCAGCTTTGGATTGTCATTGAGAGAAATATTACCACCGGTAGCACTCTGAGGTTAAGGCCGAGTCGTACGATGTTCAGGCTCTGAGTTACTTTTGTGCCAATCTCACGATTTCGTCGGAGATTTCTTGGCGGGTCTTTCCTTGAGTGCTGATTCCCAGTTTCTGTGCTGTCTCAATAAGAGAGTCGGGAGTTGACACTGTTGTCGAGGAACTCGACGTTGGTTGCATCAGACCTTTCGATGCGTCATCGAACTCCTTTCGAGCCTTGCCGATTGATCTCGCCAGTTCCGGTATCTTCTGCGGTCCCCAGATCAATATCACCGCTAGCACGCCTAAGATGAGGAGTATCTGAAACGGATCACCGATGGCCATATGATTTCCTTGCTATTTGGGAAACAGTTCCCAGCTTTAACTGTTTACCATAATCATTACCAAATGATCATCTGAGCTCGCGAAACCTTATGCATCGCTCGGATTTCTCGATTGTAAGGTCGTCGACCGCTGAAAGTTGTCGTCTGTGTACGTCGTGTCCCGGACACGGCAGCCCGGATCAGAATGGCTTCTGATGGAAAGTCGATTGATACTTCGGATGCGGAGTTCGTAATCAACCCTTACGAAGAGTATGCTCTCGAGCAGGCTGTCCAGCTTAAGGAGAAGCATGGAGGCGAGGTCACGGTCATTACGTTGGGTCCAGAGAAGACGACCCAGGTAATAATGAAGGCACTAGCGCTCGGGGCTGATAAGGCGGTTCATCTCAAGTCTGACAAGGTCCCGGAGGATCCCGGGTCGATTGCGAGAGCTCTCGCTGACGAGTTGAAGGGGTTGGAATTTGATGTCCTTCTCTTCGGAAAGAAAGGAGTCGACGATGACAACCAACAGGTTGGCCAGATGGTCGCAGAATTGTTGGGGATTCCATGCGTAACCCAGATTGTCAAACTAGATGTATCTGGCGGAAAGGCGGTTGCGCAGAGAGAGGTAGAAGGAGGATCGATAACGGTGGAAACGATCTTTCCCGCAGCGTTCACCGCAGAAAAAGACCTGACTGTTCCGCGTTACGCTTCTCTCCGGGAGCTTGTTGCCGCAAGAAAGAAACCGATTGTCGTTAAGGACGTCCAGCTCTCGATGTCATCCATTGAAATCCTTTCTATCCAGAATCCTTCGCCCCGCCCTCCGGGAAAGATCGTTGGAAAAGGGATTGATGCAGTCCCAACACTGGTGAGGCTTCTGCATGAGGAGGCCAAGGTGATCTAGTTAGTGACAGGTGACGTTCTAGTTCTCGCAGAATCATCAGGACCTACTTTCCGTAAAGCTGCCCTCGAAGCGGTCACGGAAGGAAGAAGACTAGCAGATCTTCTCAACGTGAGCGAGTATGCCCTAGCAATCGGGAACGGTCTGAAGGATCGCGCGGCTGAGCTGGGAAAGTATGGAGCTGACAGGGTCATTTTGGCGGACGATCCCTCGTTGGCTCTCTTTCACCCGGACTATTATCGACAGATAGCGCTAGAAACAATCAAGCGAGTTGACCCCAGCATTGTCCTGGCTGCAGCAACCTCTACGGGGAAAGACTTGGCGCCACGACTAGCAATTCACCTAGATACCGCTGTGGCGAGCGAGTGCACCCATTTGGAACTGGAAAACGGGAAGCTCATAGCAACCCGGCCTGCTTATGCCGGCAAGGTCTTGCTCAGAGTCAAAGTCAACACCTCGCCCAGCATCGCCACCCTCCGACCAAATGTTTTCACAGCCAAAGAAGTCGTACCTGGAAAGAAACCGACGATCGAGCAAATAGAGGTCAATCGACCGGATTCACGGATGGTTGTGAAGGAGTTTGTAACCCAAGGAGCGAAGAAATTAGATCTCACAGAGGCGAGCGTCATAGTTTCGGGTGGACGGGGAATGGGCGGACCGCAGAATTACAAGATTCTTGAGGAACTGGCTGAGATCATGGGAGGAGTAGTCGGAGCATCGAGAGCCTCCGTGGATGCCGGCTGGAGGCCTCACTCAGACCAAGT
>DASPWY010000139.1:0-2905 GCA_035637575.1 Bathyarchaeia archaeon
GAACTGTCGACCTTGGATCTGACCATCAGCGGAAGTAGTGCACCTCCGTCGAAGGATCTTTGCAATTCTCCTTCAATGGATGCTCGAGTCGCAAAGGGTACTTTTTGAGTTAAGGGAATCCCTGGAACGTCGTTATAGTACGGGTATTTCTTGGAACCCTGATAGACAACAGTCGAAAACCCGAACTTCTCCGCATCGATCGAAGCAAGACGGGCCGAGGCCTCAGGAGATGAATGAAGCCCGATTCTTACTCGAATGTCTCGTGCGTCAGTTTCGCTAACGGCGCGCCGTGCCGCTTCAACAATTTTCTTAGCAAAAGCCAGGCTCGATTTTTCCCAGAGTTCAGCCCGAGTATGATGCTTTACCGCTTCTGCGAGTCCTAACAGACCTATCTCTCCATGAGCCCTTCTTGAGTCGTAGTAGGCACCTCCGTCTGCTTGCCATGCAAGGAGTGGCAAGACTCCCTCTGAGACTCTCTCGTTGATGGCTTGCTGTCTAAGTTGTAGAGCCTTTACCGCTTCAATGGTTCCAGACTGGACTCCTTGGAAGAATCTTTCGTCTTTTCCTGATGCTTCGTACGCGGCTCTGGGCACATTAAGTTGGACTGTCCCGACAACGCTACCTGCCCCTTTCGTCCCATCTCTGTCTTCGAAAAGAATCGGCCCCTCGGACGATACCGAATAGTTCTGTTCAGAAGATATCATCAAAAAGTTGGGCACAGAGTGTTTAGCGGAACTCTCGAAGGCCGAATTGAGAAGTTCGTCCGCAGCCTCGTTCTTCCCGCTGAGATTCCTTACTACAATTGACGGATTGAGTATGGGCTGTTGACGACCAATTTCTAGACTTGCATTGATTACTGTTGTGAATAGCTCTTCGGCTTCTCTCGAAAAGTCAGCGTAGACTCCTTCGCCTTTGCCGTTTGGACCCATCGCCTCTCGTTTCTGGAGATGATCCGGGATTTGATGATCTAGTCCTAGTGTGACTGGGGCTGATATTGTATTGGAGAAGCCGTCCCAGTTGAGGTCGTAAAGGAATCGTTTGATCGATTCTTGGACGCGCTGGCGTGGAAGTCCTCTGATGAAAGGGGCGAGTGTAATGTTGAAGTGGTCGAGTACCTGTTCACCGGAGACTTCTCGTTCTGCTGTTCGTAGGATCTTCAGAGTCGATTCCAAGGCATCTTCAAGAGATGATGGAGGGCTGGTGGCCGGGGTCCCTCTTCGGAAGAAGAGGCTGGCTTCGTGAAAGAGTATGCTCGGTTTCAGGATCCATGAGGCAGCGTCCTCGAGGTGTATCTGGCCCGCGAGGTGCGCATCAATTGTGGCCCGAGGAAGGCTATCGAGCAGAACATACTCCTCGATTACTCTTTCTCCTGCGGATTTCTGTACCCAGTTCGCGTCGAGCTGTTTCTGGCCGGCCTCTCGAAGAAGCAACGCTACATCATTGACGGGCAGTCCGAGTCGGGTGAGTTTGTGACGATACTCTTCGAGCTTTCTTTCGATGAGAATTATGTTGACGAGTTCCCTGATCAGGGGGGCGCTGAGGTAGACGATTCCGAACTTGAGAAGTCTCTCTTCCGCTTCCGCCGCGACTTCATCGGCAAGCGTTTGAGGCATTCTCGCTTCGCTTACGAGGGATCGTGCGATTCGGGTTCGGTCGAACTCCTCGATGGTCATCCGGGATGTGCGGACGAACAGTCTGCCGCGCTTTACTGCGATGTACTCTTCCAGGTCTCGGGAGAAGTCGACTAGAATCTTTCCGAGCTCTGTTACGCCGTACTTTTTCGTGCCTTTTTCGATCGAAACCAGACCGGCCTTCCTCAGTGTCTTGAGGTGGTAGACGAACTTGCCGGCATCCCGTACAGGATCGAGCTTAGCCTCGTACATTATCTCAGTATATGGAAGAGGCCCCTTCGAGACGAGGAGCTTGAGAACGTGCAATCGTACAGGGGCAGAAGCGGCGTCAAGAACCTCTGAGCTGAACCGTTCATACGATCGTTGCAAGAAGTAATCGGTTCAGAAGAGCAGAAACTTACACTAAAAAACTTGAGTAGCGTAAGTACCCCGGCTGGTAACTAGTGGAGAGTCTTGCTGTTTAGTTTATTCGAGTCACGAATTCGAGAGGCATCCGTCGAACAGGGTCATCCTTATCTGCGAATGTGATCGGTGCAACTATTCTACTACTTTCAGGTTCTTCAACGGGACCCAGCCTGTCGCGTCGGTCATGTTTGTGACCCAGGCCCAGCCGCTTTCAACGCTCTCTATCCTTACAATCTCGCCCTCCATCACAGTCACTTCACGTGCCACGTAGTTCTGCTGGGCGACCGCAGCCTCACCGTCTATCTTGATACTCTTCTCCGGGACCCAGCCCCGCTTCCCACTCTGGCTTTCACAGAACACCCAACCTGGCCATTCTTCGTCTCTTCTCTTCACGATCTTCAGCGCGTCGCCTGAAATCATTGTTAAGGGATCAGGATACTGCGCCTCGTAGCCGGCAACGACCAGCGCCATTGTTCCAGAATCGACCTGCTGCAAAGGAACCATGAGATGAGTGGTCTCCGGGCTCTTAAACTGAGATGCTTTCCAACAGCCGACGATGGGCCCTATCTTTCGGACAAATTAGGAATACCGAGAGGAGCACGTTCCGTAAAGCGTAGTTCACTGGGTGTTTTGCCGGAGACTCTCTGGATTACTCGCGACTCTACGTTCTTCTATAATTTCAGAGATAGCGACGGCAGTGTCTGAAGGGTCAGCTCCATCTCGGCCTTGGTCAACTTCGGCACTAGATTGTCAACGGCCCTTAGGTATTCTCGGCTTGCATAGTTCCATCCCGAGTCGTCATTGTAGTCCTTGTAGGCGAAGGTTTGCGCCTGTATAGTCATAGGGTCGATCACAAGATAGGAGTAGCT
>DASPWY010000140.1:0-13565 GCA_035637575.1 Bathyarchaeia archaeon
TTCGAAGGGAGGAGCGGACACCCATCCTGACTGGTACCATAATCTGAAGGCTCACCCCGATGTGAAGATCGAGGTCGGGACTGAGACGATCGACGTACACGCGGAGGAAATCAAAGGTCCCGAGCGCGACCGACTCTACAAGCAACAAGCCTCACTCTACCCACAGTTCGCACAGTACCAACAGAAGACAAAGAGGATCATCCCTGTAATCGCGTTCACACCGAAGACGAGACGATAGTACCCAGAACTCGATAATCCTACGAGGCTGCTTCCTCGATGGTGTAGTTCACAACGACAAGGCATGACCACCGTGAGCAAGAAAGGAGACAAGAGGATTCGTGTCGGCATCATCGGCGCCAATCCGGATCGCGGATGGGCGGCGCAGGCACACATTCCTGCTTTGAAGTCGCTCTCAGATGACTTCGAGATTACGGCGCTGTCCACCAGTCGACGCGAATCTGCCGACGCCGCCAGCAAGCTCTTCGGTGTGCCTGTCGCTTTTGACAATCACCAAGACCTCGTGAACAGCGCTATCGTCGATGTCGTCGCCATCACTGTGAAAGTGCCATATCACCTCGAACTTGCGACGGCAGCGCTGGACGCGGGGAAGGCCGTCTATTGCGAATGGCCGCTCGGCAACGGCTTGAAAGAGGCGGAGACCTTGGCCGCACTGGCGAAGAAAAAAGGCGTCCTCGCCGTGGCGGGACTGCAAGCCCGCTCCGCGCCCTCGGTGGCCTACGTGCATGACCTGATCAAGCAAGGGTACGTCGGTGAGGTGCTCTCCACCACGTTGATCGGTTCGGGAATGGGCTGGGGACCAACGGTGGAGCCGTACAACGCCTACGTCAACGACAAGAAAAACGGCGCGACCATGCTCTCGATCGCACTCGGCCACGCAGCAGACGCGCTGTGTCACTGCCTCGGCGAAGCCCGAGAGCTCTCGGCCACCATGACAGTGCGCCGAAAGTCCTTCACGATCACCGGGACGAGCGAAAGCAAGCCCATGACCACGGATGATCAGGTGTTGGTCAGCGGACTGCTCGAGGATGGGGCCGCGCTATCGATCCACTATCGCGGTGGCGTTTCGCGCGGCACCAACCTGCTCTGGGAGATCAACGGCACCGAGGGCGATCTCCAGCTCACCGCCGCCGGCGGCCAAGCCCAGATCTTCGAGATGACCGTACGCGGCGGCAAGGGTGCGACATCCTCGCTCGAAGTCCTGCCCGTGCCGGAGCAGTATCGGTGGTCGCCGCCGCAAGGCCCTTCCACCAACGTCGCCCAGGCGTACGCGCGTTTCGCCCACGATTACCGAGAGGGAACGCATTTGTGCCCTACGTTCGACGACGCGGTCACGCGCCATCGCATGCTGAACGCGATAGAGACTGCCGCGGCAACCGGTCAGCGTCAAACGCTCCGTTAATCCAGCAAGTTCGTATGAAAAATACTGTAGTCAGCTAGGGTCCTGGAAGCGACAGCATGGGCAAGTCCCAGTTTCCGACTATGTTACTGCACCGGGAATGGAGAAGCCGGACATCCTCAAATAATCCAACGCACGAAAACATCTGTCATAGTAATTCGTGCTACTCACACCGGTCAAACGGTACTCCATACCCAGCAGGCGAGAATCGCCGTTTCTTTTCTTCTAGAAAAGGTGATGAGAGATAATCTCTGCAGGACCTCCCGGATCGGACGATATGACCTTGTCAGCTACCGTCCTGATTCTCCTCTCAACCTTCGAGGCTGACTTGGGTGTCGTATTGATGAACACTGAGGGTCCGGTATCGAGAGAATACCAGACCGGGACCCCTTCCTCCTCACGGAGCCTCCGAACCTCGTCCATGATCCTGATCGACAACGGGCTGACGAGGATCGTCTCCAGTCTGCCCGTCATTGTGATAGCATGCAAGTTCAATGTATCTACTTCGGCTAGTCTGCATATCTCCGAGACATCCTTCCTCGCTATCGCACGCCTCATCTTCCGGAGGACCCCCTTTAGATATTCCAGCCTTGCCTTGAAGAATGGAGACTTCAAAACGTCCGCGTGGGCCCTGTCAGTCTTTATCGCAGATGGAATAGGAACAATCAGGGTCCTCAACCTGATAGAACTCGCAGACGCAAGCTGCTCCGCATAAGAGTGTCCCTTCCTGTTTGCATACCATATCGAGAATCCGCCCATGAGACTCCGCGAGGCAGAACCGGCCCCAAGCCTGACGACCTCGGACAATTCCCGATGCTCAAGGCTCAGCCCTAGAGCTTTTGACGTTGCGAGACCCAGAGCCGCAAAACCAGACGCGGAGAAGCCCAGACCCTTCCCTTTGACATTCGCGTTCCTCGACTCAACCCTCAACTGAGTCTTCTCGCCCGCGAGTTCTCTGAGTTTATCAATAACAACGCGCGCCCTCGCCTCTTCGCCCGTGGCTGGAACAGTCCCATTGAACAGGATGCTATCCCTACGTAGGCTGTTCCCCGTCTCCACCGTCGTGACAGTGTCCAGTGATTTCATGCAAACAGAGATACTGTCATGATACGGTATCCGCAGCTTCGGGTTCCTTAGGCCATGATACTTGACCAGACCCTGAATCGCATATGCGCGCGCAGTACACTTCAACGCGGACTATCCTATTACACCAGTCGCCCGAGCAACCTTCTCCGCCGCGGCCTCGGTAACCCCTGTCTCGCCGAGGATCGTGTACCTCTCCGGTCTCAGACTGTGAGCCATCGTCAACGCCTTGACAACCTGTTCGGGTGAAACCTTCAACTCCTTGGCAGTCGAGGGTGCGCCTATCTCCTGGAGAAACTCTCTGATTGATTCCCAGTTGGACCCGTGAAGATAAGCACACATTATCGCCCCCACGCCAGTCCTACCGCCATGCAGACTCGTCTCACCAGCCACAATATCCAGAGCATGGCTGAACAGATGCTCCGCACCACTACATGGCCTAGAGCTACCAGCAATACTCATCGCGACACCACAACTGATCAATGCCTCCACCACCGTACGGACGCCTTCCTTGCTACGCTCAACGATCTCCTTCGAATTCTTCGTGACCAGTTCCGCGCTCATCAACGCAAGCTCCGCCGCGTAATCGCCATAGTATTCGTTCTTCAGCTTGTGAGCAAGCTGCCAGTCCTTCACAGCGCTAAACTTCGCAACAATATCCCCGCAGCCCGCCGCCAATAGATCATAGGGCGAATCCGCAATCACGCCAATATCGCCAATGATAGCAATCGGGGCCTGCGCCCGGATCGAGTACGGCTTAGGACCACCCTTGATGGAAGCATAGGGACTGGCGATTCCATCGTGGCTCGCGGCCGTTGGAATACTCATGAACGGAATCGACGCTTTCGCGGAAGCTAGTTTGCCCAGATCGATATCCTTCCCCCCGCCGACCGCAAGTACGATAGACGGCTTGGTCTTCTTGATCATCTCTACGATCTGATTGAGGGAGGCCTCAGTCGATTCTTTGACTATGATGTGATCGACACGAAGGCCGGCCTTCGTAGCGGACTTGGCGACGCCAACCCCTGCGATGGGATACGTCACGGGTCCCGAGACTACCAGGGCGGTGCCGTGAAACCCTTGCTTGGTGCAGATCTCGCCGACTCTGTCGAGAATGTTGACGCCGACAATGACCTCTCTCGGAAGCTGCATGTAGTGGATCGATTCTTCAGACTCCAACCTTCGATCACACCACCAATACGATTACAACGGCAATCAAGAACGTGGCAATTTCAAGCCTGTAGAATGATCTCCCAATCTGCCGTGCGATCCGGCCAATGAACCCGGTTATCGACTGGAAAGCTTCCGAGCCCAACACTTGAAGCTGCAAGGAGAATTTGGAAAAACCAGCTGATGACTCTTCTAGATTACTCATCGCCTTCTGGACTGTCTGAGTTATCTTTGTCACAAAGGCGGCAGTTGGCAACGCTGTTCCCACTGGATAGTACCCGAGAGGCGATCTGACAAGGCCTGTAACGAGGTGAGTGTCAGTCGTCATAACCTCAGCGTCGCTCACTCCTGTTTCTCTGATCGATTGAAGGATATGGTCGCGGAGACCTTGCTTCATATTGTTTCCATCTATCGTGATGTAGGATGCTGTGTCATTCTCGGTCTTCACCACCATCGCAGACAATCCTCCCGGGCCGATCCCGTCCTTGAGCGTGTAAGAATCCAGGGCGTCGTATGCGGATCCGACGCTGAAAGGTCCTTGTGACAACGCCTTCAACCTGCCAAGCACTCTGATCGCGGCCGCGACGATGCGGTCAGCCTGGAGAGGTGTTATAGAAGTTTGACCCACGATACTATTATGAGCGTCGACAATAAGCACTTCGAACCCGAGTTTCGACGCCTCCCTTTCGATCTCCTTAGACACCGAGGTCGGCAGGTCCTCCATCTCCATAGGAGCCAATGTAATGGTAAGCAGTACGATATTCCCAAAGACTTGGCCCGAAACGATAGCTTCTTCCTCTTTTTCCCGAATCATCGAGGAGGCTTTACGGATCCGGTGCTCCGAGGGATAGTTCTCCCTCGCCGCTGAGAGAAGTCTATTGATGTCCCGGTGGGACACAATGTTCAGCTTATGGTTCGAGATGCCATGTGGCACCTGGACGACACCATGTTGCGATTCTTCCAGTGACTGTTTCAGCTCGGAAGGTAGACCCCCGCTTCCCATGTCCCTATACGGCCCAGGATGAAAGTTGGACACGACAAACGACGCTTTCGGCTTCGAGCCCTCTCCAGAGAGACTCAGAATCTTCGTCTCAATGGACCCTTCGGTCGAGAGAGTCAAGAGTCTCTCCTCGAGAGCGGTCGGGGTCTTACGCAACCAGTGATGAAGGAACGATCTGAATAGCTCCATAGGAGAAGAACCGACCTCTGATCTTCCGGACACCTCCACTCGATGGATGATGAAAGAGACTCCTAGGGCCGAGAGGATTGAGCAGGTTACTAGCAAGACCAGGACCTTTGGAAGCAGCGTTTGGAGAGGGGTAGCCGGTGATACAAAGTAGCCTAGGGCAAGAAACGACGCCGCAATTAGAATCGGCGTTGTAAGAGCGGCCGAGAGTTTCCTCCAAGCAGCAAGAGAAGACATTGCGTCGGTCGATAAGAATCGGACGGGAAGGGAGACTGCCAACCCGACCAGAAACCCGTACTCCCATAGAGTCTTCTGCCCGATGAGTAGACCGATCCAGGAAAGTAATGGAAGAAGCATCGCGACTGGGAGTAGTGAAATGATCTCGAGTCCCATCAGCCGCCTGAAATCCAAGATCTTCTCCTTCTGAAGAATCAGAGTTGCGTTCAGAAATTCGCCGAGAACCGCCGGCCATACCAGTATCGCCCCCACGAACACCAATGTCTGGGCCAGATTCTCGTTTGACGGTAGTAGCGAGATTGATGCCGATAGAAGCGCAATTCCTGCGAAGATCTCGATCACTCGGGGGGTAGTGGGGAAGCCTACTCGTCTGATGAAGTTGAAGGCGTCTACTGTCCCTGACACGCCACTCCTTCGATCTTGCGGCATCAGTTAGGCACGTTTCAGGGCTTGCAATATCTGCTTGACCCGTCCGGGTCCTTCTTGCTCTATGACCGTTCCCGTAACGATAGCTGAGGCCCCTGCGCGGGCTAGTCGTTCCGCTTGGCTCGGGGTTCTGATTCCACCGCCAACTATCAGCGGAACATTGATTTTCTCACTGACCTTGCTCACCATTCGAGGGTCGACCATGTGTTCCGCTCCGCTTCCTGCTTCCAGATACACGAACCTCATTCCTAGGTACTGCGCTGCAAGAGCATAGTCTGTCGCCAAGTCGATTTTCGAGAAGGGCACGGGTTTCGCCCTTCCAACTGTGCTAACGGCTGTTTCCGATTGGCCCACAATCATGTAGCCTAGCGGAATTGGCTCGAGGTTGAACCGTCTGACGACAGAAGCGCCGATCACCTGGGATTCGATAAGGTATCGAGTGCTTGACGAGTTTAGGAGAGACATGAAGAATATCGCGTGAGCGAATCTACTGATTCCTACGGGTCCGTTGGGGAAGAGTATGGTGGGAAGTGAGCAGGAGTCACGAATAGTTCTGACGGTTCGGTCGAGCAGAGTCGACGATTTTAGAGTGGATCCACCGATCATTATTGCCGTTGTCCCGTGGTCTTCGAGATCAGTTACAATCTGGGGTAGGTTGTTCGAGAACTTTTCGGGATCTATTAGTGCAAGGTGAATGCACCCTTTCTCCCTTATCCCGTCGACTAACGCAGCTTCTACAGGTCCAGGCATAAGTGAACTTGCCTAGCTACTCATTAGCTGGTGAGCGACTTTCATCGCGAGGATAGGGTGTCGGACCATCAGGCCCACAGCTCTTGATGGGCGGAATCCATGGGCCATGTCGACAAGATCCTGTCCCTCGAGAAAGTCTGCTATGATATTGAGTTCCTCGTCTGAGAAACGTTCGAACGATTCGAGTGCTCTGAGACTGTTTGAGATTTTCTCGCCCCATAATGCTTCGAATCTTTCCTTGTATGCCGAAAGTCGCTTTGACCCAACGTCTCCCTCCCTCGCGGCCTTCCCGGCAACTTCGCCGGCGATCTTGCCCGATACAATGCTGGTGTGAATCCCGGCACCGGTCAGAGGAATCACTTGTCCAGCTGCGTCTCCGCAGAGCATCATGTTTTCCGTGACATAGTCCTCAATTTCGCCTCCCACTGGAACGGGGGCGGCCTGTGACCGCTCAATCTTTGCATTGCCGAACACGACTGGATGCTCTTGAATGAACCTGTCAAGGAGCGATTTGGCCCCAGATCCTTTCAGACCGATTCCTACATTCGCAGTGCCTTTTCCCTTCGGGAAGATCCAGATGTAGCCAGCAGGTGCCTTCTTGTGACCTATGAAAATCTCGAGCTTTGACTCATCATCGAGCCGGCAATCTACCATGTCATACTGAAACGCTGCTATGACCGGGTAGTTTCTTCTTGGGAAGAACTGGCGTGCAAGTATTGATCCAGTCCCGTCGCATCCTACGACCACACTCGTCCTCAGGGAATATGGTTGCGAGTCCCGCTTTCCTCCGAGTAGGACGCCTCCGTCTTGTCTCGATACGCTTTCGATTCTAGCTCCGTAAACCACCTCTGCTCCGGCGCCGCGTGCCCTGTCTGCTAGACTCGTCAAGAACGCAGGCTTGTCCAGAATGTAACCTTCCCCACCAACACGAACCTTTCGTTTCTCGTCAGGAGCATAGAGAAAGGCCCCGGTGATTCTGTTTGTCGCAAACTCACTTTGAGGGGACATTTGGGCGTCGTCGAGGGCCTCTGAGAGCACTCCTTCAGCGCACGGCTTTCTCCCTGCGGAAGTCTCCCTTTCCAGAAGCACAGTATGAGCCCCTTGTTTGGCTGCTGTCCATGCGGCCATAACTCCAGCTGGCCCAGCGCCAATAACTGCAACGTCGTAAGAGTCCATCTCAGCACCCTATTTTGATTGAGGAGAATCTGGAGGATCCTGTCCGTTTGTTGTAACGGCAAAGGAGTATGCTCTGGTCATGGGAGCCGTCTTCACTGTGTCCGCACCATAAAGGTCCTGCCGTGAAAAGGCGGCCTGTGGGGTCGGATTTCGTCTTTCTATCTCCTTGTCTATTCTGAATAGGAACCAGAGAGAGTACACTGAGAGGCTGAACACGAGTATTACGACTTTTGTTACAAAGACCAAGTTGAGAGGCTTTGGTAAGGAAGGCCACCTACTGGCGATCACATCAGGACTACATGGCGATGGGCTGCAACTCTGGGTCAGGACTTCTAGCGCTGACCAGATCATGAAATTGTAGAAGATTTCGTAGAAGGCTCCAAAAGCTACGAGGGCAGTTACGATGAAGAGAAATCGTCGAGTTCGCTCCGAAAAATTGAGGAAATGTATTCTCTGTGCCTCAAGTCCGGCTGACCAGTAGAGGAATGCTGCATAGATGAACCAAGTAATTGGTTTGCCGTAGAACCAGGGCGATATCGAAGGAGAAGGAAACTCAGCGTCCACAAACTGTGCTCCGATATTAGCTGGAGGGTTCCCTATGGATAGAATCCCGTAGTAGCCGATGAAGGCCAGAGCAACGAGGCCTGCGCTCCATGAGAGAAGAGACCAGGGTCTTCTCTGGATGAGATCGCGGACCTCAACGGTGCTAATCCAGCTCGGCTTCTGTACCTTCAAAGCGACTCAGAATCACAATCAGAATCGGTTATCGCACGGGCAGCTTTCATAAGCCTTCGCCCCACAACGGCCTACGGTTTTCACAGGTTTTCAGCTTATCCCCGTTAAGAGACATAGCTTCCTAGTCGCGCCGACAATAACCTGTGGCGATGAATGCTTCGTAACTATAGGACGAGAAAAAAGGGGACTGAGGGAGGAGAAAAATCCCTCGTCAGGTTCTACTGTATGACTTCGCCGGATGCGAAGCGGTTTGAAACCCGAGTAATCTTGACCTTAACATGGTCTCCGGGCTTCGTGTTCGGCACAAAGACAACCAGACCCTCAACGCGAGCTATACCTTCCCCGCGTCTGCTGATCTCTTTGATGTCAACGTCGTATTCCTTGCCTTCCTCGACTGGCTTAGGGCCGAATCTGTTTGCGCCGCCACCATAACCTCTCCTTTCATAACCCATAGGCATGTTCCACCTCCGCTTTTCGTCTGTTCTCGTTTCGGTTGCTACGGGAGAAAGCAGCGGTCGTTACGGTAACGGACAGCATACGTTCCTCGGCGAGCTAACCTTCAACAGGAAACCATCAACTTTTCCGATATAAAGTTGCCTTACAACCTTCAGACGATGGGTCGGGACAACCCGCACGCGACTAGCTTGAATACCACAACGATGCCGCGCTTTTCCGAAATGTCACACTCATTGGAAATAATCCCGCTGAATCAGCTTCCACTGCTCAAGGAAGGAGACGACCTTGCCGGAATGATAGTCTCGAGAGCTAGAAAACTGGGTGTTGGAATCAGGAATCGAGATCTCGTAGTAATCGGACAAAAGGCAGTGTCCAAAGCAGAAGGAAGAATCATCGATACACGTGACGTTACCCCATCGGTAAAGGCCACAAAGATCGCGAAAAAGACGGGAAAGACTGCTGAGTTCGTAGAAATTGTTTTGAAAGAATCTTCGAAAGTGCTCAGAGCCGACAAGGACGCATTTATCGTAAGGACGAAACGAGGAGCGACTTGCATGAACGCTGGCGTGGACAAATCGAATGTTAAGGGTAACAGTACGTATGCTCTACTACCTCAAGATCCGGACGCGTCTGCCAGAAGAATGAGGAAGAGAATCGAACGACTGACCGGGAAACAAGTGGCGGTTGTAATATGCGACACACGGAGCCGTCCCTTCCGGAAGGGCCAGGTTGAGGAGAGCATCGGGGTTGCGGGGCTCAATCCCTTGGTTGACTATCGGGGTCAGAAGGACCTATTCGGTTACACACTACGATTCAAGAATGTCGCTATAGCCGATGAACTAGCTTCCGCTGCAGAGCTTGTCATGGGCCAGGGAAGAGAGAGAACTCCAGTTGCAATCATCAGAGGGTTGACTAGAGTTCGACTTCAGAACCATGCATCAAGCAGATTCCTTGTAGTAAGTCCTGAAGAAGACTTGTTCACAGGAACTCTATAACTAACCGCTGTCGAGAACGAGTCGATTCTAACAAGAAGGTACTGCGTTCCTAAGCAAGAGCGATTGAAAGGGTAATATGAAACCCAGTCGGTTGCGCTCGCAACTTCACGCTGAGTGAGAAGCACCTTGAGTTCTCTGTTAGACCCCTACATTCCGCTTCTCGAATATCTGGGAGTGTGGTTTGTCATCGTAGGCATAGGCCTACTCATGAAAGCCGACAAACACGGAATTATCGTCAAACCCTACTATCTCATGCTGAGAACGAGCGTCTTCAACAGCTGGATGCAGAGGCTGGGAAGCAAGTTCCGCAGAGCATGGCTGACCTACTTCGACATTGGAGCCGCGATGGGCCTTGGGCTCCTAGCCTTCATCATTTTCAGCCTAGTCTTGAACGCACTGAACCTGTTCAACCGTTCGTCCCAGGCTGGTCCAACGCTGCTGATAATCCCGGTTCCCGGCGTGACCATAAGCTGGGAAATCTTTCCCTACATTCTTATCTCAATCGCGGCGTTGCTCATCCCGCACGAAGCCGCCCATGGAATAGCGAGCGTGTTAGACAAGGTTCCAATCAAGTCTTCGGGGGTTTTTCTTGCAATATTCCTCCCGGGAGGGTTTGTAGAGATTGACGAAGAGGATCTTTCTAAGAGGAAAGCACGGACGAAACTCCGAGTCTTCGCTGGAGGATCGTTCACAAACGTAGTCAGCTGGTTCTTAGTCGTCCTTTTGATCACAAACTTTGCCCTAGTCATTAGTCCTCTCTACGACTCGAAATCGTCAGGGGTCCTGATTACGGGGCTAGTTAACGGCGGGGCAGCACAGAGCAACAATGTACCAAACTGGTCAGTGCTCGTCGCCGTCAATGGCACTACCGTCAACTCTGTTGAATCGCTAAGAAACGTTCTATCACCTTTAACACCTGGGCATCATCTTCTACTCACGATCAATAATGCCGCGTCAAATACCCAGACAACCTACTCGATCATCACCAAACCGGCCCCTGAAAATAGCAGTCGAGCAACGATCGGGATCTTCACTTTCCCGTATTACAAGCCTGTCGCATCTTTTCTGCCAGTCTCCCTGCCGTACCATTCCTACAACACTCTATCTTGGATGTCTCTGATACTTCTTGGAGTGGCATTGGTCAACATGCTGCCAATGTTTCCTTTTGACGGCGACAGGTATTTCGACACTATACTGACTATTCTAGGAATGAAGAAAACGAAGAATGTTAGAACCATCGCAAGCATTGTTTCTCTGCTACTGCTCGGGTCGAACCTTATCCTCTCATTTGTTCTCTTCGGCACAATATTTCCGAAGTAGAGACAGACGTTGCAGGAAATAACTTGTAGTACTTGCAACCGGCACACTTCCTACTACAGACGTGAAAACGAGGGTGTAAACCTCTGCAAGGGTTGTTTCAAGGACTCTGTCGAGAGAAGGGTTCGGAGAACGATCAGCCACTGGAAGATGTTCTCTCCCGCGGATCACATTGCTGTCGCAGTCTCTGGCGGGAAGGACAGTCTTACGATGTTGATGATTCTCAAGAAACTATCGGCCAAGTTCAAGCAGACTAGGATTACCGCCGTCACTGTCGATGAGGGAATTGCTGGTTACAGGGAGGAGGCGGTAGACCTAGCAAAAGAATACTGTGACAAGCTCGACGTCGATCACGAGATCGTATCTTTCAAGGAATTGTACGGTGATGGTCTGGACGATTTTCTCAGAGGAAGACCAGAACGTATGACGGCGTGTTCGTATTGTGGCGTCTTCAGAAGAAAGGCGATCAACATCGGGGCCAAGAGGGTCGGAGCGACAAAGATTGCGACGGCTCACAACTTGGACGATGTTGTCCAGACATACTTGTTGAATTTGTTTCAGGGCGATGTTGAGAGGTTTGCTCGGTTCAACCCGGTCCTGCGGGATCCTCGCGGCGGTTTCCTCCCACGGGTCAAGCCGTTGTGCGAAGTGCCTGAGAAGGAGGTGGCGCTGTATGGATATGCGGAGGGTCTGACTTTCCAGTCGGCGTCGTGCCCCTACATGACTGAGGCTTTGAGGAATGAACTGCGGACCATGCTCAACAGGCTTGAACTCGCGCATCCGGGAGTATTATTCTCGTCCTACCGTGCAATGACAAAGCTTCGAGCCCTTGCAGAGCCAGGCGTTCCTGATTCCGTGCTACTATCGTGCCGATCTTGTGGCGAGCCCACTACCCTGGAGATTTGTGAGGCTTGCAAGATGGTCGGCGTCACAGTGGACAAACTTGAGGTCGCGGCATAGATCGATGATACCGACGACCGTCGTCACATACTTGGAAGGAGTGAAAGCTTGATCAACTCTTCGAAGGTCATAAGAAAAGAAACTATCACAACTGCCATCCTTCAAGATGCTTGGAAGGCCTGGACTACTATCGAAGGAGTAACAAGTTTCCTTGTCCCAAAGGCCAGCATTGAACCGATGGTCGGCGGTCGCTACGAACTATTCTCAAGTTTGAAATCGCCTAAAGGATTCCAAGGGACTGAGGGGTGCAAGATCCTGGCGCTCGAGCCCCAAAAGCATCTCTCGTTCGAGTTAATCGCGCCTCCCCAGTTTCCAAACGTGCGAAGATTGCGTACGAGAGTCGACATCACGTTTGGGGAAGTTGCCAAGGGAGGAGTTCTAAAATTGGACCTAGTTCACTCAGGTTTCCTGGAAGGCGAGGAGTGGGACGAGTTTTTTGAATTCTCCAATTGGAATTGGGACCTTGTGCTTGGACGTTTCCAGTACAGATTCTCCGTCGGACCTATCGACTGGAACAATCCGTACATTCCTCACGGGATTAATGCTCGTCCCGAGCGAAAGCTGCGAGACCATATTTCTTCGTAGGCCGAACCACCGACAGGCGATGTTTCACTCGACGCTACCTTTATAGCGACAGAACTAGGGTCTCCGCAATCGGGCGCGATTTATGAGCGAGGAAGGCTTCATGCCTGGGGCCACAACAGTGGGGCTCGTCTGTAAAGACGGCGCTATTCTAGCGTCCGAACGCAGATATTCATACGGCACCTTCGTGATGAGCAAGGTAGCAAAGAAAGTCTTCAAGATTACAGATAATATCGGAGTAGGCTGCGCTGGAATAATTGGCGACATGCAAGTTCTTGCCCGAGAGGCCAACGCCTACATGAGCATATACCGGTACGAGCGGGGAAGACCGGGCACAGTCAAGAACACCGCGAAACTATTCGCGTCAATCCTTTCGAGCAGACGCCTCTTTCCTTACCTCGCACAGACAATAATTGCAGGAATCGACGACGGTGTCCCTGAACTGTTCGTCTTGGACCCGATCGGGTCGGTTCTCGGCGACAAGTTTGCGGCTGTCGGAACTGGCGCAGAGATTGCCATGGGAGTTCTTGAATCGGAATATAGAGATGGTCTCTCTGTAGAGGAAGGAAGGCCTCTGATTCTCAGAGCGATAAAGTCCGCGGTAGCACGGGATATATCAAGCGGAGATGGAGTTGACCTCTTGATCATTACACATAGCGGGATTAAGGAAGAATCCCAAAAGTTCGCCTGAACGCGATACTCGTAGGCAAATTCTGTTATAGGGTCACTCGCTCAAACGGGTTCCAGGCTGAACTCGTATGTTGACTAAGAGAGACCTTACTTCGATTCAGAAGCAGCTTGTTCATTATGACGAAGCCCGCGAAGCGGTACTGACCTTGTCGAGAACTGCGACGAGGCTTGCAGGATCGTCGATTCTGGAGATTCATCGGGGAGACATGGAATCCGCGTCAAATACCCTTCGCAAGGTTGAACAGACTTTGAGCAAGATCCAGATCCTCGCAAACGATTTCTCTGAATTCAAGACCTCATCAGGGGTGGTCGTCGCATTTCAAGAATATGTGGAGGCTATGACCCTTCGATCCTTCGCGCAGAGCGAACGAATTCCTACGATTTC
>DASPWY010000141.1:0-3606 GCA_035637575.1 Bathyarchaeia archaeon
TCGAACGTCGTTCTCCTCTAGCTCGACTGCTCGTATTTCGAGTCCCCACTCAACCATTTTTTGTATGCCGTCCGTAAGTTGAATCTCGCCTCCGACACCGGACTGAGTAACCTCTAACGCTTTCAGAATAACCGGGTGGAACGCATAGACAGGCATGATGGCCAATTTGGATGCTGGCTGCAGAGGTTTCTCGACAACTCTTGTTACATGAACGATACCAGTCCCTTCTCTGCTCCCTTCTACTACACCGTAGCGGCGCGGATCCTCGACTTGTTGTACGAGAAAGGCGGCGTCAACTTTCATCATATCGCTGACCTCTCTGAGCCGTTTCAGGTGCTTAGAGTTCTCAGACAGAATGTAGCTGTCTCCAGCATGAACTAGGAAGCTGTCTCCTCCAATGAACGGTTTAGCCTTCAGGACCGCATCCCCGAACCCCCGCGGTTCAGGCTGGTTTATCCATACAAGAGTGGATTCTTCGACCATTTCATAAAAGGCTTGCAAGTCTTCAGAGGGCCCGTTCTTATCGTTCTTCCGTAGCATCGATATGTAGGAAGAGTCTGGAGTGAAATGATCCTCTATCGCTCTCTTCTCCTTACCGACAATGAAACAGAATTCTCGAAACCCAGCATGGTGTAATTGCTCAAACACTAGCTGGACAATCGGTTTGAGACAGAGCTCCCCGTCCTTGGTCACAGAGAAGACCGGCAGCATCTCCTTTGGCTGTTCCTTTGTGGCTGACAAGAGTCTGGTGCCCAGGCCTGCCGCCGGAATGACCACCTTTCTCAACAATCAAGGATCAGCCAGATTCAATGTTCGTCGCTCTATCCTAGGACATTCCAATATATTTCAATATAGGCGCCCAAGCATGGACTATCCATATGAAACGAGAATCCGAATCGGTTTCCTTTATCGGTCTGGGCTATGTTGGGCTCTGCACCGCCGCTGTCCTAGCATCAAGAGGTATGAAGATAATCGGGGTAGACATCGATGGCGAGAAGATCGCGAAGCTCGCGAAGGGAGAGACCCCATTACACGAGCCGCGCCTTGCCTCAATGCTCAAATCCGCAATTAAGAACCGTAGGATCCAGTTCACAACTGACATAGATAGGGTCGTCGAGGCAGATGTCACGTTCATTACGGTGGGAACGCCTAGCAATCAAGATGGATCCATCAGCCTGACGTTTGTAAAGAAGGCCGCGGAAGATGTAGGATCTGCGATCAGAGGCGCTGATGCGTACCATCTTGTCGTCGTCAAGAGCACTGTCATTCCGGGCACGACGACTGGCCTCGTTCGACCAGTGTTGGAATCTTCTAGCAGGAGACCCTGCGGCCCGAAACTGGGCCTATGTTCAAATCCGGAATTTCTCGCGGAAGGCTCTGCAATAACGAACACCCTTCACCCGGACAAGATTGTAATTGGAGCAAACGATGAAAAATCCGGGGACAAGCTGGTGAAGCTTTACCAGCGAATCTACGGGGCAAGGAAGATTCCCACTATAATAACGAATCCGACGACAGCAGAGACCGTCAAGTATGCGAGCAACGCATTCCTCGCCACTCGAGTCAGCACGATCAATACAATCGCCAACATTTGCCAACGTCTGCCCTCAGGAGATGTCGAGACCGTTGCAAAGGCGATAGGCTTAGACCCTCGGATCGGGTCTCTCTACCTCAAAGCGGGACCCGGCTACGGCGGTTCCTGCTTCCACAAGGACCTCCAAGCCTTCATCGCGTTCAGCCGGGGCCTAGACTACGATCCAGTCCTCCTGACCGCAGTCGAAGAGGTCAACCAGCGCCAGGCAAGTGAAATCGTAAAACTCTCGCGAAGCCTGTTAGGATCATTGGAGAATCGTCGAATCGCGGTGCTTGGGCTAGCCTTCAAGAAGGACACGGACGATGTTAGGGAAGCAGCTTCACTCCGCGTCATCGAGGAACTTGTGAACAACTCCGCTTCTGTCTCTGTCTACGATCCCATGGCGATTGAAAACGCGCGGAAAGTTCTACCTCAACAGGTGGAGCTTGCGACAGACTCCAGATCCTGTCTTAAGGGAGCGGACTGTTGTATCCTGATGACCGAGTGGGACGAATTTCGCCAACTGAAACCCAGAGCGTTCAAGACGCTAATGAGGACTCCAAACATTGTTGACGCTCGGAGAATCCGGCGCCAGGGCGATTTCCAAGGATTCAACTACCTGGCAGTAGGCCTAGGGGCCACTAGGCAGCAATCTGTAGCTTCCTAGATTCAACGTGCCACCGACCTAAGCCTAGAGTAAATATTCACATCATTATTCAAGCAGAGTGGCCCCGAATCTGAACAGCGCACCCCTTTAGAGACTCATCTGAATAGACGGCTTCCGAAGACGCGTTTGAGCGTGCACCACGCTTGATGTTTGCAAAAATAATCCCCATCATCAAGATCTCGGTCAGTAGATGGTTATTGCAATCACTTTTGAGCTTACTCAAACCAATGTAGGACGCGCTTTAAGGGCGAGGTTTCAGGTAGAATTTTCGAGTCGGGTCTCAGAGCATCGTTTTCGAGAACCAGCTCGATAGCGTTCTTGGCCGCCGATACCTGTCCGTGCAGCACCTTCAAAATAGAAGAGAAAGAGAACTTCTAGTTGCGTCCGCTAGTCCTTCCGCGCCGTCGGCCTGGGTCCCGATATGGCTGAGAGGGCTTCTCGGAAGGAATAGGCTCAGCATCCTTGCCGGAAGTCTCTGGTTCTTTCTTGGGCCGATTCGTGGTCTTGACGCGTCTCGGATGGCCTTCTGGTTTTGCGGAAATTTCCGTGGAACTGGGACTCACTGGCTTATTCAGCTCAGTCACTTCCGTCTCTCTAGTCTTGGATTGATTCTTGTTCCGGGGTCGAGTCTCTCTCTTCTCGCCTGCTACAATTGCTCGCCCTGTCGTGTTAGTCTCAGACTTGTTTCGGACTTCCTCGTGTAGAAGGTTCCAATTGTGGCGTAGCTCCGAATAACTCTCGTCAGCCAGCTTGATGAATTCACGCGCGACCGCAATATTCTTCTCAAGATCTCTAAGGCGAGAATCCAGCTCGTTAGCTATCTCACTACCAGAGAGATTACTGAGTAAGGTAGCCTCTTTCTCCTGAACTTTCGACATACCTAATCAGCGGCCAATTGTTTGCCAACAATCTAATCATGATGTTCCCCATCAAAGACCTGAACAGTAGCAGAGATCCGGAACGACACCAGACCAATGACCAGCATGCCGCTGTCCGTTTCCGGGTCTCCACGAGGCTTATCAGCAATCCACCTTGCGGAAGCTAAGATATTGGAAGAGAAGAGCGTCAAGTGCCCGCGAGAATAGCAACCAAGATAGTCTGCACGATTGGCCCTGCCTCAAGCTCTCCCATTGTTCAAGGTCACATGATCCGGGGCGGGATGGATGTTGCCAGAATCAACTTCTCACACGGAACCTACGAAGAACACCTGAAGAACATCAAATCGATCCGGAACGTAAGCCATGGTCTTCGCCGTCCGGTAGCCATACTTCAGGACCTGCCGGGACCAAAGCTCAGAGTTGGCAAACTCCCAGCAGAGCCCATGCACTTGCGAAGACTCGACACTGTAACGCTGACAAGCAAACCC
>DASPWY010000142.1:0-5148 GCA_035637575.1 Bathyarchaeia archaeon
GGTCTGAGGGTCGACTGGGAGATCGCGGCACCACAACAGTGGCTGCAGGTCCGGGCTAGAGGAGAGGATGCTGAGACATTTCTCAATCTTCTAAGGAAAATGTTTGGAGAAGCACCAGTACGCCGTTCAAAGGTGGAACGCTGGGACGTTCACAAAGGATTCATCACCGGATCAGGACGGGTGGGTTTCGGTGTCTACGTCGACATAGGAATCCTTGAGCCCACGCGTAAAGATGCGCTCTATCCTCTGCACAGAATGAGGGCTCAATTATCAAATGGTGCCTCGAAATCTTCGCGGGAGATTCTGCAGGAGATGGCACTTGCAGATTATTTTCCAGTCAATGTTATTGTCACAGAGCTTCAGGGAGAGAACGTAACTGTCGAAATAGCTGACAGGACCCGTGACCAGCTTCTGTGGTGGAATAAGCTGCTTTTCGATCGGGTGATCGCTGTTGGCATCGACCGAGACTATGCTGAGAAAGTGGTGCAATCTGCAAATCTTGGATTGGATGTTATCAAGATCGAGACACTATCGCTCTTGGTGCAGTGTCTGGTCTGCAAGCTTGACACGGACGCACCAGGAGTCATAGCGAAGATTGGGAATCGTCTCAGAGGAGTTGGATTGACCGCTTTCAGAACTCCCGCGAAAGGGCTTCTGGTGTAGGATGCTGGTAACGATTAGATGGCCTTGTCATCTGCTAGTTTCTTGATCGACGCTTGAGAATATCCAAGCTCTTGAAGCACTTCTCGCGTATCTTGGCCCAATCGTGGGGCTGGATGTGAGAAACCCCCGTGATCTCTAACTAATCGTATTGGTGAAATTAGCTCTGGAATATCGGATCCTCTGGATTTGAAGAGACCCCTATGGTTGATCTGTGGGTCTCTGACCGTTTCTGCTATTTTGTAGACTGGCGCTGACGGAACTCCGTTCTTATTCAGAGTTCTGCTCCAGTAGGATGCAGTCTTAGCTCGGAGGCGTCTTGACAATATCGGGATTAGCTGTGTCCTGTTGCGCACTCGATCTGGGTTAGTGTTGAACCTTTTCTGCTTTAGCAATCTCTCTAATTCAAGAGTGCGACAGAGCGCTTGCCATTGTGAGTCATTACCCACTGCTATGATGAGTTCCTTGTCTTTGCAGTTGAATGCTTGGTAAGGAACAATACTAGGGTGGGCTGAACCCATTCTTTTGGGTTCTTTTCCGGTCGCGAAGTAGTAGGTTGCGAGATAGCTCAGCCAGGAAACGATCGAGTCGAAGAGGGAGATGTCAATGTACCCTCCTCTTCCCGTCACTAGGCGGCGGGAGAGATAGGCGAGGATTGCTGTTGATGCGTAATGGCCTGCTGCTATGTCTGCAACAGGAATGCTAACTCTGACAGATGGACGACCCTCCTCACCGGTGGTGCTCATGATCCCGCTCATCGCAAACGCCACGAGATCATACCCTGGTCGATCGCGATAGGGGCCCGTCTGTCCGAATCCTGAGATAGAACAATATACGAGGGCCTTGTTCATCCGCCGTAGTCTCGGGTAGTCGAGGTTGTACTGAGCCAGTTTGCCTGGACGGAAGCTCTCCACCAAAATATCTGAATCCTGCACTAGCTGTCGGATTACTTTCTGAGCTGCGGTGTTACTGAGGTCGAGCGTGATGCTCCTCTTTCCACGATTGAGACTGAGAAAATAATAGCTGAGTCCCTTGACGAACGGCGGTCCCCAGGCACGGGTCTCGTCGCCGGACCCAGGCTTCTCGACCTTGATAACTTCCGCGCCCAAGTCTGAAAGTATCATGGTGCAGAAGGGTCCCGCGAAATCCTTGGTCAGATCGATGACCCGTAGACCCTTGAGTGGCAGAGCCATGCGCTTATCTCAGACTCCAACCAATTAATGCCTAGCTTGACTGCTCGCGAGGCTGTAACTGTCTCAGAGAAGCCTCTTGCGGAGGTCTTGATCGAGGGCGAATTATCGCCCTTCGAACACGAGGCACTCTATCGGATCCTGCGGAAGAGGTTCCAGCTCGAACATCCGTCCTATACAGAACTCGTGGACGAGGATCTGGCCACTCGAGTCAACATAACGTTCCACTATCCCTACGTCACGACGATCTTTACAGATGTTCTGCAGGAGAACTGGCGTGACCTCAAGGAGCTGCTCAGACAGATCAGATATCGAAGGGGAAAAGCCAGTGCTGCGGTTACCTTGAGTTTTGTTGGAGAGAAGAATAAACTGGTATTCAAGTCTGGAATTCTTGAGGAGAAAGAGTTGAGCTCCGCCCTGGACCAGATCGGGCACCTTACGGGGATTCTAGGTCAGATGCTGCGTCCCGAGACGATGGATAAGCCGCTGGAACTTGTCGAGGCGGCCTACGACAAGAAGTCTGATAGGTGGCACGAGTTCAAAGGATTCGCCTCGACAGGTCGGAACGAGAGTTATGTTTTCGACGAGTCAGTCTTCCGCTGGATACGGTTGTAAAGTCGAGAGAAATGAGTGACGATTTTCTTCCCCGCGCCCACTCGAAAAGGTTGGGGGAGCTGGAACGGTCGAACTGGAAGAGCCTTCGGGACGGACGAAATATTCATCGAATAGACCCGGCGATCAGAGAGATTGTCGCATTGCTAAACGGGAAGGGGTACCGGACGTTTTCATCGTGTAGCGGGGGGCATCCGGCGAATCCTCGGTGGAAGGTCAACCGTCACGAGAGCGGATACCTTGCATTCTCTCCCCCATCTAATGTGGCCTTCGCGCTGTACCTTGGTCTTCGAAAGAAGAATAGTGATTTCACAGTTGAAGCGCAAGCGGTCATCGACGACGGAGATGGGGGAGACAGGGAGACCGTTTGTACTCGGTTCTATTGGCAACTATCAGATAGAAAGAAACACAAGCTAGAACACTACCACAAGCTATTCTCACAAATGAGGGAAATTATTGAGGGTCTCCCAAGAGCGCCGGGTAACGGAAACGAGGTGCTTACCGCTCTCTTTGGCAAGGGAAATCTTCAGACTGGTCTTAGGATAGTGAAAGGGCAAATGAAACGATTCACAGCTAACTAGTTTGATGACTCCCAACGTCGAGACTATGGAGATGGGAATAGCACAATGACCAACGGCGGGAGGACCTTGCTTTCAGCAGATTACAAGGTTCCGGGAGGAAAGTTGCTAAGAGTCCGATTGTTAGAAACGGGAGGACGAATCGAGTCCGCGAAAATCTCTGGAGATTTCTTCCTGATTCCGGAAGACAGTCTCGCGAAGCTCGAGATGATGCTGGAGGATGTCCCCTTGAGAGAGAAGGAGCTGAAGCTTCTGGTGGATCGTTTCTTCCGAGGAACCAGTGCGCAGGGGCTAGGAGTGGCACCGGATGATTTTGTCAAAGCAATACTCGCCGCAAAACCTGGGGAGTCAGTTGCCTGATGGAAACTTGGCGGCTAGTTGACTTGGAATACAGGGACGATCCGTTCATGAACATGAGTGTGGAGGAGGCTATTCCAAGAGCTGTTGGTGAGGGTAAGGCTCCGAACACTGTTCGTTTCTGGCATAACTCAAACACGATCGTCCTTGGATGCTTCCAGTCCGCGCCGCTCGAGGTCAATTTTGACGCGTGTAAAGAGACAGGGACTACTGTGGTTAGGCGTTTTACTGGGGGAGGGGCGGTCTATCATGATGCTGGCAACCTGAACTACGCGATCTCATTGAAGAAAGGGCATCCGTTGGTACCTGATACGGATCTTCAGGTTGTCTTTCAAAGATTATCGCAAGGTGCCGTCGAAGGATTGCGAAGTCTCGGGGTAAACGCCGAGTTTCAACCAATCAACGATATTCAGGTCGAAGGGAAGAAGGTCTCTGGTGCTGCGGGAAGTATCAGATGGGGAACCGTCTTCCATCACGGTTGCATTCTTGTAGCTTCTGACTTGGCGATTCTCGGAAGAGTTTTGAACGTGCCTCAGGCGAAGCTGGCTGATAGGCATGTTGCTAGTGTGCAGAAGAGGGTGACGACGGTTCGTGACGAGTTGGGGAAGAATGTTACGACGAAGGATGTAAGAGACGGGATCGTTCAGGGAATCGAGAACTCGTACAGCGTGCGCTTAGAGGAGGGAACCTTGACGAAGAGTGAGCTGTCCACCTCGAAGGAGCTCTATGACACCAAGTACAGCAAATCCACGTGGAACTTGGAAAAATAATGCTGAAGGGCCTTGACAGGCCCATGTCTCGACTGAGACGCAGTAAGAAAAATTAAACCGAAATGTAGTAGAAATAGTTGGGTCGCTTTTTCTATCCCACTACTTCCACTTCAATCTATGAGCGGCCTGTCCTTACGGCTGACAGAAATCCGATCGTTTCTGTTGCCAGTCAGCCAGTTCGTAGCATGGCCGATATTCTTCCTTCTGACCTCAGCAATCTCTCAGCAACCAGCATACTTTCTTGCTCTACTCCTAGTTCTAGCCGCCGACGTCATCGACAAGTCTCCGCGAAACAGGGGACTCTTTCGAGACTTGGTTGCGGGAGGGGCGACGACTGTTCTGGCACTGTTCCTTAACGACCTAAATGGCGTTGTCATCGGCGCGATTGTTTCGGTAGCCGCGACATTTCGGGTCGTCCAGAAGCTGAACTGAAAAGAAGACTGGTTCTCATCTTCACGTTTGGCGCATGTTCAATCCTCTACGGGACAGCTTCGACGGATCTGCATTTTGCCCGTCGCGTGTTGTGAAGGTAACTTTCTTCAACTACATTTCCGGACCCTGTCGGATGTCAAACTATGCCAATAGTCAAAGTCTTGATGTATGGCGGGCGGACTCAGCAGCAGAAGGATGATCTAGCACGCGCCATTACCGATGCGGTCGAGAATATCGCTAAGGCTCCGAGGGATCAGACGATCGTGGTCTTCCAAGAGGTCGCAAAAGAACACTACTACATCGGGGCCAAGAGAGCATCCTAGCTCTCTTCAACCAAGAACAGTATGTTGTGTAGAAGAGAAGGTCTACAAGCAATAGTCTTCGAACCGGCCTAATCCAATCGAGGTTCTGGGTTGCAGTACAAGTACACTGTTCTTACCAACACGACAATCGGGGCTTTCATGTCCCAGCTGGACGGCAACATTGTTCTCATCGCTCTCCCGACAATTACCCGGAGTCTCAACGCTTCAGCCTTCGAAGCTCTCTGGG
>DASPWY010000143.1:0-5057 GCA_035637575.1 Bathyarchaeia archaeon
ATATTCTCCATGAATAATGGCTCTCTAAGCTTGCCGCGCTTGGTCCGCAGAAGATCGCCGATAATAGCAACCCTGCTCTTGTTCAAGAATAGAGAGATAGACCCCTTTGTATGACCGGGGGTCCAGACGATCGACCCGTCCAACCCGACATCTTCTAGTATCGACTCATCGTCGGAGGCCTCGTCAACGAGCACCGGGTGATACTTGACAAGCCGAAGCAGCTTCTTCGTTGAAGAGGCAATAGCCAGAGCACGCCTGGCTATCCGTCCGTAGAGACTCCATGCTCGCGGCGTTATTACAACAAGGGTCCCGGCAACGTATGGCTTTTCGAACCCGTGAGAGACGAGCATTCCAGAAGTCGCTTTTTTCAGCGCGGCAGCGCTTCCGATGTTATCCCAGTGTCGATGAGTCAGAAGAATCAGCTTAACATCGCTAGGTTCGCGGCCGAGATCCGCGACTGCTTTCAGTATCCGATTCTCACTACCCGGCATCCCGGTATCGACAAGCACGAGTCCATTGTCCGCCTCGACAAGGTAGGTGTTAGCATGACGAGCAGGTACCCTATAGACCCCTTCAGCCACTTTCAACAATTCTAATTCGTCCCTCTAACAGTCACAGTCGCAGCTCGAACTCTTAGCCAGCCGAAGTAGTTGGGCTATCCAATTTAAGACTCGTGAAACCCTAGGGGTTCCGCGCCGCGACAACACTGTCGACTCTACCGATGACCTCTCGCAATGTGGGAGGTTCGAGCCCCTGTCCCTCCAGATATGCCGCCCCAGCAGCGTTCGCAAATATCAGGCGATCCTTGTGACCGAGACCAACGCCTTGAGCGTATATGTCGGCCGCGTTCCAGACGTCTCCTGCACCAGTCACTTTGGCAGGTTTGATCTTTGCGCACGGGACGCGAACTCTCTGCCCATCGACAAATGTCGCTGAAAACTCGGGCGTGTGAAGATCGACCCTCGGAATCATCATACTGAATACGCTAGCAGCCCCGAAGAGCGGGTCCTCAGCACCCTCAATCTCAGAGGTATCCTCGGCTACTCCTTTCGCCAGATGCATCAGCTCGTTCTCGTTAACGCTCAAGACATCAACCAGCCCAGGGGTTAGGACCCGCTGGTTCAACCCCTCAATCTCACCCGTCCGCGATGCAGGATCTCCTGGGTCGAAGAAGGTGACAGCCTTTCCTTCCTCCTTGGCGATGGAGAAGACCTTCTCTGCGAGGTCTGTTCCCTTCAGGTTCTGATTCCAGTTGAGGACACAGACAAAGTCCGCTTTGGATATGAGCCTCTTGTCTTCTTGCGTTAGTTTCTCCGGGCCAAACTGGGACAGGGACCCGGGGTCGCTGACCATGATGTTAACGCGCCTGCCCGAATGCTCTGTCTCGAACGACATTGTTCGGGACAACGTTCCGGTCGTCCTGACGTGGGAAAGGTCCACGTCCTTGAGAAAGTGTTGGAGTACGGTTTTACCAAGTTCGTCTGTCTCAATAATCGGGACGACTTGACAACCAAGCTTCGAGAGCTGAGCGACGACGTTCGAAGCGTTTCCTCCACGCCCAACCGTGTGTCTCCAGCCCAGAAGGTTTCCTCCTCCTCTCTGAGCCACCTCGACAAATGACGCTGTTAAGTCCTCAAGCTTTCCAGGATAGGTGAGAATGTAGTCGAGGTAGAAATCCGGCATTACTACAACTTTGAAACCGGGCTTGGCATGTGTGAGAGTCTGCTTCAGCTCGGCGACCGCGTCTACGGTTTTGGTTCTCGACATGCCTTCAGGCTCCAAAATTATTGATTGACTATTCGTTCATAAGGATGGATTGATATGACGACTTAAGCCTGGCTTGTCGAAAATGTCCGTCGAAACCGAGCGACCTACATCAAGACTCAAACTCGGCCTCATGTGGTCTCGTATGAAGAAAGCGTCCAGACTGGACCAAGAGGGAGTACTAGAACTGAAGACGGACACTGCAGCGACCGGACAAGCGGTCGCAGTCCTTGTTCTCTCAGCCCTCGCCTACGGCATTGGCTACACTGCACAGACACAATTCCAGAAACACGACCTTTCAATCTACGGAATAATAGTAGGTAGCCTAGCCAACACAGTCATAGTATGCTTCGCGGCCTTCGTATGGTCAGCCACCGCCTTCCTAGTCGGGACAAAACTCTTCCAAGGCAAAACAAGCTACTGGGAACTAGCTAGGCCTCTATTCTTCGCCGCTAGTCCATTCTTCCTCTTCCTCGTGATCGTCATCCCCATCTCTCCAATCGTAGTCGAGGGAAACCTTCCTGTCTACTGGTTCCAGGGAATTATCGCCGTCGCGGCGGTAGCCTGGCTTTTCCTTTCGCAAGTATTTGTTCTGAAGCAAGTCATGGGATTGAACCTGCGACGAACGATCCTAACGGTCGCGGTAGGCCTACTCATTCTGGCCTTCATCGGTATACAATTCGGAACAGCCTGAACAGATCCCACGTATAAGTTGATAATCCGGGTCGGCATACATTTCCTCCAGTCTGGTCGATGATCTCTCATTCGGGTCCTCTCAGCATTGACAGATTCCGGACGATGTTGGGTCGAATGGTGAAATCGGCCCGACTCAACCGTGACACGTTCCTGGAGTTGAAAGAGGATACCACAGCGACAGGTCAGGCACTGATTGTCCTGGCTCTCGCTGGAGCTAGCTTCGGTGTCGGATTCGCAGCGGTAATCGGATACGGTGCGATAAGGATTCTGCTAGGAGCTGTTTTCGGCGGAGTGGTGAGTATTGCTCTGGGCATCGTCTGGGTATCTTTGACATTTCTCATCGGAAGAAGGCTCTTCGGTGGAACATCGGACTACTGGTCACTGGCGAGGCCCGTATTCTTCTCAACCTCTCCCGGCATGGTCTTCCTCATCATGTCGATCCCCGTGTCGCCAATCCCAGACGTTGCACGCGCGATCGGCGTAGCCTGGATAGCGATTTCGACAGTGATCGCGGTGAAGACCGCTATGGGACTCGATACTCAGCGCAGCCTTGTGATATTCATCGTAGTCACATTCATCGTTCTCCTCAGCTATGGATTCGTGGCCTCTCTATAGAGAGCGATCCAGACTCTCATTATCCGCAACACGAGGCGACGCTTACTGTTCAGCAGTCGGACTCTTTGGAACGGTGGGCTTGTATTTGTTGAAAATATCCATTGCCGGGTCTTTCTTCATGTCATGATCCCGGTACAGATGTTCCTGTAGCTCGTAGTACGTGTTGAAGGTCCGTTCAATGTTCTTCACCGCACAGACAAAGCATAGAATCTTGTCCTTCACCAATTCGAATCACGACATCTAGCGGATAATCTTCAGGAGAATAAAAAGAGAACCGCAAACAAGATTCTCGAGGAATCAGCCGATATTAAGGCCGGAGAACCAGGCCTGAGAATCTCAAAACCGAACACCTTAATGCTGAACTTGATGAGCCAAACACTCGGCCTGGAGGCGAAAGCTCGATGTGTGACACATGCGCCGCACACAATCCAACGAAGAAAAAGAAAAAGTAACGATTGGGAAGTTTAGAATAAGCGGTCGCACGCCCATTTCCCATCATGTCTAAGGCTTGGGGCTTCATCAAGGACCCTATCCATGGATACGTCCGAATCAGCGAAGCCGAAAAGACGATAATTGATACTCGACCCGTCCAGAGACTACGACGACTACGCCAGCTCGCCGGATCGGAATTTGTCTACCCGGCAGCAAACCATACTCGCTTTGAACACGTTGTGGGAGCGATGCACCTTGCAGGTGTTCTCTCTGAAGTCTTGCCGACACGTCTCGACGTTCACACGCAAGAGCAGATGCGCCTAGCTGCCCTGCTCCACGATATCGGGCACGGTCCATTCTCACACGTGTTTGAGCCTCTCATGGTCCGCCATCTGAAGAAGACCCATGAAGACTTCGTTCCTTGGCTTGTGAATGAGACAGAAATCGCGTCGAAGCTTGCCGACGCCGGTTTTGACCCTCGCAAACTCGGGCTGCTAGCCGTAGGCCGTCTCAGGGACGGAAAGAGACCCTATCTCGACCAGATAATCAGCAGCAGCGTCGACGTCGACAAGATGGACTTTCTAGTCCGGGACTCCTTCCATACAGGAGCAGGGTATGGTTCCGTGGACGTTCACAGGCTCCTCTACACCATGGACGTGATTAATGGAAACCTGTCCGTTGATGGGAGAGCCGTCGCGACCCTTGAGAGCTTCTTGTTGGCCAGATTGGAATCTTTCAGAACCATCTACTTTCACAGAGCCTCAAGAGCAGTCCAGATCATGATCGTCCAGGCCCTAGAGGCGGCAAAAGACGAGCTGAACCTACTGTCTTTTGACGAGCCTGAAGACTACCTGCGGCTTGACGATTACAAGGTCTGGACCGATCTGAAGGAGTGCAAGCAGTCCAAGAAAATAATGCAAGACCTGGAGGCTAGAAGACTGCTAAAGTGTTCGTATGAGAAGACTCTCTTCGCCCAGGAAGAACTCGTTTCAAACGTGATAACGAAGGAGAGCGTGCGAGACAAGATCAGAGAAGAGATTGCCAAGAGAGCGCATGTCAGGGTCGAAGATGTGATGATCGATGTACCAACCCTTCCCTCAGTGCCTTACCACAACGCTGTGGAGATACAGCCTCTCGATATACCAGTCTTCAGACGTGGACCGACTGGTAAGAAAGAGATCGTACAGCTCTCGGAGATCTCGAGAATAATAGGCGTGCTTAGGACCTTCATGAATCTCGTCCGGGTCTACACCAGGGAACAGTACCGCTCCAGAGTTGAAGCCGCGTCGAGACAGATCCTCGGAGAGACGACGCCGTCGTCGGTGAAGGTTTCCCTCTGGCAACCCGTCGCTTCGCGTTCTGTCACTGGGTCAGAATTCTAGAAGTTACATCAGCACTTTATTTCAACCCTAGAAATGATACTGATATCCGAAGAAACCGTGGTGCCTGCTCTGCCCAAGTTCATGCAAACACTCGACGATACTATCTTCCGAGAGCTAGAGAAGATAGCGAAGAAGAGGGGTATTTCTATTCAGGAGCTGATCAGAGCT
>DASPWY010000144.1:0-5546 GCA_035637575.1 Bathyarchaeia archaeon
AAAGCATTCGCTGATGCCTTAGAAACAATACCTAGGTGGCTAGCATTCAATTTTGGCTTAGACCCGATTGACATCATGACACAACTTCGGGGGCATCACTCCAATCACCAGTTGAATATGGGCGTCGGAGAAGGCGGATGCACCGACGTATACAAGGAGAATGTTGTAGAGCTTGCATCCATATTCAAAACCACGCTTTGGAGAACCTTGGAAGTAGCTTCCCTTCTATTGAAGATCGACGACTACTTCTATGTGAAAGATCTCCCCATGGTTCACAAACAGTGATCCGGGAACCACAGTCAAAGCATTAGCTGTCTGAGTAACTACATTTTACACGGCTTGGGCGTCAATTGAAACTTGAAGAGAAAAGAACCCATCAAGCATGAAGCGCGGCCAAAGGCTATCATCTTCGACATGGACGGCACTCTAGTCAGTAGTCTTCCGGTGATCTATCATTGCGAGAACGAGATCTCTCGCAAATATCTCAAAACCTCACTGACCCTTGAAGACGTAATCTCCAAGTTTGGACCTCCAGCACATACGATCATCAAGGAAATGACTCGAAGCCTGCCGGATTCTGTCCAAATTAAGGCAGTGTCAGACTATTACGAATGCTATCGAACCCATGTCTCCACCCGGGGACTCGTATTTCCCGGTATCACCGAATTGCTGCGCAAGATCAAAAGCTCTGGACGTCGATTGGCCCTCTTCACAGGTGTCGAGAAGGCGATGATGGAGTACACTCTGAACCCGTTCGGACTATCTGAATTCTTCCAAGTCCGCATTACCGCGGACGATGTACAGAAGAGCAAGCCTGACCCTGAAGGGATCAATCTGGCGCTGAGGCGGATCGAAGCCGATGCGAAGGAGTCGATGTATGTTGGGGATTCGCCGGCAGACATAGTTGCTGGGAGACGGGCTGGCGTTTTGACGGGAGCTGCATTGTGGAGTCCTGAGAATCGTGGGGACCCTATGACTGAGCATCCTGACTTTGAGTTTCGGAGTATTCAACAGTTGTCAGATTTTCTCTTTCCCAAGAAGAAATCTGGCGATGAACCGTATTTTGGTACCCGTTGGACCGATGAGAGAACGTGAAAACGTAGAACGAGCGACGTGGGGTCTTCATAACTTCATAGAATGAAAGAAAGGGGGTTTGACCTGAAGTGATTCAGGTTTTGGTTTAGTTTGCTGTTAGTCCGTCGGCCCCTGCTGGGATTCCGCTGGTCGTCTGTAGCCAGGCGAGACTGCCGTCAGCATGTACTTCGTACGCTACGATGGTGTGGTCACTGTTATCGAAGATGTAGAGGAACCTGCTGTTTCTAGCCAGCGCCATGTCGAGATTCGCGCCGCCAACATTGGCGGCTGTAGGGTCGAGCAACGAGATTGTTCCTTTACCGTCGATAGTGTAGGAAGAGAGTGTGTGACTGTGAGCGTTGTCGGTGTAGGCAAACTGACCATTGCCAGTTATGACGAGCCAGCATGCTGCCAGTTGAGTGTCAGGGACGGACGCGCTCAATATGGATAGACTGCCGGAGTCCGATATGGTGTAGGATGAGACCGCGCTGGTTCCCGAGGGTCCACCAGCAGCCTCGCTGACGACTAGAGTGCCGCTAGGTGTGAAGTCGAACCCGAAAGGTGTTCCGCCGCTCGAAGCCTGAACATTGGGAGCAGAGGCATCTGAATGGGCTTCCCGAAACAAGGGCAATAAGACTTGCAGGAGACTCAATGGGGGTTCATGCTAATAGGCGCTGGTCAGGATTAGGTCAGGATCGTTTGGACGGTAGGTGGCTCCTTTGATGAAATCCTTGAGGTCTCTTGAGTTGGGGCCAATACTGAAATGTCAAAAGGTCCAAGGTGAAGCGTCGGAGCCTCAAGTTGAAAATTACCGACTTTGAAATCTACCAGCTCGGCGAGCCCTCATCGCAAGGAAGCGCTACCTGGGCCGGAAATTCCATTCTTCTAAGACTCACCACTTCCGACGGGACCATCGGCTACGGGGAAGCGGTTCCGACTCTACGAGTCCAGTCAGTAATCCAATCATTGCACGAGGTCGGCCGAGTGTATAAGGGAAGGGATCCGCTCGACATGGAACTGAACATTCACGAATGGCACAAGCACGACTTCTACCTCCCCGTCTCCTTCGAATCAGCAACCGCTCTAAGTGCGTTCGACATTGCTTGCTGGGACATTGTCGGGAAGCATTTCGGCGCTCCTATACACCAGCTGGTTGGAGGCAGCTTCAGGAACAGTGTCAGGGTCTACGCGAACGGATGGTATGACAAGTGCGTCACGCCCGAACAGTTTGGCGAGCGGGCCAAGAAATTCGCAGCGATGGGCTACACCGCTCTCAAATTTGATCCCTTCGGGACACACTACGACTCAATTGATTCGAAGGGATTGGAAACGGCTTACGCGCGGGTAAAGGCTGTCAAGGATGCAACAGCCAGCAGAGTCCAGCTCTTGATAGAACACCATGGAAGATTTCACCCGAACGCGGCAATTGCAATCGCGAAGAAGCTCGGCGAGTTCGATCCGTTATTCATGGAAGAGCCTGTTCATCCGGATAATCTCGAGGGTCTTCGAAAATACCGAGAAGCAACGGACGTTAGAGTCGCCCTGGGCGAACGGATACTTACCAAGGAACAAGCGGCCTTCGTCCTCGCGAACAATCTGACCGACTATCTGCAAATAGACATTACAAACATCGGCGGAGTTACCATCGCCCGCAAAGTCGCCGCTATGGCAGAAGCATATGGGGTAGAGATGGCTTTTCACAACGCGTTCGGACCCATCCAGAACGCAGTAACCGTACAGCTCGACGCCGCGCTCCCCAACTTCCTCATTCAAGAGTCATTCTACGACTGCTTCCCAGCCTGGAAGAGACAATTGGTAAGAGACCAGTCAAAGGTCGAGAATGGTCAGACGAAGGTTCCGACCCGACTTGGGATTGGCGTGGAAGTGGACGAGAAGGTCTTGCAAGAGCACCGGGCTGAGGGCCAGGAATACTTCAACCCAGACGAACCCGTCTGGGTCGTCAAAGACACGTGGAAGGATTAGTCTGGAACGATGATACGGGCCCGCGCCCGGACTCAGCGTAGACGCGGGTTAGACAAATTACATCGTGACGTTCTTCACGCAATGAACGCAGCCCTCGCTGCGGCCGACCCGACGAGGATCATCAGGAAAAACCTGAAACTCATTGGATCCGTACTCCATGTTGGCAATCTCCAGTATCCGCTCAAAGACTATCGACGAATCCTCGTCATTGGCGGAGGAAAAGCCTCAGGCTACATGGCCGAAGAGATCGAGAAACTACTCGGAGATTGGATTACGAGCGGACTGGTGATAATTCCAGATTATCTGCGGCCGACGCCTCGAAATCGACGAATAAGGTACCACCAAGCAACCCATCCGATACCGACCCGGAAGGGGGTGGAGGGTGTTCTAGCAATGCTACGCTTAGTCGATGACATTTCGCGAGACGATCTGGTCATCGTCTTGGTCTCCGGAGGAGGTTCAGCCCTCATGCCCTTACCAGTGGAAGGAATAAACTTGGACGACGAAGCAAAGGTCACATCATTACTACTAAGATCCGGAGTTGGCATCGAGGAGATCAACACTGTACGAAAACATCTCTCCCAGGTAAAAGGAGGCAGACTTGCAGGGAGACTCTATCCAGCGACTGTGTTGACTCTGATTGTCTCGGATGTTGTTGGCGACAAAATTGATGCCGTCGCGTCAGGCCCAACGACTCCAGATTCAACGACCTACCACGATGTTGAGCTAGTTCTCAAGAAATATGATCTCTGGTTCCAGATTCCAGAGAATGCTCGAAGAATCATCACTCGCGGCCTCTCGGGATCGATACCTGAGACCCCGAAACAGAAAGACAAAGTCTTCAGGCGCGTACAGAACGTGATAGTCGGCAACAATCGGGCATCTTGTCTCGCCGCGGCGTCAGCAATGACGAAAGCGGGCTACAGGACCCAAGTGTTGTCGATCCAGATTACCGGTGAAGCACGCGAAGCTGGCCGAATCTTCGGCTCGATCGTGAGAGACATCCGGGAAAATTTGCTACCTTTCGCACCTCCAGCGGCCTTGATCGCAGGCGGAGAAACTACTGTGACCGTCCGAGGAAAGGGCAAGGGGGGCAGGAATCAAGAGCTCGCTCTTGCAGCGGCCGTAAAGATTAGTGGTTCAGAGGGGATTGTCGTCGGTTCGTTTGCGACCGACGGAATTGAAGGTCGGACGAATGCAGCTGGCGCATTGGCTGATGGATCAACAATCACGCGGAGTCTAAGGCTTCGAATGGACCCTGAAGAATGCCTCAGAAACAATGATTCCTACCAATATTTTTCGAAACTAAAGGATCTAGTAATAACTGGACCGACAGGAACGAACGTAAACGATATCGCGATCCTTGCGGCAGACCGCAGGTAGCTTCTAGTCTACTTCGACTTGTATGGGAAGAGATACGATAGGCTGGGTTTATCGTTCCAGTCAACGTAGCAAGTTTTCAATTGAGTATATCCTTCCAACCCGTACCTTGAGCCCTCAGCGCCTAGTCCTGACTGCCTGAAGCCGGTGTGTGCACCCTGGAGCTGTTCTGGTCCGACTTGGTTGAAGTAAGATTCTCCGAATTTTATCCCGTTCATAGCTTTCAGAACTCGTGTACTGTCTTTCGTGAAGATGTAGGAGGCTAGGCCATACTTCGAGTCGTTTGCATAGTCAATTGCCTTGTCGAAGCTGTCTACCTCGAGAACGGGTACGACGGGTCCGAAGATCTCGTCTTGGACAAGTGACGATTTCTGTTTCACCTCCTCAATGACTGTAGGTTGGAGAAACCATCCCTGCTTTGGGGCAGAAGGCTTCTCTCCGCCGATGACGATCCTGTCTCCCTCCTCCTTCGCTTTCTCGATGAAACTCATGCTGGTCTCTCTCTCCTCTTTGCTGACCATCGGTCCAAGGTCCGTGCCCGGTTCCAACGGGTTCCCCAGTCTGAGATCTTTTGCCATACGGACGAACGCGGGAACAAACTTGTCCTTGATCTTCACATCAACGTACATCCTTTCCGAGCAGATACAGGTCTGGCCACAGTTCCAGAAACGAGCCCATATGGCACACTTCAACGCCCACGGAATGTCTGCGTCATGCCAGACAATGAACGGCGCCTTCCCGCCGAGCTCCAAGACTAGCTTTGGAAGATGACTCGAAGCGTGCTCCATAATCGTCCGTCCCGCATCGGTACTGCCCGTCATCGTAACGAGTCCCGTAATCTTGTTCGTCACCAGCTCATCCCCCACCTCCGATCCACTCCCGGTAACGACATTCACAACTCCCTTTGGAAAGCTAGCTTCCTCCATCAGTCTCACCATCTCGATCGTGCTGAGAGGGGTATTGCTCGACGGCTTCGTCACAACCGTATTCCCGGTAATCAGTGCAGGGGCGAGCTTCCTGGCGACTGTTGCAGACGGAAAGTTCCAAGGAGTAATCGAGGCAACCACACCGATTGGGAGTCTGAGAATCATAACCGTCTGGCGGGGGTT
>DASPWY010000145.1:0-6325 GCA_035637575.1 Bathyarchaeia archaeon
CTTGTAAAAATGGGCGGAGGCACGATAGGCCGAGCCAAGTTCGAACCCGGATGGAGGTGGTCTAAGCACGTAAAACCGATAGCGAAGACCGACAGCTGCGAAGCCCCCCACTTTCAATACCACATCTCCGGCGTTCTTCATATCGTAATGAATGATGGCACCGCGAAAGATGTCGGCCCCGGAGAAATATCGTTAGTGCCGCCCGGCCATGACGCGTGGGTTGTTGGAAATGAGCCGGTTGTCGTGGTCGATTTTCAAGGCTTAACGGACTACGCGAAACAGTCCGTGAAGAAATAGACCTTCGAACTGCGTCAGGAACTACCGCACCCTGATAAGCCTCCCGGAATACCGGGAACTTAGGCAGGTCTGAGATTTGGTTTCTGGGCCTCCTTCGGCCTACGTCTTATGAACTGGACCGCGCCAGATCCGGCCAGAACGCAGCTGATCGTTCGCTGGCCTAATCTCATTCTGATAGGGGCAGTCTTTACTCTCGCCACGGTATTCGTCGGCAACTGGCTTAGCGGGTACGGCTTCCCATTGGCGTGGAAGACTGGAGGGTGCCCACCGCCTGGTATCGAAATTTCGGCTTCGTGTTTGCTGGCGATCGGCTATGACTGGCTAAATTTTGGGCTGGACGTACTATTCTACACGTTCGTCGCCTATGGGCTGGTTCTTGTATACACCAAGTATCGAGCGAGAAGAACGGCACGGTCAGAATCAGAGAGTCTCCTAGACTAGTCGCGATATCAGGAGTATCAGTCCGATCGCGTAGGCAGCGGCCCTGTGAATCTTCAGCAACAGTCGTGCATTCCTGTTAGTCTCTGGCGCATACTCCTTCTCATTAGTCAAAACTGCCATGTGGTGCATTTCGACCACGGTGATCCCGAGAAAGACTGCTAAACCAAGTCCGACGAGGTCGATCCGTAGCGCTTGGATGTAGTAACTGGCTAGGACAGGCATGAAGCCCCAGGCCACACCAAATCCAGTGTACGTATGCAGCCATTTCGGCTTCTCGATAGGGTAGAACAGGGCGAAGAATCCTCCCAGAACAACAAAGGTGAGGAACCAGATCGAGTAGACCAGCGACATGTAGACTCCAACAGCCACTCCAGCCAGAACTGCCAGAACGCCAACTGCTCTAATCGCAGACCGGTTCATCTCCGGAAAGTATGGAAGATACTTGTCCCTGCTTCCCGCTATGTCGATATAGTGGGCTCCTATTACGAGACCGAAGAATCCCGCGAGCATCGTCAACAGGTATCGGTCTAGGTGGAACTCGGGAGCTAGCGTCGAAGCTACAGTAACCCAGGAGAAGAGGACCAAGCTGAACGGCCAGCGTAGACCGAACCACCAGACATTCTTTCTCCATATCCCGACAAGATCAGGTTCGACCAGTGGAAGAACCGGATCACTCATGAGTCGAGCTCGACCACGGGCATATTTAGCTGGTCCCATTCCACGCTTGATCGAGCCTACGGGTTCCGGGGTACTCTTGGTAATCCGAACGGGGAGCTTCTCAATCTGTTCAACCAGAAAGAGATTATCGGCACGTACCAGATCATCAGCCTGACGTGTACTCCTAGGAAGAACCAGTCCCATGGGGTAGCAAGCGACAGGAGCACTATGACTGTCAGGAGACTTAGCCTGTTTCTGATCCTCCGGAACCTTATCATTATTTCTCCATCGACGAGATGTTCTTCTTCCTGTGCGATGATGTGGGCAAAAATGGCCAATATCAATAGCGAGCCTGCGAAGTCGGCTGTGAATAGGATCGACGCATACTCCTGGACACCGACAGGGTTGAACGTAGACACAACTTGGTCGAAGAGGTAGGGGATTATTGCGACGAGGATGAGGAGCACAACGTTGAGGAAGGTTACAAGACGGGTCTCGATAGGGAGAACAGACATGTCGCTGGTGTAAATGATCCAGCTTGTAATCAGGATGAGGAAGACGAAGAGAAACTCGAGAATGTTCCTGTTGATATCACTGGCGCTCGACGACTGGCTATTAGTTATCACAAGGCTAATCGCGCCGATCGACAACGACAATCCATAGATCAGGTCAGAAAGTGTCTCCAGCCTTGGTCGAGGTCTTCGCGGTGCGCGCTCTTCTGCTTGTCCAGACAATACTTCCGTGAGAAAGGTCAGCCTACATATGACGCTTTATACAGAGATGTTCCAGAAACTCTTGAAAGAATGTGAGAAGACTCGCCGGGTCGGTTAGTTTCCGAAGGCTGTGGTCATGTGAATGATCGCAGCAAAGAACAATAGTCCCGTTATCACTCGGTGTGCTGGTTTCCAGTAGCCGAAGATACTCTTCATCGCGGGCAGTCTCTTGTACAAATATCGTCCGAAGACTCCATAGGCTAGAACCGAGGGACCGTCGGTCGTAATGAGATCTGGACGGATTTGCTGTTTAGTACTTTAGCTGGCCCACGGTGATGTCGAGTATTCGGTTTCGGTGATACGGATTCATCTGGGGCGGGGTTGGTGCAAGTGCAACTCCAACGGTGCGCGTTGACATGGTGGGTGGGCGCAGGTTTTCCTTTACCCATTCTGGTACAATCACTGCTCTCAACAGTTCTTGCACTGAAATGCCCCTCTTCTTTGCTTGAGAGGATACTGTGAGGTAAGTCTCATCGGCCAACGAAAGCATAATCTTGTTCATCGCTTAGAATCCACTTAACTCATAGATAGCTATATAGAGTATATAATCATTTCACGCGCTATATGCATCTGTAGACCATGGGAAGACTGTGGATCGCGTGCTTATCCTTTCGCTGACCGCTGGCCCACGTGAGTTTCTAGGAACTTCGAGGATCGCTTGATCGCATCGATCTCGTTTTCCCGCCGCACGAACCCGTGGCCCTCATTCTCGTAAATCTTGACATCAACTGTCACTCCGTTCTTTCTAGCTGCTTCAGCCATCTGCTCCGTCTCCTTGACGGGGCAGCGTATGTCATTCTGGCCCGCTAAGAGTAGAAGCGGAGCGCGGATACGGTTAGCGAAAAATAATGGAGAGCGGTCTTGCCAGAGGTCGCGGTCCGCGACCGGGTCCCCCATTAGCCATTCATCGTTTTTCTGGAGAACCGGATCCTCGTTCTCGTGAGCGGTGAACCAGTTGGCGAGAGGGACGATACTCACGCCCGCGGCCCATAGGTCTGGGTATTTTGTCAAGGCCATTAGTGTGAGGTATCCTCCCCAGGACCCGCCCGTAATCGCGATTCTGTTCGGATCAACGTACCCGGTAGTCTTGAGATAGTCGACCGCTGCGACCAGGTCCTTGAGGTCTCCCCCGCCAGCATCCTTTCGAAGTGACTCAGTGAATTCGCGGCCGAACCCGGTTGATCCGCGGAAGTTGGGCGCTATCACCAAGTAGCCGTGGCTCGTGTAATATTGTAGGCTGGGGAACCAGCTGTTGAAGTGTTCCCACTGGGGGCCGCCGTGGGAATAAACGATGGCCGGGTGAGAATGGTCAGCTTTGATATTAGCCGGGACGTATAGGAAGCCAGCGATCGGCGTCTGGTCGAAGGATGGATATACTACGAGCTGGGGGCTGACGAAATTCTCGCGATGTAAACCGCCGACGAGCGAGTCGGTGATCTGTTTCAGGGTTCGCGCCTTGAGATCGTAGACCCAGATGTCGTGCGGGCTGTCCCCAGACGCATGGATGATGGCGAGGCGCTTTCCGTCCGGCGAGAATTTTGCAGCGCGTACCACTCCCTGAGTTGGCGGAATCTCTTCCTCCTCTCCGTTGAGGTCCCGCAATAGGAGTCTCAGGTTCCCCGCCTCGTTCACAACGTAGGCGAACTTGTCTTCCGTCGGGGACACGTCGACAAGCTGGCTGTCCCAATCTTGCAGAGTCAACCATTGAAAATCGGGTCCCTGCTTCAGTTCTAGGAGAGCCACAGCGTCTATGCCCCGGTCGTTCGCATTGCTCGTGACGTAGACGCGTTTACTATCGCGGGTCCAGCCTCCCGTTATCGTCGTTGACTTGTCGTCTATTGGGGCGAGCATCGTCTCGTTCCCGGTCTCCAGATCATAGACGCTGGCGCCGGTGTACTGGTAGTTCCTGGTTCTTGTAAGAGCGAGCTTGTGACCGTCCGGGCTGTACTCGATGGATTCGCAGTCGCCAGCCTCGTGTCCTACTATCTTCTTGATCGCTCCCTTATCCGGATCAAACTGGAAAACGGGATATGTGCCGGGGCCCTCGCGTTCTCCGGCGAAGACGAGTGACCTTCCGTCGGGGGACCATTTCGTGTCCCTGTATCCTACTTTGTCGGTGTTTGTGATGTTACGAATCGTGAATTCTGCCAGGTCGAGAAGATAGAGGTTCGGCTTCTCGTCTCCCTGAAAATCCTGCGCGTAGAGGAGGAACCGACCGTCCGGAGACGGCTCCTGAAGGAGGGTTCTCTCGTCGCTCACTGTTAGCTGTACCGGCCAGCCACGGTTGCTGGGCACCGCCCAGATGTTGTACCGGCCGGTGATGTTCGTGTCGAAGTAGAGATGCTCGCCGTCTACCGACCATTGCACACTGAGTATCCCACGTGTATAGTAGAGCTTGTCAATGTCCAGTGGCCGATGACTTGGATTAGACGGGCTGGTTACTGTTCCACTGGCCAGTTTTGTGGCGGGTGTAGAGATCATTTGATCACCGGGATCTGTTTAGAAACCGGACAAGACGAAGTTGCTATGTAACGTTGTCGAGAAGGGCACCTCTACCGCTCCGCCGAGCAAGACAACGTTGGCTGTAAACACGAGGTCGAGCCTATACGAGCCATTAGCGCGGACTCCTTGATCGATTGAGAGGTAGATAGTATGAGTCCGGCCTCCAATTCCGCCACTGATGTCCGTCCGTCCCAGATCTATCGTCTGATTCGAAGGATTCGTCAATGTCATTGTTAGAGTGATGTTTGTTGTGCCCCCATTGCTCGAAACGCTAGAGTCCGAAGTTCTGACCATTCCCTGCGTTCGGATACTGAAATAATACTCCCATGCCGTGACTACTTGGCTTGTTAATCTGAGGCTGCTCGTCGACGTAGACCCAGTAGTGTCGTCAAAGCTCATGATTTCTAGGGGAACCCTGTAGCTTCCGGCCAATGCGATGGGTGTGATCACAACTGCGATTATGGCTATTGCGATTATCGCGAGTATGAGCTTTCTCTTGGACTTCGCTTTTGGTGCGGGAACTGCCATGTCTTCTTCAAAGCCACGCCCGAGAAGCATCGAGTATTAGATTTTGTTACTATTCCCAGACTCGATGAGTGGATGGGGCCGTTTTGAAGGCGTACGCATGAACAGTCTATCTTTTATCGGCGACTTGCAATTTCTCTATTGATGTTTCTTGGGGATCCCGGTACTAGTTTCTAGATTAGACAAGCTTGAGGAGCAGGTCTTCCACCATGTCTTCGAGCTGAGTCCCAGACAAGCAGTCATGCTGGGCCTGCACGATTATGATGGGTTGTTGCCGGATGTTTCAGCTGATCGACTCAAGGGATGGGCTGACAAGGCTGCCGGACTGCTCCAGCGGATCAAAGACGAATTTCACGAGCTCGACAAAGAAGGAAGGCAAGATGCGCAGTCCATGGAAACAATGCTTGAGAGGATGCTGTTCGAGATTCAAGATCTCCGCGCGTATTCGACTCGGCCGACGATTTACGCGCTGCAGTTGAGTGCTACTCCGTACATTTCCCGCGAATATGCACCGGTCGACGCTAGGATAAGCGTGGTAAACAAGCATCTCCGGAAAGTCCCAGAGTTTCTGGACCAGGCCTCGGCGAATCTAGACGCAATGCTAGCAGACCCGATTGTCGAGGTCGCGATAAAGCAGATTCAAGGTGTTATTCGGGATCTTGATGGGGACGCGGCCCGAGAGGCTGCAAAGGCGAACGTGGCGATCCGGGAAGAGTTCGAAAGGTCGAAAGGGGAGGCCGTCTTATCGATGGTTGACTTCATCCAGGCACTTCATGAGGAGCACAAGACCTCGATGGATTTTGCACTTGGAAGAGAACGGTTCCAGAAGCTGTTGTGGGTGAACGATCGGATCAGCCAGCCAGTCGAAGAAGTGTTAGAGTTGGCGCTGCGAGATCTTGAAGCTAACGCCAAGGCGTTGAGGGAAGTTACGGAGAGAATTAGGCCGGGCGCGACCGTTTCGACTATCCTCGAGGAGATTCAGCAAGACCATCCCACAGCCAAGCTGTTGCTTGATGATGCCGCTGAAGGATTGCACGATCTAGAAGGCTGGTTGAGGGAGAGAGAGCTCGTTCGTATTCCCGCGGGGACCCGGGTCCGAGTGGTCCCTACGCCATCACACATGCGGGCCA
>DASPWY010000146.1:0-9303 GCA_035637575.1 Bathyarchaeia archaeon
CCAACCGGAAGGAGATCGACAAGATCGCACACAGGTACAGCTTCATCGCAAACCCGATCACAATAACAGTCTCAGGGGTCGAACGGACCTACGATGCCCGTCTCCCACTACATCCAGAAAGGAAGGACCTCCCAGACAGAATCTTCAAGGTGGTCCCAAAGAACGGCACAGCCAATCTTCTGATCTCTTCATCGGACATTGATCTTCTCAAAAAGAGCAAGGTGGTCCGGCTGATGGAACTGTTCAACGTTGAAATCAAAAACGTCGAGAACAACTCGATCATGGCCGCGTTCCACAGTCAGGACTACATGAAGGCTCGAGAGGTCAAGGCGCCCCTAGTCAACTGGCTACCAGATGAGAACAATATGGTCGGGGAGGTGGTGATGCCTGACGCGTCGAGAACGAAGGGTCCAGTTGAGACGAATATTCGCCAGGAGAAAGTGGGAAGCATAATTCAGATGGTGCGGTTCGGGTTCGGCAGAATCGACTCCATCAACGAGGAGCAGGTAACTGTCTACTACGCCCACAGGTAAAAGCCAGCTAGGTCCCCGAGTGACCCTGTAATGAAACAAAGACTTCTGAAGTCTTCGACATCAGAATAATGATTGGTTTGCGTCATCGAGAGCCGAGGAAGAAGAGTCAAAGCTATCCAACGTAGAGTTTTCTTAATTCGGACTTTTTGACAGACTTGATTGACCGGGGAGCAGTGCCGGGTTACAGGACAATTGAATATGAAGTTCACGAGGCAGAATAGGATCAAAGCTGAACACGAAGCTAGTTGCAATACTCGTAGGCCTAATCTCCGTAGGGGCAGTCGCATTTCTCTTGTCTGGAGCACCCAGCACTCAGCAAAGCTCCACATCCTCCTGCAATACTGAAAACCCGAATCTTCTAGCTGGAAGTTTCACGGCAGGTCAAAGCACGTCCTTCACCTACACTATTAACGTCCATAACGCGCAATCACAAGCGGTTACACTCGCGTCTTACACACTGGGGACACAGTTGTACAGCATCAACGTAGAAATCGCAGCAGGACAGAACGGAACATTCACAACGGTCCAAGATCCGAACTCCGAAACCTCGATTCCAGTCAAGACATCGTGCGGGAACCAGTTCATGACCGTCTCTGCTAATTCAGCGAACTCCACGGAAAACATGGCTCTGGGGTCCACTACATTCGAAGACTCCACACGGGTAGATGTCGATCTTCAGAACACTGGCACCGAGACGACGACACTAACATCCTACTCCGTCACAGACTCAAGCGGCAGCGAGTATACGCTCGCAAACTGGAACGGTCCGTCACTAGCACCGAATAGCGTGACGACAGCAACATTCAGCATCGGTTCGAGTTGTTCACAGTGCACTCTCCACGGTTCAGCATTCACCTTCACAAGCGGAAACCAGTACACCATAACGATGGTGACAGGAGGCGGCACCATCTTCACGTTTACAGTTAGCCTAGATTCTGGCCACCACTACTTCATAGAACTTCAAGAAGGATTTGGGAGCATGGCTACCTAGGCGAAGGGCTCAGTCAATGGCTGTTCCTTAGAGTCGATTCTTCCGAAGCCGAATCTGACCATCTAAATGACTGTCTACTACGCCCACAAGTAAGCCAGTTATGGTCTCGTCTTACAAGTCGTCTGGAACGTAGACTAGTTCGATCTTCATCCGGTCGGGGTCCTCAAAGTAGACCGCGTAGTAGCCCGGATCATAGTCTTTCCATTCCTTAGCGCCGCCGTAGAGAACTGGAATCTTCTTGGGAAGAAGATAGTTGCGATACAACTCGTCCACTACTTCTCGGCTTGGTGCTCGGAAGGCTATGTGGTTTAGACCGACACGTTTCCGATGATAGCCGTCGGCCAGGAATCTCTTTGGAGACTGGGCAACGATTATTCTGGTTCCCTCCTTCTGCCATTCTACCATTCCCTCCGTTTCGAAGACCTTGGAAAAGCCGAGACGGCCTAGCAGCTCGCCATAGAATGTTGTTGATTTTTGAAAATTAGAGACTTGGATTTGGAAGTGATGAACCGGATGCTTGAACCTATTTTCCAAGGGCGTGGCCGAGCTGTTTCTTGCTTAGAAAAGGCTGTAGGAATGGTATTTTGGATAGTTTCCTTTACGCAAAGGGAGGATTGCCATTGAAGTTTAGTATTGATCTGCCGGTTCAGTTCCGGGACATTGACGTCATGGGCCATGTCAACAACGCGACGTATCTCCAGTACATGGAAACTGCGCGTGTCGAGCTTGCCAGAAGCCTCGGACAGGTAAGAGAAGGATCCCGTCCCGGCTTTATCATCGCCTCGGCGCGCGTTGAATTCAAGAAACCAATCAGAGACGAACCCCGGATAACTGTCTCGGTATGGGTGAGCCGTATAGGAGATCGATCATGGGACCTCGACTACTCCGTGCTCGGACCCAGAGGCGTGCAGTACGCGGTCGGCAGGACTACACAGGTAGCCTACGACTACAAGGCCAGATCTACGCTTCGGATCTCAGGAAAGCTCAAGAGAGAATTGGCTAAGCACGTCGAAGCGCCGGTCAAGTTCAGAGAAACGGGTTAGGGCCGCCTACTGGTTCTTGAGGAGGGTTCTCGGTGCGTTCTTCCTTTCAAGACCGCGATACTCGCAACAACGGTAGCCAGTCCTATTGGTACTAGGGAGAAGCCGAATAGACTGAGAAAGTTTGATCCAGTAGCACATGAGTAAGTCGGGGGATCAGGGCCGATGAGATGGCAGCCCCCTGTAAGCAACCAACAACCAAAGAACATGGCGGGGACTCCGAGACCAAAGCCGAGAGTTGCTTCATCAATTTCGCTCCTCCTCGCCATGTAAGGGCTCAATCCTCACTTTTGCCAGCGGGCATGTTGTAGAGGTCGCTGATCTTGAGAAATAAGGGGTTTGGGGAACGATTTCTCAAACCCGTGGAAAGCGGTTGCCTAGGTCGCTTCGATCGGAGGATGACTCCGCACAGGGAGGAAGAGTAGGAGCTCTGCTTGGCTTCGGTAGAACTCTAACGAGGGACGCGCGGGGTCCACGTCGTGAGTGCGAGCCATTTCCTCGAAGGTAGCGGGTAGCTTGGAGAGGTTCTTCTCCCACTCCGGAAACCTGCGACGAGCGTACCATCCACCCGGGATCGCTCCTGTCTCCAGTTGCATTTTCTCCGGATCATCGGAATCGATCCGCGCGACACACGCGTAGTACTCTTCTCCTTCGGGTGTGGGCTGAAAAGTGCCATAGAACTTGCGACCCTTGATGGTTGGGAGCTTGGACTCTAGAAGGTTGAAGGCGGCGGAGGGCCCTTTCCCCTTCATGTCAGCCCTGACGCGTAGGACGGGTATCTCTTGGAGTTCGACGTAGATGGTCTCCATAAGAATGGTTCTTCTTGGCGAGCTGTCTATGAGTTGGAGAGTTGAGCGGATTGCTCGTTTTTCACGATTTCGATGTATATGATGCTCCTGGTCTTGAAGCTGATGCTCGGACCGCATTCTGGGATTGGGAGTGTCCGCGTTGTCGTCGCAAGACGCGCGGTCTCGTTGCTGTCGAATCGGGCTTTAGATGTGTGGACCATGTGGACGCGAAACTTGTGTTGCGGGACAATCTCGCACTTATGGACCAAGAACTCATTAATCGGATTCTCTTCGGGTGAGTGACCTCTCGCTGTGGTCCGATGCGACGAGACCCCGCAAAACCGCCGCTCCAAATAATCGCGGACCTTTTCGCGCGAACTCAAACTTCACAATGAACGCGTACCCATGAGGGTCCAGGCGTCCGCAAAACCGTCGGCTTGAGGATAAGTGGCTCGAGTAATTACTCGGTAACGAACGTTTGAACGCTAAAAATCTGGCAATCGTTCGAAGCGGGTCGGATGGATGTACCTTTTGGGCGCGGGGAACTATGAGCGCGGGTTATGGAAGTGTTCAATTCAATGGGCACAATGGAGTGTTTTGCGGGCGGGTCCGCAGGAAGCATCTTCGCAACAGGTCGCCAACTCCCAGTTCGTGGCTTCAAGTCTTTGTTGCTCCCGAAGGCATTAGCGTGGGCGGTGGACTATGGTTCAATTCTTCGTCACTGCTTCCTTTCTGCGTCTGTGCCCACCCCATTGGAGAATTGCCAAGACATCTAACACAACCAAAAGGAGAAGAAGCGTGTTGTTGACAGGGACAAACCCTTTGATTGAACCTGGTTCCAATGGCAAAGATATGACATTTAGGAAATACAACAAGTTTGCCAAAGCTATGTAGAGGACAAAAACGCTGAAGGCTAAGACGAGGATTCTACGATTATTGAGCTTCCTCAAGTTTCGTCTTTCACATTAACAGAATGGGGGCCGAGCCTGTTAAACTTACTCGAAGGGGTGAACCATTCGACAAATACCCTCACCCCATATTGTTTCGCTGGGGTCAGTCAAGCTGACCATGAGCGTGGGGGTCATCGGGTATAGTTTCCAACAATATCGTTTCTGATATAATTGCCGGGTCATCGGCTTCTCGCTCAGGGTGACTTCGGTCGTAATCGTCTCCATTGCCTGTTCACATATGTCCAACCAATTAACCCGACAGCGCCCACAATAATGGAATCCAAAGCGGTGGCAAGAAGTGTGAAGAATCCGTTGTTGGTCGGACTTAAGGGGATCAACGGGAGATAATAGACGCCTGTCATTGCGAGCATGCCCGCTACGTCAAAGTAGAGCCATGGCACGAAGTAGAGAAACATGATTCGTCTAAGAAGCCTGATCGTTTCTGGTTTCATTACTGTGGGTTTCCTTCCAGACAGCTCTAAGCTCTCGTATCTTTCTGCGTGATCTCGCTGTTAGAAGAACCACTGTTGTGAAGACGTATGCAATGAGAGCGAAAAGAAAATAGGGGGTGAGAAATCGCTCGTATAGCACATCCACAAGGATTAGTACGCTGTAGGAAAAAACAACATAATAGGCAAGTCTTCTCTCGTGGCTAATCCACTCTGCAAAATCTGAATGTGAAGCTTCGTAGTGGGCTGTAATGGGAGGTCTCACGATTTCAACACCACAAATCGGGCATTTCAATTCGAAAAAGCCCAATGGAATACATCCTGATAATAACAGGCTGAGTCCAACTAATCAAGAAAGCGGTGAACCAATAGGTAGCGATTGTCAAGCACAATGAAATTGGGCTCCACACTTTCAACAGTTTCGTTCTCGTGTCTGAGCAATAGCGGAAGGATAGCTCAACATTACAGATGTCGGGTCAGCGGAGCGACTGGCGCGAACGCCTACACGCCAACCCTTCACGGATGGAACAGGAACTGGCAATCAACCTACAACAAGACCGGATCAGCTACCGGACACAAGTCGAAATACCAATAACAACCGCTGACTTCTACTTCCCAGTAGAACCAAGACCACTACTCGTGTTCGTTGACGGCCCGGTCCATCTCAAGACCTCGCAGATGCTGAAAGACGAAGACACCAGAACATTACTACGGAAGAAAGGGTACAGGATTCTAGAACTGAGCTACGACAATTACTCAGATAAGAAGAGAGATCAACTGTACAAAGATATCCGTAACTACTTGGGAAAAGAATAGCATTCATGGGTCAAGCTTCGACGAGTCTTTTGATGGATCAGTTCTCCAAAGATCTAACGAAGGGTCTCGTGAAGGTCGAAGACAGGCTGAAACCTTCGGAGCTGTCTGAGCTTGGCTCAGGACAGAGAGTATCAGACTGAGGTCTGCCGAGTTCTCGGTTCTAATCTCTGCCTGGCCTTTCTTGAGAGCGATTCTGAGTCGCTGTTCATCAATCATCCTGGGTTCAGGGTTTTTCGCGTCCATCGCTACAAGCTGGCCGAATCCGTTGTACAGCCACAATCTCGCACCCTCGTATCTGTCGAGCTTAGACGTGCGGGCCTTCCTAGCAATGAAAACCATCATTATGTGTAAGACTGCCGAGGTTATCGGGTCGATAATGAAGGCCATGGCAGGCCGTACCCGGCCTTGAACCGGGGTGACTGCAACCTCTATTCCGCGAAGGTTGCCGTACGTACGCTGGTATAGCGGATGCTTCTGAGACCACTCTTCCCTGAATTTCCGGCGACCTCGATGTTGATGAAGGGCTCCGGTCCCAAACGCGGAGAAAGTCACAGCCATCCAGATACCTATTCCGACAAAAGTGTACGTGGTGGCAGTTCGCGACGGAATTATGTTGTAGAACAGCAGAGGAAAAATGGAGATCATGGCTGTAAAAGCGACCAGAGTGTTGATCGCAATCCACTTCCTCAACCATTTCAGTAGTCAGGGTGGACGGTTTTGAAGTGGCCTCGCATGCCTCCTTGCAGTCCAAGGCTGAAGCGAATATTCTCGTCGCATATTGGACAGGGATGGAAGACTGGAATCTTCTTCGCAGAACGCCGCATAGACCATATCGCGACCATTATCAGAATCAGAGGAAGGAGTAGGCCCACAATCGGATTGGGGGACCCGGTCGAGACCAACGCCTAAGAGCCGCCACGCCGATGAGGCTTAAGTCTCGAAATCGGATTTTTCCTCAAGACAAGCTCGTCTCCATGGCTTTGCATGATGGCAGTCCAAGTCCACTCTCAGCCGCGATTATTCAACACAAAAGCTACCCAGCTTGAGCAACTGGTCGAGTAGGCTTTGTTTGATGCTGTCTTTGCCTGTTGCTCACGAAACTCAGCGCAAAAATTCCAAGGAATTGCATCGCGAGTATTCCCATTTGTGCGAGGAAAAATTGAAGGTCCGGTGAAGCAACAAAACTCAACGGCAAACGCGCAATGCCAGTTACCGCAAGAGTCTGTACGACGAAAAGATAGGTTAGGACTGCTTGGTAGCCCAAGATCGCGAGCCTGAGAGTTCGAGTTCTCACAGCTAAGGCGTCACCAACTTTGCTCCGTCAAACTTCTCTTTCCTCTGATCGTTCCATTCTCTTCTGAACTGGCGAAGCTTGAGACTCAGCAACGAGGTGAAGGTCAAGACTGGAATCATCAGTAGCGCGATAACTGCAAAACCGAGCCGATTTCCAACAAGAATCAAGTATGTGCCGGAGACGAGGAGCAATATGCATAGAAGGATTGTGCCGAGAAACATCTTCCTACGCCAGTTCTGATCCCATCTCCAAGCATCAGGGTGAACAGTCTGGTAGTGGAAAGAGTGGAGTCGTCTAACTTGTCGGAAAGTCGCCTCCGGCAGAGGCTCGTTACAAATCGAACACCTAGTTACTCTCTGATTCTTCATTTTCCGAATGTCTCTGAGTCCTTTCTTGCCCAGTCCAACAGAACCTGTCAGAACAAAGGCGATAAGAGAAAAAGCGAATCCCGTGCTCAGGACGGCTTCTAAAAGACCAGTTCCAGAAATCTGCTCCACTTCTTCCGCAGATACCAACAAGACAATGGAGACTACCCCGGTCACAAACAAGAGAGTCCTCAGTCTAGTCCATCTGAGCTTCAAGGCTGATGTGGCTCCAGCTGTTTCCAAGTCAAGAGTTTCCTGTTCAGAGAGGTGAGGACCTTGCTCACAGGTGAAGTCTTAGGGCTAAAGGGCGGTATTTGCCAAAATCTAAAGTGAAACCTATCGTGCTCAGTAAGCAGTTTCCTCGCTTCTTGCTCGACCTTGTTGGCGTCAGAAGCCGAGTCAAAAGTCAGAGTCACTCTGCCGTAGGCCCATCGTCCAGTATCAATTTCAAGCGTTGTAGCATGTGTCCGCGAGACCGCCTTGGGCTCAATCAGGACGATGTCCTTACCGGGCTGTCCAAGAGAGAGGAAGTGCTCTTCAAATTCAACGAGACATTTCCCACTAACCCCAAGAGTCCATCCCAGGGCCATCGGCCTATCGGTCATGAATGAAGCCCAAACCCCATCACTTGCAGGTGGTTCACCCTCAACCCGAGGGCTGAGGTACTTGTGGAATCTCCAAGGATCCAGCCAGAAGTCAAGCCGTGGGTCTGGCGGAGAGATCGCCGATCCAACGAGGGAGAGGAGAGCGCCTGGTATTATCATCACCACGAACAGAACCGTGATTCCCAGCGGGACAAAGTGAAAGTACGCATCCCAGTAAGGCTCTCCGCCTGGATAGGAGATCAAGACGAGAAGCGGCACCACGGCGACTATCGAGGCGATCATAAGCGCCAGACCCGCCAGTCGAACAGCTCTTGCAAACCAAAGCTGAGAGCGTCCCACTCTAAACGGCTCCTACGGTCTATCTGGGTATAGAGACGGACAAATGGGTGACAAAAGGATTGCTTGACGGTTGAGCTGCACTTCACTCCAAGTTGTCATGGTAAGATCCGCGTAGATATCGCTCACATCACCGTTCAGTTGCCTGTGCTGAGTCCAATGATTCCGGATGAACTTCCCCCACTGTTACCATTTACGGTTACCAGATCCGTTACGAGTTGAGAAATGTCAATTGCAGTTGAGTCACGCATCGCAAACGTCGTCGTGTTTCGGGGAACTTCTCTGGAAGCGGAATTGTAGGTTTCAATCTATGCCCCTTGATTGCAGATAGTACGGTGAGCGACCTGATTGTCCCTAGGAAACGCCTTGAAAATAGCCTGAGGGTCCACGACGATGTTAATGTCAGCGGGAGACCTGCGATCGGCGATACGGACAGGTTGATCAGTCTGGTGCTAAAATCTGGTCCGCTGACAACGCTCCAGAAAAAAAAGGTATGAAGGCGAGTCTCGCGACGCAGAACTGGAAGATCCTGTTTCCGGTTCTAGGCTAATGCGACTGGCTTGTCTATGCTTTCGGCTTAGACTCTGCCTTCGCTGGCTTGGCTTCCTTCGAAGCGGCCGGCTTCTCTTCCTTGCCGCCTGCAGGTTTCGCTTCCTTGCCTGCTGGAGCCTTCGCTTCTTTCGCTGGCGCTGCCTTGGCTTCCTCCTTCTTCTCTGCCGGCTTCGCTTCCGCTTTCTTTTCGGCGGCCGGTTTCGGTGCTTTGGCGGGTGGGGCTGCGGGCTTCTCCTCTTCAGTCTTCTTCTTTGCGACCCGCTGGTCTTTCGGAAGCATCCGGTTCTTCAAGTACGCAGGAACAATCTCCGCAGCTTTAGCGTCCTGATAAATCTCGACCATACAGGTAGCCGATGATCCTCCGGTCCGTGTTGCAATGCTTTTCACAAAGACTCTGTCGACTGGTGCCTTGAAATGTTCAGAGGCGAGCTTCCGCACCGTCAGCCGATCCGGTGTTCCTGCTCCTTCGTGGTGAACAACTAGTTTTGCTTCGCGGCGTCCCAGCAGGTTGTTCGTATGCTCCTCGACTACTTCAAAACTCAACCCTTCACAGCCTCCACCGTCGCTTCAGCACCGCTAACAAT
>DASPWY010000147.1:0-2529 GCA_035637575.1 Bathyarchaeia archaeon
ATGTTCAGTCAGAAGATGAATCTCATCGGCGACCACGAGAGATAACTCGTTCATCCAGGGAGCTCTATGTCTCAGGAGAGAGTCGGCCTTTTCGTTCGTCGAGATTATGATGTCGTATCTTCCAAGCCAAGGGTCCGAACTATCATAGTCCCCAGTGGACATCCCGATACGCAGGTGTTCGCCGCTAGGCTTCTTAATCGAAGAGTATCTCTGAAACTCCTTGAACTTTTCGCTCGCAAGCGCACGCAACGGAGCTAGATAGATGGCCTTCCCATTGCGCTCAAGGATATGTTTCAGAATACAGATCTCGGCGACTAGGGTCTTGCCGCTTGCGGTGGGACTTGCGAGAACTAGGTTCTTCCCGTCTAGCACTCCAGCCTTTATCGCATCCTCTTGAGGCGGATAGAACTGGTCCAGACCCTCATTTTCTAGCAGAGTTACGACTTGAGGGTCTAACTGAAGCTCTCTAATTCTCACTCTTGAAGATACTCCTCAGGTGCCAGAGAAAAACTAGCCCGCAGTTCTCTTCAATCTTCCCGGTTTGGGAGAGTATAGTATTCCTTCCTTAATCAACTGTCCGATGAGGCGTCGGGCTTCCCGCTCCTCCATCTTCTCCTTGTCAACAAGAGCTGCAATGAGAACCGTCTCCTCCACCGTTCCGGTCTCCCGTTCCATTTCTGCAACGGTTTCGATGACCCTCTGGAATGAGTCGCGGAGACTGCGTGGCTTACCCGTCATTATAACGTCAATATCCATCGCCCCAGTCTTGACGTCAACTCCGACGTCGGAGAGTGACACGGTCATTATCCGGATGGCGCTCTTCGCATCCTCGACTGTTACGACGTCACGGAGAAAGGCGCGGGCCCGTGCTTCTGAAATCCTAACGAGTGCCTCAAGCTGGCGTGGAGTAATGGCGACCGCTGCTTCCGCGCCTCCTTTTGCGCGCATCTTCAGGTAGAAATCTCGAAGCTCAATAACCGCTTCGGAGCTCAGTACTGGGATGATCCTCTTTGCATAGCTTATGTATTTTCTGAGAAAATCTGGGGCGAACGGGGCAGTTTCGGGGCTGACCCTGCTCCTGTGAAGAGCGAGGATGTGTTCCGACATCCTAGTGTCGTAGTCTGCCTCCGGTTGATCTTTGATAATGAAAATCAGGTCGAACCTAGAGAGGATAGTTACTGGAAGATTGATGTTTTCGCTCACATTCCGATGAGGCTCATACCTTCCTAGCGAAGGATTGGCAGCGGCTAGTACTGCAGCGCGAGCGTTCAGAGTAGCAACAATTCCTCCCTTAGCGACGCTGACGGTCTGCTGCTCCAAAGCTTCGTGAATAGCGACACGGTCGTCGGGACGCATCTTGTCCAGCTCGTCAATGCAGGCTACCCCTTTGTCAGCGAGTACGAGGGCACCAGCTTCTAGAATCATACCTCCAGTCTTTTCACGCAACACTGCTGCAGTAAGACCCGCAGCGGTTGTTCCTCGCCCAGACGTGTATAGACCTCGCGGAGCAATCCTAGAAACATATTGAAGCAATTGACTCTTCGCGGTACCAGGATCCCCGATTAACAAGACGTTCTCGTCGCCTCTGATGTTGACCCCGTCAGGAAGCTGTTTTGCCGTTCCTCCGAATAGGAGGTAGAGTATTCCCTCCTTCACATCCTCGTAGCCGTAAATCGATGGGGCGAGACTCATGACGAGTTTTCGCTGTACCCAGGGATCCTGGGCTACTTCCAGTATCTTTTTCTCATCTTCTGGAGTAATTTCGACGACTTCTGTTTCCTTCCCAACAACATCGACGAAGTTGGCGTCCAAGTAGATGTTGAAGGTTCGAAGTCTTCCTCGTTCTCCGACTGTTTGTTTCTCGGCACGAACGATCGATGTCACGGAGACTCTGTCGCCTGGGCGTGCAGAGTCAACCAGATCGTCCTCCAACCTTACCTCGAGGTATCTTGGCAGTTGCCCAGGGGGAAGATCTTCGGGTCTCTCCTGTATTCTAGCCTCCTGTGTGTTCTTGAATCTTGACTGCTCCTGTAAGAGTTCGAATGAGGTGTTCTGTTTGCAGAACTGGCAGTGACTTCCTGGTCCATGAATCAGCTCTCCTTCTTGGTCTAGAACTGTTATTTCGAGACACTTTCGGCAACGGAAGACTGCGCTGACGATTGTTGGTTTTACCTGGGTTGTTCGTACGACGATGCCGTCAACGAGAGCGATTTTCTTGATGTGTTCCGCTCCGATCTTTCTTAGGGCGGTCTTCTCTGGTAGTCGTCGGAACCGTGCGAAGATCTTCCCCACGTGTTCAGCGTATTCGGGGTCTTCGACCCGCATCTGGGCGGTGGCGGCTGAACTTGCGTAGGTGATGTAATCGTCAGGCTTCTAAACGAGACTGCGAGCGAGGGCGGGGTCGAATGATATGAGGTCGTCGAAGTCGATTATGAGGGATTTGCCGTTCGTGATGGCGACTTGTGCGAGGCGTTTTCGGTATTTTGAGCCTACTTGGTCGGATTCATGGGTTCGAAAGAGGTCCTGGAA
>DASPWY010000148.1:0-4618 GCA_035637575.1 Bathyarchaeia archaeon
AATCGATAAGCCAGAGGCAGGGATATGCCGTACTTTGTTGTGATCAACGAGCAAGGACCAGCGTGGGATGAGAAGCGGTCGATGCGAGATCAGAAAGGATGGGATGAACATGCCGTGTTTATGGAAGCTCTCGCCGACGAACACTTTGTAGTTCTGGGTGGTCTTCTGAAATACTTGAAACATAGGGCCATGCTCGTCCTCAATGCACCTAACGAGGTGGTCCTGCGAGAGAGACTCGCTGAAGACCCTTGGATGCGCACCGGAGTGCTTCGCAACATCGAACTCTATCCTTGGGAAGTTCTCCTTGGAAAACTAACTTGACAGGTGAGAATCGCCGTGTGGCGTTCGTAGAGACAAATAGGTCAGCTGTATGTTAAGATCGACGGCATCTACCATGCGTGCTGAGAAGGATCGCGACTCTGAAAAGGAAATTCTTGAAGTGGAAAGAAAATTTGGCGAAGCCATGATCCAGAATGATGCAGAGGCGATCGGACGGATCCTCTCCGACGATTGGATAATTATCGACCCCGACGGCGGCGTTATTGACAAGTCGCGTTTCCTCGACGTGATAAAATCAGGCGCGTTGAAGCACGAAGCCATGGATTCCGAGGATATTCGAGTACGCACCTACCCGAACACTGCTACTGTCACCGCGGTAACTCATACTAGGACTAAATATTTGGGGAAGGAGTTCACGACGCACGAGAGATCTACGGACGTTTTCGTGAAGAAGGATGAGCGGTGGCAGTGCGTGCTCACTCACCTCACCACTCTCACTAAGAAAACCTGAAATCCGGAACGAATAGCTCGGGTTAGTCGATGGCATCCATTAGGAATCTTGGTTTAGGTCAAGGTCGCCAGTCTGGGTCAAGACCCTGTAAGCGTTCAAAGTGACCCACTTGCTGGGTTTCCCGACTTCTTCAATGGCTATGGGTGCCTTTCGGCCTTTGCCGCTGGGATAGAAGAAGTCGCCCTCGCGGTACCAGTCGCCCTCCAGATTCCAAGCGCCATCGGGAGTGCGTTTTGACAGCAAAAGTTGAACGGCGCTCCTGATCCTTTCATCGTCACCATATCCAAGCTTAGTCAACACGCGCAGCGCGTGGAGGATGTCGTAGAAGTAGTACATTGGAAAGTGGAGCTTGGTGAAGAATGGGTAGGTTTCCTGCCAGTGGTGGTTGTCTGACTTGTAGAGGTGGTGCATGAGGAGAAACTCGGCCCCATCATTGATGGACTGTTTCATTTTCCGGGTCCATTTCTGTCTTGGAATCTCAGAGTAGGCCCATAACGGCTCGATGGTGGACATGAAGCTACTATGTTTCACTTTCTTCTCAGGATGGTCGCAGTTCCAGCCACCATCCTCTAGCTGATCCTTCGGCAGCCAGTCGATCGCCCTTCGAACCCGCGGGTCATTAGAGTAGTCGAACTTGATCAGAGTCCGGATCATATTTCCTGTGAGACACGGCTCGTCCCATCTCTTGCTTTCCTCGACTTTGCTCGGGCAGGCGAAGGCGCCGGTCTCTGTCTGGTGAAGGTCGAGAAATCGCTCGCATTCCGAACTGATTCTAGGATCGGGAGGAGCGTCCATTTCTCCGAGAAGTGCTAGAGGCCAGACAGCCGACGTCCATTTTGGACGATAACATGTCTCCTTGGGAGACCAGATACCTTTGCTTGTCTGTGTTCCGATGACCTTCTTGACCGGCCGATAGCTAGGAATCTTGTCACGTGTCGCCAAGACATCTTTCGCATCCTTTGGCCTGTGGAGCAGATCGATGAGAGCCTGATACCTAACAGACGGGTCCTTGGGATCAAGCAGCCAGCTAAGAGTGGGGTCTTTCAGAGTGGGGTCTTTCACTTTGTGTCAACTCGTCGTGAGTGTTTTCCTATGCTTCTATGTTTTTCTCTCTTGGGCGTTCACTATGTTTTCTTTTGAGAGCTAAGCCGGACGGAAATTCGGCCGCTGATGAAAGAACTTGGAGCTGAGTGCAGAGCTTAACAATACGAAACCTGCGAATAAGCACTGATGGATTTGAGCCCGAAGTCCCGAGAGTCTTACTTCTCTCCTGAATTCTTCAAGTTTCTGAGGGACCTGGCTAGAAACAATAACCGAGAATGGTTTCAGAAGAACAAGCAACGTTATGAAAGGTATGTCCTCGCACCCAGCCTCCGGTTCATTAAAGACGCTGGGGCCGAGCTTAGAGCGGTTAGTCCATACCTTGTGGCAGACCCTCGACCCTTTGGCGGGTCACTCTTTCGGATCTACCGGGACATACGCTTCTCCAAGGACAAGAGTCCCTACAAGACCAATGTAGCAATGGAGTTCTGGCACCGTCAAGGAGGAAAGAAGTCTTACACCGGGCTATACCTTCACATGACACCGGGAGACAGTTTTGCCGGTGCAGGCATATGGCACCCTGACCCTCCGACCCTAAACAGGGTCCGTAGGGCGATCGTGTCCCAGCCCGAGGCTTGGAAGCGGGTCAAGGAGAGCGGGTTGAAGATGGAGGGTGAATCTTTGAAACGACCACCGACCGGGTTTGACGCTAACCATCCTTTCGTCGGAGATTTGAAACTGAAGGACATTACCGCAGGGGTCCAATTCAGCAATGCACAAGTTACGGGCCCAAGATTCATGAAGGATTTCGTCCAAGCAGGTAAGAAACTTGACCCGCTCAACAAGTTCCTAGCAGGGGCACTGGGCCTACCTTGGTGATAGATGGGAACAGCAGCAGATTCCGCCAATGGTTTTCTCGGAGATCTTAGATCGGGATTGATGACTTCGAAGCATCATTTGAGGATAGTCACGCGGGCCGACTGAGTATTATCTAACTGTGTTCGAATGAGGTCCACGCGTACCGTCGTTCGTGATCCAGAAGCCATTTTTTCCGCCATATTCCTCCGCCGTATCCGACAAGCGAGCCATCCGAACCAATCACTCTATGGCATGGCACAACGAGCGATATTTTGTTGGCACCGTTTGCCTTTCCAACCTCGCGGGATTTCTCAGGCTGTCCGAGCGCTTCAGCAATGTCACCATAGCTGCGTGTCTGCCCAGGAGGAATCTGTCTCAAGGCCTGCCAGACGGCTTCTTCGAACGCTGTGCCGTGTTGGGTCGTAGGGATTTGGAAATCTGCAGACTCGCCGGCGAAATAATCGTCGAGCTGAGCGATGAGCATTTTTAGAACAGTGTTGGTGCCTGAACCGATCAGTCCAAAGTTTCGCTCTAGACGACGAAGTTCGCCTGTTAATGCCACACGATTCTCAAATTCGAGTAGGAATAATGCTGCGTCATCCGCGACGGCGATCATCGACCCGAGAGGGGTGCTAATCTTGGTACGAACAAGCTTCCCATCAATCGCAGATCCTAGCCGATTTGCGAGTACTGCCGCTTGAGTTGAAAGCATTGCTCGAACATGGGAGAGTAATCGAAAATAAAGGGTTTGACTCCAAATCTTGCGGTCAAAACAGGCGTAACTCTGGCGGAACTAGGGTTGAGAAATAAGGGATACCCCCATATTCATCTCGATCGTTCATGTCTATTGAGTCTCTAACGGAGCTTTCTTGTAGACTGTAACGCTCGGAATAGACTCTAGCCGACGTACTTACCTTTACCCGGCTGACCTCCTGGAGGCTCCTTGTCCGTGCCCTTCTTGAGAGCATCATCAATCTCCTTCGCCTGCTCCTCCAGCTCCTTCATCTCAATCTGTAACCCGAGCTTACGGATCAAGACCCGTAGGATTATCATGGCTGCTCTTGGGTCTACCATGAAACCGGAGGTTTCGCCGGAGAGAAATAGCCCCTTGAGGTTTCGGACTTTGGCCAGGCCTGGGATTAGGCCGTTCATCCAGGTTACTGCACCGCTGTCTATGATCTGAACGTCTAATGCTTTGAGTTCCTTGACGAGATCGGATTCACTGGCTGCCCCGTAGACCTTGGGGTTGTCAGAAATTCTTCCAGTTATGAAAGCCCCCACAGTGATCAGAGTGCCAACGCCTAGTCGTTCTGCGAGATCAACGACGGCCTCTGAGAGTCGGAAAGCTCCTTCAGGAAGTATCGGCTGAGCGTCTCCAGTGTAGAGAACTAGATCGTTGCCAGCTTCATCGCTGTTGACCCAGTAGTAGAATTCATGCTTCATCAACTCCGGGGTCCCGTCAGGTTTCAGCAGGACGCGAGGTGGGAGATAATCGGAGTGAAGGTAGCCGAGAGGAGTGGCTTTGAGGGTCTTGACAAGATGATCGAGAACAATCTTCGCAACGCGTCCACTGTCGGGAAGTCCGGCGATGAGGATTGGACTACGGAGCTTTGGAGCCTCGTTGAGATGTAGTTCTATTGGATCTCGCATGGTAGACGCGGTCGGAGGGCGCTCTATCCCCGCATAGAAGAATCAAGCCCGGATTGATAGGCATTCCTTCGTAATTTTTTACTCTCTTGAGAGGAAATCTTCCGTACCTTTTTCCAGAACATTTATATGAACTGCTGACATCGAACAACTCCCTTCCAATTAGGTGACTCTTTGGCAAAATTCATGCTCTCCCTCCGCGACGAGAACTTCAAACTCCTAACAAACGAAGCCGAGGACCGCGGCATAACGGTCCAAGAATTGATCAGGGCCGTCATCATC
>DASPWY010000149.1:0-3692 GCA_035637575.1 Bathyarchaeia archaeon
GTAAAGTCCAGATAGGGCAAATAGAGAGTTTTCCCAAAGACGAATCGCTCTTCTGACCCACCTAGAATTCCTTTTTTCACCCGTTTCTTCTCAGCACTCTGCTGGACAACACTTTCAGGCACCAGCATCGGCAAAGCCTTGACATTAACCAGCCCTGAAGCAGCTCCTTCGCTCAACCTCTCGATCTCTCCTCGCTGTAATGGCGCGCCCTATGACAGCTCATAAACCAAATCCCAGCTTTTCCCCCCGGGTTGAAGATCTGATAATAGAACAGGCTTGACTTCGGACTAGAAGCTGTTGCAAAATCGCAGGAATATTCCGGATGATTGCTGGAGTTTAGCTATAGACTATCTCGACGGTGTGCCCCGTCCCGTAAGGATATCCATTAGGATATAGAGGGTCACCGGTAGCAGTCGGAGAACAAGGAGCACTGGTTGATTGAGCACTGCAATAATCGTAGTGAGTTAGATCCAGGGCCCCATCTTGCGTAGAGTTTTGGTATGTGGATTGCCCCCTGTCGATGAGTAGTGAAAGCGTATGCCCTTGGCCTATCTTGAAGCCCAGAATGTCGGTTGAATTGAAAATTATGGGACGATCGACTCCGTTCACGCTAGCCCCATTGGGAAAGGTAAGCCTCCAGATTGTGAAGAAGGCACCTAGAGTATATTGATTCGAAAGCGAAGTGGCCTCGATGTGAATAATTCCGGATGCGTCGTGGGTGTGCATTGGCTCAAGACAAGTCTGCGAAACGAATCCAACATACTGTGGAACACTCACACTTACGTTACTTGTGCCGGTGTTTACGTAGATCCGAAGCCAAGGGTGAACATGCACAACGTTACCCTCAGCGCCGCAGGGAAATGGCCAGTTCTCCCCCTTGCTCTGAGTGAGGGCGTAGACACCGTATCCAATAGTTCCGATTAATATGGCGACAATGGCAACCGTAATGATAGTTCTTCGCTGGCGCTGCCTTCGAACCTCCTCAAGCACTTTCTTCTTACGAGCCTGGGTCAAGCTACCAGTCCATCTCTAGGTGATAATATCCTGACTCAAAAGTTTGCCCCTCGACTACTCTTAATATTCTGAGCCCGACGAATCTTAGTTGAAATGAGGTCCACTATCCTCACGAGGATTGTCAACAGCGCCATATGGATCGTATCTGGTGTGGTTGTCATCATCGTACGCGCCTCGGTAACGCAAGGAGGATCCGTCTTTGTCTGGACGACCATTGGTGGGGGAATGATAATCTACGGAGCCGGGCGCCTAGTTTGGGCCATCGTCAAGACCTCGTCAACGGCTCCTGCACCCGTTTAACAGACTCCCACTCGACGGATAATCGCAATCCTATCGTGACGAGTATCACTTGAATGAGGAACTCACTCGAGAATTGCAGCGTCGGAGCAGATTCTTCGGCTAGTCGCGACGATCTGTCAGCATTGTTGCGGGCGGTGGTCCCGTTTGTCCCGGCATCGGCTGGGGTCCCATCGGCATCTGCTCTGGGAGAGAGAAGAAGGACACTATTTGCAGTATTTCTGCTATGAAGACGATTATGAACCCCACGAATATGATTGCGGTTGCGGCTCCGATGAGGTAGAGTAATCCTGTTGTGTGGAATGTTCCTACGTTGAGCCTTGTCGCAATGGTATCATAGCTCCTCTTCAGGAATATTGAGGCAATAAGATAGAAGATCCAAATCACGATGAGCCCAGCAATGATGGACGCTATTACCGCGGAGAAGCCGGTCGGCAGAGTCGTCGTTCCGGGAGTGTAGGTATAGCTCCCTAGGCCAATCAGCGAATATACGGCACCCAGCACGACTACAACTCCTACGACTATCCCAATTATCGCCAAGATGACAGCGATGATCATGTTGTTGAAGATCTTTTGATCGCCGAGAATATCTGCAATGTATTTCACGGCGATGAGAATCATGATGAAGCCTACAATCGAGAGGACAGCGCCTGCGTAGGGAATAGGACTCAGAAGAACGAGGATCGACCCAACTCCGCCAAGGGTCTTGGCTTGTCCCAGGGACGCCATGCTTTTGGATTGATCCTACAGTAGTTAACGCTTTACCAAGCTAGGGCGTCCCGGAAGCTAGTCGAGCTGGAGCACCATATACGTCTCGTCGATATATCCTTCCTGTAGCCATCCTGGAAGCTTTCCACACTCGACGAATCCCGCTTTTGCATAGAGTTTCTCAGCGGGATTGTTGCCTTCGAAAACTGTGAGAATGACTCTAGAGAGGTTAAGCCTCTTGGCGAGTGTCCTCATTGCGTCCATTAATAATGTCCCTACACCAATCCCCTGGTACTCTGCTCTGATATACATGCCGAGACTCATTATATGCTGCATCACATCAGGGTCGAGTCTGAAAAGGTCGAGCAGCCCTACGGGCTCCCCAATGGACTCGTCCTCACAGACTATCGAAAAAACTCTACGCTTCTCGAACCACTCATCATACGTTCCAGGACCCCAAGGGACTGACCCTTCGAAGACACCATTCGCTATTCCCCGAATGACGTTGAGATGAGTCGCGGCTTTGTTCAGGAAGGGACGATCTTCCTTGCGGTAGCCTCTAAGCTTCAGCCTCTGACTCTTCGCCTTGTCAACCTCTAGAATCGGGTAGAGGCCGGGCTTGGCGTAGCTTCGACGAATGCTGAAATGGTATCGCTCATCGAGCTCTTTGTACAGGTAGTGTAGGTCAAACCTCTTTCCGTCGAGAGATACCGCACCCGGAACGGATGCGCCGATCTTGTAGTCGAGAGCCCTTAGCGCTTGTAGACGTTTGCGATCATAGCCGAAGATGTGGGTTCGAAGAACGAGTTTCTCCTGAGCGAGGGCCATGTCCTCGATCTTTCCAACCGCCTCCTTCAGACCGGCGAGGGAGTCTGTCACGATGACGAAATCTGCTCGGGGCGTCCATTTCTCTCGCCCCGAACTGAAGGAGAAAAGCGCGTCGACTGCTCTTACAGAGTAGAGAAGGAAGCTGCTTCTTTCAGGAAAGTATTCTTTGAAAATTTCCTCGCTGAGAGGTAGGACGTGCCCGATCTGGAGACTTCGGTCGTTCAGATATTTACGTCCCGCATCAACGTCTTGATCTAGCGGAGTTAGGCGCAACTCTCTCGATCTATAAGAGGTCTGGACCGTTTAAGTTAGTTGACAAGGATGGTCAAACCAAGTTACCCATTATCGCTTCCCCATCTCATGCGTCTTCTTCTGTTGTCTGTTGACTAGGACCACACCTGTCAGAATCAAGGCGAAGCTTACTCCATGCCATGGGCTGAGATTTTCTTTGAGTAGGAGGACTGAGGTTATGACGCCGAACACTGGGACGAGGTTGCCGAAGATTGCTGCTCTTCCGGCTCCGATCTTGGATACGCCTACTACGTAGAAGAAGTAGCCTACTACGGTTGAGAGGAGGGCGAGGTATAATATTCCAAGCCATGATGGCGGGCTCCAGCTGTAGGTCCAGGGAGCCTCCAGTAGTGAGAGGGGAATTAGGAAGAGCCAGCCGAACAGAGAGATCCATGCGAGGATCGCGAGGGAGGAAGGTGCCGAAACGGGATCGTCTATCCTGTCTGCTGCTACAAATCTTCTCAAAGTAACCGTGTATACGGCATATGCAATTGCTCCTCCAAAGACGAGACTTATTCCTAGAGGCCTGTTGAGAACATCGTTGTTGGGAGAGA
>DASPWY010000150.1:0-3498 GCA_035637575.1 Bathyarchaeia archaeon
CTAGTACTGCCTGAAATGAAAAACTACTACAATACATCTGAAAATGAAAGGAAAACAATGTATCCCTTGTTCTGAAAACTCTCAAACTCGAGGAACGAACCATAGTCGGCGTATTGGACGAGCATGGAGGGACCTACTTACAAAAGTACATCACGAAAGAAACAGGCCTATCACGGTTGAAGACGCACCGGGTCGTCGCAGCGTTGTCTGAGCGGGGGATCGTAATTGTTGAGAAACATGGAAATACGAACCAGGTTTCACTCGTAAAATGGTTCCACGACGAGATGCACAACCAACAACCAACATAGGTTTGCGCGAAAACCCCTTGTAACACTTTCAAGTTCGTCTTAAGGGCAGTGCCCTCTGGGACATCCCTCTTACATCTGAGATTCCGACAAACGCGAGCCCAGGAAACTATTTCGGTAACAGTAACCATCCGATGGTTTCTCGAACCCCCAGGCCATTTACCGGACAATCCTTCCCGACTTGGTATCACATGGCAGCAGCATAGTGTACTCTAACACTCTAGGCCTCCCGATCTTCAAAGGCCTCACGTCGCTCCTTCTCGCCCGCTCTTGGAGGAGTAGCAGCCTCAGCTGCCACAATCTTCGTAGCCCTTTCTTTGATCGAAAGAAGGCGGAAGAACCCCTTCCAGGGACAATCGACCTCATCAGGTCACTTCAGCCCCTCAAGGCAAAGATGACTTGTGATAGTCGCGGTGCAATAGACCCAAAGGCTCGATTCTGCCCGATTTGTCACGACATATTTTCGCAGAGGAAATCCTCCACATAGTTGCAGAGATCAGAAAAAGAAAAGGAGTGCTCGGTTCGGGTTGTCGTCCTGCATCAGGGTTAGTCCGCTAAGACTAGCCTAGGGTCGGACGGCTCCTCCTTCATATCCGGAACAGGCTTGGCGAAACTGTAGATTAGCGTGCATTCTTTCTCGTCAATCTTGAGATTGACGCTACAGATCTTTGACGCCATCACTCGGAGGAGCTCTGCGACATCTCTCGGAACCTGCAGGTACGTTGTGTTCCGAATAGTCACCGGCTTTACCGATAGTCCCATCGATTTTCTCCAACAATCACTACAGCATTACCGGACTATCGGCATTGTGGGACTATCAAATCAGAAAATTGAGGGCTCTTTGAATAACGACCGTGTCAGGCTGTGTGTGTCTGTTCTCTCAAATCTCAGTGCCTTCGTTGCTAGCGAAGAGATCTACACATGGACGACGAATCTATTGAGATCGAGCCCGCGGAACGAAAACTTTGCTGGCTCCGGTACAGATGTTCTTGTGAACTCTTTCATAGAAGACCCTATCGAAGGTTTCTCCGCACTTTTCACAGGTCGCCTTTCTAGACTGATGAGCAGACTTGAACGGCGACTTTTTCATCGGAGCGTTGCCCATTGGCAGTCACCTAGCTTCTACGCTAGGACTCCTCTAAATCTTACTCTAACTCATCCTAATCCGTAGAGCCAAGAAAAATTCAGTATTTACCCCGAGAAAAACGGCAAGGGTCCCTTCCGTAGGAGCGACCGCCCTCTGACTGGTGCGGGTGTGTGTCTATTTTCCGGGATATTCTTTTTGACCAATTACAGCTGGGATGAAGGTAACAGTTGGCGTATGATTTTGTTGGAATCCTATAGTGTGGTAGTGGTCTGGAATGGCTGTAGCGCACGGACGCTCTCAGCATGAGGCTCCCGCGGAGCTCGCCCCTGCTCCGCCTGATACTAGCCTAGAATCCGTGATGTTTGATCTCATTCTCAAATTCCTACAGACTCCTGGTCAGGTCCTACTCGTTCAGGGACCTCCCGGTTCAGGCAAGACAACCTTCGCGCTTGAAATTCTCAACAGCCTAGGGGAGACCCACAAGATATACGCGTCGAGCAGAGTGGCCCCGGCCAGACTCCGCCAGCATTTTCCCTGGATAGACGAAGTCATCGACACGATGTCCGGCAGAACAGCGAGGGCAAGCTGGATAGACGAACTTCACGATCTCCGCCGGGTCGAACCGGACACTATTTTCAACCAAGTTCTCAGATTGAAGCACTCGAAGCAAAGAGCGGTCTTGGTTGTTGATAGTTGGGAAGGTGCTATCCGAAACACGAACGATGAAGGCCGAAAAATGCTCGAGTCAGCGGTCCTCTCGGAGCTGGATGAGAGCAAAGTTAGCGTAGTGATAGTGGTCGAAGACTCCAAGAAGGCTGGTGACCTCGGCTACCTTGTGGATGGAATCGTAACTCTCGATCAGTCAGAGCTTGACGGAAGGAGGGTCCGAACCATCGCCATGAACAAACTACGCGGCTTCAGCGTTCCCACAAAACGGGGAATATTCTCGCTCGACAAAGCAAGGTTCACAATACTTCCTAACGGATTGCGACAACCAAGGTCTAACTCACCTCCAAAACCATTGGAGCCCGTCCGTCACCCACCCCACGCCTTCTCCCTCGGCAGCCACGACATGGACCAGATGTTGGGCGGCTCGATCCCGAGAGGCTCTTTTCTGCTCATCGACGTTGACAGCAGCGTCTCACCGCTCGAGATTCGGACCATTCTCAACATGATGCGAGCGAACTTCATCAACCAGAAAGGTCCCTGCGTCATCGTCCCAACCGCAGCGTACAGCTCCGACACCGTGGCGGACTCTCTCAGCAAGTACGTCGGATGGGAGGCTATCGACGAGAGAGTGAGAATACTAGAGTATAACCAGTCCCTCGCTCCGAAGAAGTGGAGACTCGTGATGAAGAGCAATCTCTCAGATGATGTTAAGACCTTCGCTCATGCGTGGGATGAACTCGCAAAGATCTCACCCCACAGAATGCTCGACATCAACGTCGACAAAGCGGTACAAGTCTACGGTCGCGACGAACTCTCAGTTCCGGGCCTCACCGAATTAGGCGCAAACATGCGAGACACCGAAGGCTTGAACATCGCGATTGCTTCTACCGATTCCAAATTGAGGGACCAATGGCTGTCGGTCGTCGACTACCACCTCAAGATCAAGAACGCTGACGGTTCACTCGTCATATACGGCGTCAAACCTTTCACACCACTCTACGGCGTCGACCTAAACTTCGACAAAGGGTACCCCGTCCTCAATCTGATGCAGATAGTCTAGTTCTAATCCCCGTCACAAAGCACTGCTCCTTCGCAGATCGGGACCAGTAACGCCTCTGAATCAATAGCCGATAAGACCCGTTTGAACCGGAAGAACTGAGGAAGTTAGCTTATCGAATAGAACGGCCATCCTTCGCTTGGGCCTCGCCTGTTCCCGATATTTTCTAAGACCTGGCTAAGACGCGTTTGACGGCGTCTCTGTCACGAAGAATGTACGAGGTAGCCTGACGGGTCCGGAGACTGATTCTGCTGATTCCTTCGGTGACGAGACGGATCAGTTTGGTAGGGTGTGTCTCGACGTCGTGCCACTGCCATCCCAGATAGCTTCGAGCCTCTCGGCCTGATTCTTCGTGCGTCAGGGCAAGTCTCAGAGTCTTA
>DASPWY010000151.1:0-3447 GCA_035637575.1 Bathyarchaeia archaeon
TTTACAGGATCTAACTACGTTCATGGCTCAGGGTCATCGCACTGGCACGAACGGAGTATGGTACAAGTATCTGGCGGGTATGGAGAAGGGATCGCGGGAAGGGGTCAACTTTTTCCTCGCTAAAGGTCTCGATTCAGCAACCAGCAAGTGGCTAGACGATCCGACAATCTACGATCACGAGACCACTTTCGAAAAAATGTCGCTTCTCGCACGTACGCTGGGGAGCTACGCGGAATATTTGATCTCTATGGGCCGAGCTGGAGAGTTGCCGGATCTGATTCATGCTCATGACTGGCACACGGTACCCGCGGCTGTGCTAGTGAAACAAAGCCTTCAGGAGAGAGGCGTAATAATTCCTCTTGTATTCACAATCCACCTGCTGAGCGGAGTAGCACTACCCTGGCATTATGCTTCTGAAGAATGGTGCGGAATCAGAGACGTCGCGCGTTCCTCTCGAGCGGGTGGAAAGCGGGTCTCGACCTTGAAATACAGTCAGATATGGCAAGACATATGTCACAACTCTCTGGAAAAATTCGGATGTTACACAGCCGATTACACCACCTCGGTTAGCCACACCTATCTGATGAATGATGTCCGCAAGTACGTTGGAGACATAATCAGAGGAAGAAGCGGGCACATTTACAACGGCTGCGACTGGAACCCGGCGACCATCGAATCATCGATCATTGCGCATGAATTCGAGGAAATCAAGCCTAGTCCAGTCGATGATGAAGCGAAACGGTGGGACCTTAGAGAGTATCTACTCACCAAAGCGATTTCCAAAATCGGGGAGCAATCCGAACCCGAAGCTTCGGCTGGGCTCTACGATCGCTCCGGAAAGGAGGAGAATAGATCAATAGAGACATTTCGAAGTGATGGCCCCTTGGTTCTGATGACTGGCAGACTGAGTCCTCAGAAGGGTGTAGATATTCTGCTTAACGCTGTACCGCTCGTCCGTAAGGCTATTCCAGAAACGAGGTTCCTTCTTTTCTTATTGCCGTCCAACGATTCAGACCTTGCCAGGACAACCCTCGAGAAGGCTGAAAAATATCCTGACAACGTCAGGGTAATCCTCGGCAGGCATCCGTCGATCTATCTCCTCTCGCACCTTGCAGCGGACGTCTACGCAATGCCCTCGAGGTCGGAACCTTTCGGGATAAGTGCCCTCGAGGCAATGGTTACTGGAAACCCCATCGTCGGAACCAGTGTTGGGGGTATCACTGAAACAGTTCTCGACCTGTCGACCAACGGGGAATCAGGAACCGGAATCCTGGTTCCTCAGGGGAACGTAGCAAAGCTCGCAGAATCTCTTGTCTCTCTCCTCAAAATCATGCAACTCGACGAGCTCAGCCAACAGGGCAAAGAAGACAGAGCGGGAGCGTCTCGAAAGATACCTTTGGAACCGATAGCAAGAATGGTCGCCAAGAATCCACGTCTGGGATCGAAGATCCGTGAGAATTGCAGAAACAGGGTTATGAAAAAATTCAGATGGACGAACGCTGGCCAGATGGCCCTGACCAGATACTCCGCAGCGAGACTTTTAGCCGCTAAAACAATGCAGAGTTAGCTGCGATGAATGAGCAGAAGAACTCGTTCAAGCCTCGGACCTGAAGAAGAGAGCCCCGAAAGGAGGCAAGGTGATCGAGATGGAATGATCTCTTCCGTGAAAGCGATGCGCTTCTGAGGTTACGCCTCCAAGGTTGCCTTGCCCACTTCCTCCATATTCGGATGCGTCGCTGTTGAGGATCTCTTTCCAGTGTCCACTTCTTGGGACGCCGAGTCTGTAATTCTGTCGTGTCATCGGTGTGAAGTTGCAGACAACTACGATTGGATGGTCTGGGCTGATGCCTCGGCGTGAGAAGCTGAGGATGCTCTTCTCCCAGTCTTGGATGTCAACCCACTCGAATCCCAGTCTCTCAAAATCCAACTGATGCAAAGCCAGTTCTTTGGCATAGATCGCGTTGAGATCTTTGACCCAGAGCTGGAGCTGTTTATGAGATTGTTCCTTTGCCAAATGCCAGTCGAGACTCTTCTCAAAGTCCCATTCGCCCCACTGTCCGAATTCCCCGCCCATGAAGAGGAGCTTCTTGCCAGGATGCCCGTACATGTATCCATAGAGAAGTCGGAGGTTGGCGAATTTTTCCCAAGTGTCTCCCGGCATCTTGTCGAGCAGCGACCGTTTTCCATAGACGACTTCGTCGTGTGATAGTGGGAGGACGAAGTTTTCGGCGAAAGCGTACCAGAGGCTGAAGGTCAACTGGTTGTGATGGTGTTTTCGGTAGACCGGGTCTTTCGTCATGTACTCAAGTGTGTCGTGCATCCAGCCCATGTTCCACTTCATCCCAAAACCCAGTCCTCCAAGGTAGACCGGGCGTGACACCATGGGCCAGGCTGTAGATTCTTCGGCGATCATCTGCACATCTGGATGTGCACGGTATACAGCCTGGTTGAGATCTCGGATGAATGATAATGCCTCAAGGTTTTCGCGACCGCCATACTGGTTTGGGATCCACTCGCCTTTCTTTCGGGAGTAGTCGAGATAGATCATTGATGCTACTGCGTCAACTCTGAGCCCGTCAGCGTGATAGACATCCAACCAGAACAGGGCGCTGCTCGCTAGGAAGGATCGGACCTCGCCTTTTCCAAAGTCGGAAATGTAGCTCTTCCAGTCAGGATGGTATCCCTTCTTCGGGTCAGCATACTCGAAGAGATGCGAGCCGTCATAGTACGCGAGGCCATAGGCGTCCGATGGAAAATGCGACGGGACCCAGTCGAGAATTACTCCGAATCCTCTCCTGTGAACTTCATCGACTAGATGCATGAAATCTTCCGGTATTCCAAATCGACTTGTGGGGGCGAAGTACCCGAGGGTTTGGTAGCCCCACGATCGAGAGTACGGGTGCTCCATAATCGGTAGGAATTCGACGTGGGTGAAACGCATCTCTTCAAGATAGCTCGGTAGATCGTGGGCCGTCTCTCTGTACGTCAGTGACCGGTTGTTGTCTTCCGGGACTCGCTTCCATGATCCAATGTGCATCTCGTAGATGGCAAAGGGCGAGTTGAGGGAGTTCTTGTCAGCGCGAGTTCTCATCCATTCGGCATCATCCCACGAATGCTTTAGGTCCCAGACAACTGATGCCGTACGTGACGGGATTTCCCAGTGAAGAGCGAAGGGATCGCCCTTGTCCATTGAATATCCAAGATGGGCTTTCGATTCGACGTGATACTTGTAGAGAGAGCCTCTTGTCGGACCGGCAATGAACCCTTCCCAGATGCCAGAATCGTCCTTTCTCAGACTAAGCGGGTGTAGGCCGGACCGCCACTCGTTGAAGTCCCCGATGACAGAGACATGTTTCGCACTTGGTGCCCACACCGCAAACTGAGTTCCTTCCTTTCCATCAAGGTGGGTCGGATGTGAGCCCAGTTTTTCATGGAGCTTGAAGTGTT
>DASPWY010000152.1:0-18941 GCA_035637575.1 Bathyarchaeia archaeon
GGTTGTTGAAGGAGGGGCAGATTGGAGGTGCGGGACTCGATGTCTTTCACCTTGAGCCTCCGGTAGATGAGTGGGAAAGGGAACTGGTCAACCTTCCCAATGGGACGACAGTCGTCACATGCCACATCGGCGCTGAGACTCGACAGGCCCAGAAACGTGCCAGCATAGAGATCGCTGAGAGGATTAGGGCTGAGGTCCTCCGCCTCAAAACGGCAACTTGAATCGGCTCAGCGGAATTTGCACGATAAGCGGGAGCGTTCCTACTTTTCAGGTTAGACTCATCGAACCGTCGCTATTGCCGATTAGGTTGGAATCGGCAGCTGTATCCGTCGATCGGTTAGAGTTCGTTACGATGCTAGAATTGGATTCAGAACCGAATCATCCAGTCGCAAAATCTCTAGAAGAATTTCTCGCTTCGGGAAACCGTTTCTTAGACCCCTGACTTTGCGAACCTGGCTTCTGGTTTCCTCCTTCAGCAGTTGTTGCAGAGCTTCGTAAGTTCGAGATGCGTCATTCTCAGAGACTATGATGATGTCTTCTGGAGGACAGACCAAGATTCCTGCCATATTGACTCTATTCAGTGATAACTGAGCAGTGATCGCTGTAGCGATTTCTCCCAGCGTCTCGGCTCCGAAGGGGAGTAGAAGGCAGATTTCGGCAAGTTTGGCTGAGTAGCTGATGATCTCTTTGGCGTGAAAGGTCTCTTTGAATTTGTCGAGGGCTTCCTGGCGGGCGATCACGCGGATTGAGTTCGAGCTGACTATGGCTCTGAAATTTTCTCCTCTCGTCGACCGGATTGTGCCAGCAAATTCAGCTACCTTCTTCATGGTGTCTGGGGCGTTTTCGATTGTCAAGTAGGCCATCCCGCTCCTCATCGTGATGTCGCAGTCTTTGAGGGCCAGTCGACGGTCGTTCTCGCTCTCGCCAACTAGCGGATAGCGTCGTAGTATCCCTAGGACCGCGTCGGGAGTTGAGTCTACGGCACAGTTCTCCAGAATGTATCTTGAGAGGGCTCTGGAATTGATTATTCCTCGTTGGAGGCCGGTCTTGATTGTAGGGTCAGATTCGATTATCCGCTCCACTGCCCGCCGAACGTACGCCACACATGAAATGTAGGCGTGTTGACCAGATTAGTGTTCAGGCTATTAGGATAGCTTCAGGGGCAAAGCCCGTATAGCTGGACATCATTCTTACTTCCGATGCGCAAGATAACGGTTGAACTGACCGCGGCGGACATTACCAAGGCATTCGGTAAGTCACACGGATTCAACGACCAGGTCAAGTCTGTAGAGGTCCTAACGTTTCTTAAGAGCACCCCTCAGGAGGTCGTGGAGATCTGCAGAGTTCAGGTCAGAGATCCGGCCGCGAGCATCAAGGATGTCTTCACCGACCCATCCGAAGAAGTAAGCGTCCTGCGGCAGGAGGCTCCAGACACCTACGTCTGCTTCTACAGAAAACGACCCGTCCGCCGGCTCCTCAGCATCCTCTCTTCGGTGCCAGAGGGATATCTTTCTATTCCGTACGAGGTGAGGGATGGGCGGCTCAGAGTCTCTCTGTTAGGGAATACTAGGAGCGTTCGGAGTCTTCTCAAGTCCCTTCACCGGGTCGGGCTCCACCCCATGGTTGTCTCTCTTACTGATGCTGTCTTTTCGCTCAATTCGCCTCTTGAGTATTTGACGGAGAAGCAGAAGACTGTCATAATTGATGCGTTCAAGAGTGGATACTATGATTTTCCACGGAAGATAGGTTCTGAGGCCCTTGCGAAGAAGCTCAGTATTCGCGAGCCAACCTTGGTTATCCATAGGAGGAAGGCGGAACGCAAACTGCTTGCGCAAGTGCTCGGCGTAGTTTGAGCACTATTCAGTCCCTCCAGCCTGGTATACCTTTCAGAGTAGAAAAGGTAGTTCAAGAATAGAAATCTCGGCCGCGAAATCGTCAAAAATAAGCTTGGATCAGCGATCGGGGAGGGCGTTCCACATCGTGCCGAGTTTACGCGTACATCATGCCATCATTGCGCCAATCCAGAATTGCTAACTCGGCCGTTCGGGGGAGGAACCGATAATTTCGCCCAGAAACGTTCCAGCCAGCGAACGAACCCCCTCTAGGATTTACAAAAAAATCTTTCCCGCGACACAAGACAGCCCTTCGGGGAATCTCTCTAGGTTTGTTGTCTTTCCTTTTTCTACTAACTATTTCTCGACCCCCCTGGGGGTATGTCAGAACAAAAAAAGTCCTTCACATCTTGAGTGGTGTCTCTTTAGGGATAGACTCTGTTGATGAGACGGGGAAAAGCAATCGCGTCACGAATATGTTCAAGCTTGCAGACCCAGGATACAACCCTCTCCAGTCCCATTCCGAATCCTGAGTGAGGAACGCTGCCAAATTTCCGCAGATCCAAGTACCAAGCGTAGCTCTTCGGGTCCAAGCCCTCTTCTCTGATCCTCGCGACAAGCGCATCGTAATCCTCTATCCTCTGCCCCCCACCGGTAATCTCACCATAGCCTTCTGGCGCCAAGAGGTCTACAGATAATGTGACCTCGGGGTTCAATGGATCCGGCTTGTGATAGAAAGCCTTCGCCTTCTTCGGATACCGGGTGACAAAGAAAGGCCGATCGAAATGCGTCGTCAGAATCTTCTCCTGCTCATATCCCAGATCATCACCCCACTTGATCCCCGACTTCTCCTCACCGATCATCTTGAACGCATCGTCGTAGGTGATTCTTGGAAATGGAGGCTTGACCTTCTCTAGGTCGTCCCCCCTTCTCTCGAACAAAGCCAATTGCGTGCTCGTTCGCTCGAGCAATTGTCCAACTACATGACTCAACATTTGCTCCTCAACTTCCATAATGCCATCCAAGTCAACATACGGCGCCTCCGCCTCAAGATGCCAATACTCTGTGAGGTGCCTACGGGTCCGGGACTTTTCTGCCCTGAACGAGGGGGCGATGGTGTAGATCTTTCCGACGGCGGCGATCAAAGCTTCGGCGTATAGTTGCCAGCTCTGCGTAAGGTACGCCTTCTCATCGAAATATTTCACTTCAAAGAGCGTCGCGCCACCCTCTACAGCCGCTGATGTTAGAGTTGGGACCTGCACTTCCAAATAATCGTGGGAGTCGAGCCACGAGCGAGCAGCCGATAGTATAACCGCCCGGACCTTGAGAACTGCTCGCATCTTGTCGCTCCTGACAAAAAGATGCCTCTTATCCAGCAGGAAGTCGGGCCCTTGAAACTGCTTTGCAATCGGAAACTCCTCTAGGGCCGCGGAGTCTACCTTGCCAGAGTGAACCACAATCTCCCTCCCGCCTGGAGCACGCGGATCGGGTTTGACCTCTCCCTCAACCTGTATGCTAGACTCGACGCGAGTGGAGAGAAAGAGATCGAAGACTTTAGCCTCAACCTCGGCCTTGCGGATTGTGCACTGTACAACTCCCGAGCCGTCTCGAATGAAGAGGAAGATGATTCCTCCACTGGATCGTTTGTTCTGGAGCCATCCTCGGACGAGAACCTCTTTGCCATCCAGGCTACCTCCGAGGACATCCTGGACCCGGACAGCTTCTTCCAACCAACGCACCAGATGAGCAGATGGAAAGTCTGGGAATGGATTATTTAAGAATCCCAGAAACCCGCTCCACGGTGAGACGATTGTCAGACATCCAAGAGAAGACCACTAAGCGACTAGCCGAACTCAAGTCCTATCTTGAGAAGAAGGTCGCAGAACACCAAGCCGAAATCGACAACCTACAATCCTTTCTTGAGACAGTCGACAACATTCTCGCGGAGAAGAGCTACCGCCGGGTGCAACTCCCGAAATCGGTTCCAGAGACATCAGCGGCCAGCGGGTCAAATCCGCCTCAAACGATCAGAACAATCAGCGGGGTCTTGTTGGCCGACATATTTGTTGAAGGGCAGGACATTAGAATCGTTCCGTCGAAGGACATCAAATTCGACGCAAACGCTCCGCCCCTCCGATCATTCCTGGTGGGCAAGGTTCTCGAACCCTTGCATGTGAAGGACGAGGAATCAACGAGAAAACAGGAACTATCGCCTGACCAGGTACTTTCATACGAGATAGACAAGGAGGCCACCCTTCTGAAACAGATCCACGTCAAAAACTATGGGGATGAGCGCAGGCTCAACGAGCTAAAGAACGCGCTACGCTGGACCTTCAGAAGAATGTACGAAAAGACGATAGGGACACAGTAGAGTTTCAAGCTCCGCCGACGGAGCGATTCTGTAACTCGCTCATAGCAACCCCTGCGTAGTCCACGCCATAAGCTCTCTGCAGGTAATCCCTCAAAGCCATAGCTGACCTGGCCTCTGAGATGAAACCTTCCTTGGGAAACTGAAAGCTCTGGGTCGAGCCGCAAGACCGGCACTTGGCTACCACGCTATCATAGATCATCCCACCGCTCCGACCAAAGTCATGATCAACCGGCTCCAACGGACCACCACAATGACACTGGGTCTTCAAGACCGTCGCGTAAGTAGCTTGAATCTCGCGAAAATGCCCATCAGCATCTTGTAAGAGCTGGCCCTTCAGCTCCGCATACTTTTGATCCTTAGCTATCTCAGGCCTTTCCCTCTCGATCTTGCGAAGACTGAATTCGAGTAGGTAGGCCATCGGGTTCTCTGGAGTAGCCATGAGAAGAAACCGTTAGACCATTTGAAAAGAGGAGATTGGTACCTTTGCCTCCGTGGGCGGGTTCTAAGAATCTCCTTTCGCGTCTCGAAACCCCTTGAAAGCCGGAAAACTGGGCTTGTGGACCTCGCGATTTCCACTTCCTGGACCGTTGACCGAGTAAACCTTAAGAAACGCCTTTTTCCCCTCTACTCTTGGATTCCGAATTCATCAAAGAGGTTTGAATGAAATGTCAGCACAAACAATCGGTGGAACTCCCGTACTAATCCTCAAGGAAGGAACGGGACGATCTACTGGGAAAGAAGCCCAGAGGAATAACATTACTGCCGCGAAGATCATCGCCGAAACCGTTAGAACCACTCTTGGTCCCAGAGGAATGGACAAGATGCTCGTCAGTACGATAGGCGATGTGACCATCACGAACGATGGCGCGACAATAATGAAGGAACTCGACGTTCAGCATCCAGCAGCCAAGATGCTGGTTGAAGTCTCCAAGACCCAGGACAACGAGGTGGGTGACGGGACAACTACCGCCGTCCTACTCTCAGGGGAGTTGCTGGAACGAGCTGAGAAACTCCTCGACAAAGACGTCCATCCTACCGTTATCGTTGATGGTTACAAGAAAGCGGCCGAGAAAGCGATAGAAATTCTAGACAAACTATCGTTCCCCGTTACAGAAAAGGATGATGCAACGCTCCGTCAAGTTGCCATGACGTCGATGTACAGCAAAGGAATAGTTGTTGCTAAGGAGCACTTCGCTGATATTGCGGTAAAGGCGGTCAAGCAAGTCTCGGAGAAGGTCGACGGAAAAATCAAGGCTGACATTGATCTAATCAAGATCGTGAAGAAACATGGCAAGGGTCTCGAAGAGACAGAGCTCGTAAGAGGAGTAGTCATCGACAAGGAAATCTCTCATGCTCAGATGCCGAAGAAAATAGAACTCGCAAAGATAGCCCTACTCAACGCTAAACTAGAGAACGAGAAAACAGAATTCGACGCCAAGATCAACATCAACAACCCTGACCAAATGCACCTCTTCATCGAAGAAGAGGAAAAAATGTTGAAGGACATGGTCTCACAAATTGAAAAGACCGGCGCCAACGTACTGTTCTCAGAAAAAGGAATAGACGATGTTGCCCTGCACTTCTTGTCGAAGGCCGGAATCGCAGCCATCAAGAACGTCAGCAGCGGAGACCTTGAGAAATTATCCAAGGCCACTGGCGGAAGAATAGTTTCCAGCGTCAAAGAGCTCACCAAGGACGCTCTAGGAGAAGCCAAACTGATCGAAGAAGTCAAGATCGGCGACGATAAACTTGTCTACGTCCGCGACGCGAAGAATCCCAAGGCAGTCACAATCGTAGTCCGCGGAGGCACCGAACACGTGGTCGACGAGGCTGATAGATCTCTCCACGACGCACTTTCTGTCGTGAGAAACGCGCTTGAGGATGGGAAGATCGTTGCAGGAGGAGGCGCTCCTGAAGCAGAACTTGCCAAGCGTCTAAGAGAATACGCGGTGAAAGTTGGTGGACGCGAACAACTTGCAATCGAGGCGTTTGCCGAGGCAATGGAGGCAGTGCCGACAACGCTGGCTGAAAATGCTGGACTAGATCCAATCGACATACTGGTTGAGCTGAGATCAAAGCACGAACGCGCAACTAATCCATGGTTCGGCGTCGACGTCTATTCAGGCGAAATCAAGGACATGAAGAAGCTGAACGTCCTCGAACCTCTCAGAGTCAAACAACAAGTCGTAAAGTCGGCGTCAGAAGCTGCATCCATGATCCTCAGAATAGATGACGTTATAGCGTCCAAAGGAGTCGACAAAGGCAGCACAGGCGGAGGAAAGGACTCTCCCATGCCTGGCGGGGACGACGAGTACTAAACCATCCCCACCCTACTTTTCAAGATCCGGACTCGGTTTCCTAGCCGGTTTTAGGCGTCTAACAACTTCTTCCGAACATTATGTAGAATATTCGGTGGGGTCCAAACCGAGAAAACTCGAACGTACCTTGGCGAGGCAGCTTTTCTCAAGACTCTTGCAGACCCTTTCTCCAAGTACCCACTAACGAATGCTTCAACATATCCCAGCAAAGCATTGTTGAACGGCAACCAGTAGTGGCCTGAGTAGAACAAGAATTCGGCGACGTCCCAGCCATAGTCCCCTTTGTATCGTGCCTGTTCCAGATCTACGAGAGTCACTTTGCCATCGCGATCGACAATGAAATTTTCGGGCTTTGTGTCCCCTAAGGCAGCCTCTAGCTCGTGGGCACTGGCCATCAGTAATCCTGCCGTGCGTGCCGCCTCTCTCTCTCTCTGGCCGATCTGACTTGACTGGGCCAGTTTTACCAGTAGAGTCGATAGTCCGTCCCCTGGGATGTATGAGAAGAGAATTGATCTTGCTTTCGTGTCGGCGCCGAGGATCTCTGGAACCCTCAGCCCCCGTTTGGAAAGAAGATAGTTGAAAGCGTACTCCGCCTCCATTCGCCGGCGGCCTGAGATTGAGAATCTCACACTGCCAAGTCCGTATAGGCTGAGTGTGACCCATTTGAGGGAAATCCAATTCGTGTACCGTTTCGCAACAAACTTCTCGCCGTCAACGTTGATGAGAAAGACCTCGTTGACGAAGCTTCCTATTCTTCTCACCGAAACGCGACCATTAGGTCTGTAGGTACGGACAAGCTTCAGAATCTGATCGGTCTCTTCAGGAAAGGCTCATCACCAATTAACTGGGACTCGGCTCATATCAGACCAGTTCTCCTAAATATGGTACATTGAACCGGACCTCGATTGGAGCGAATTGGAATCGAAACGTTCCGACTTCCACAATCGCAGAAACTTTCTCATCTGCTCTATAGCCTCGTTTCTACTATTCCTAATCGGCTCGGTGCAACTTCTATCTTATCGTATCTTGTCTTTAGAACTCGGCATTGCCAATGCGATCGTGATTTCACTACTGGCGATACCTCTTGGTTACGCGTACATGTATTTCTTTGGAGGGTTCGTGTCCACTAGGGCCATCAAACACTACCTCTTGATTACTCGCGGAACACACATCGTCACAGTAAAGGTATCCGGGCTGGAATCGATAAGATCTGGAAAAGGGATTAGACTGAGTCTCCGCCGCCAGTTGACCTACTTCCCATTCATTCTGGCTGTCATCGTGTCCTTCGCAATCTATCTGTCGAAACACCATCTTGTGCCAGCTGTCTCGCCTTTCGCGAAAACGTCGGATGTGATCTTTCTGATCACCGAGGACTACATCACCTTAACAATGTTAGGGTCGCTGATGGTCCCAGTAGTTGCGCTTGCTCTTCCCTACCTTGGTGGCTTGAGACTTCGAACGATAGACGTTGGTCCTTTTCATACGACCGTTCTCTCACTTGTCGTGGGAGTGTCTGGGGGTTTTACTCTTCTCTACTCGATTCTCACTCAGCCTGTCATTAGCCTTCTAATCCACTACTTGCTATTGTTTATGGGGGTCTGCTGGTGCTTTGCGATAGGCTGCAATCTTGCTGCTGATCCGGCGAACAGACAGATCGTCAGGAGCGTTCTGTCGGAGAAGATCTCATCCAAGCTAATATCATCCAGGATCTGGCTTCAAACTCCGCAGGGCGAGTTTAGAGAAGTCTAGACCGTCTTCCGAGCTACTGTTTTTATACATTCGAGGGACGGAAACCTCTTGGCATTCTACTTGGACCGAGTTCCCACCGGCATCAAGGGCTTAGACGAGCTTCTAGGAGGAGGATTCCCGGACGGAAGATGCATTCTGATCGTGGGGAGCCCTGGTTCGGGAAAGACTACCTTCGCTCTGCAATATCTGTATCATGGCGCAATGTTAGGCGAAACGGGCCTCTACGTTACACTGGACGAACATCCTGACCATGTGAAGAGAAACCTTCAGTCCTACGACTGGGACATCGACGGGATGGAGAAGAAGGGAAAGATGCTGTTTATCGATGCAAGCGGTTTGAGAAGAACTGGAGGTGAGAGCAACCGTTTATCGCCATACGGCGGGTCAGCGACTGATGTCTCAGACTTTACAGAGCTCCTGAAGACTATCAACAAGGTTGTGGAAGGCGAAAACGTTCGTCGCATCGCCCTGGACCCAGTCACCTCTCTCATGCTTCGCTACGTGGAGGAGTTGAAGAAGCGGAGAGCGACGGTCGCGTTTTTCGACGCGCTAGCAGATTCTGGCTGCACTTCACTAATAACCAGCGAGTTAAAGACGTCTTTGATGGATAGGCGATTCCAGCTGGAGGAATTCTTGTCCCACGGCGTTGTACTCCTACATACTCTGTTCCACGAGGGCAATGTGGTCAGGGCGGTCCAGATAGAGAAGATGCGGGGAATATCTCACGACACGCAGATCCGTCCGTACCAGTTTGGAGTCACGGGAATAGAAGTCTTCCCGCGAGACAAAGTATTCTAGCGGACTTAGGTTCTAGGCTTCTTGGAGTAGAATATTATCCCCTTGTTTTCTTCAACAGTAAATGTGACCCAGCCTTCATGAAAACGTCTATTCCTGAACTTAACAACCCGCATCCTCCTCCTTCTCTGACCACCTTCTTCGAAGGCTTCCATTTGAATTATGCAGTCCGAGGCTTCCTCAAGTTGCCGCAAGATTAGCTCGTCAAGGCTCGACCCAACCGTAAAGAAGACCTTTCCTCCGCTCCCTCTTACCTTCGCTCCTACCGTCTGTGCGAAAGATACAATGCTTTCTGACTTGGATCGTGGTGCAAGAGGAGTAAGAGAGTCAAAGTATAAGCTCGCGCCTTCGCCTGGCGTGAGCATTGCAGACGTGATCTTGACGCCTAGAGACGTAAGATCTCCGCTGGAGGAGACGTAAAATTTCTCTCGGGACGGTTGACCGGCTTCTGCAGAATACGAATCGACGAACTTCAGTGCTTCCTTACTTTCATAGGGTTCAGTCTCCAATCCCAAGGACCGCATTCCACTTCGAATCTTTGCAGGAAAGTCGGCGGTTGAGACGAAGACGCAAGGTCGTCCCGCCTTTAGGTCGTCGTACATCAGCTGTTCAGTCAGCAGTGTCTTACCTGCACCGGTGTTACCTTCCACTGTAATCATGGTGCCCTGAGGGACCGTGCCCCCCGTCAAAGTGTAGAAGTGGTCGAACGGGGCTAGATACTCTTTCTTCCTGCGTCTCTTGATGTAGAAGGCACCTGCGGCGATTCCACCAGCCGCGCCCACGGCGTAGGGAACCAGATCGAGCGGATGAATGCCCGGTTTGAATAACCCGAAACCGAAGGGACCGTGAAGGCTGAAGGCCACATTCCCCTGTATATCGACAATGTCAATCCAAACCAGGTAGTTCCCCTCAGACAGGTTCGAGGGATAAGTCCACTCCGCAACATAGGGATACGTCTGTTGCGGCTGAGAGATCGGAGGAATTTGGAAAAACGGAATATTGATCGCGCTGGGAACCGATCGGCCGGAAGAATCTACGATCGTGAGATTTACGCTTCGAACGTCGTCTTTGCCGAACGCTGACGTCACAGGGGCTTGCACTAGGACGGTGTTTTGTCCTTTGGTTGCATTGAGATTGAAGCTTGCGGCAGCGTTGCCAGCCCAATCTAGAATCTGGACCTGTCCAACCGAAGAGTAGCCTGACAAAGGTAGCTGTACAAACGAAGGAGTCGAAGGTTCGCCCCAATACATCGTTACGAGCATCCTAGCTGGAATCGTTGCGTTGATACCTACGCGAATTTGAATACCGAACGCGAGCGAGAGCCCGAACGGCTGAGAATAATTGAGAGTGCACGCCGCCGTTGAACGACTGACTGGGCATGGCACCGGAAGAGTACTGGAATTAGACCATAAGCCATTCAGGGGCTTCCAACTGAAAACGCCTTGCACCTGAACTGATGTGACAGCCGAAGCATTTGCTGATAGCCATATCGTGAAGGTTGGTATACCTGACACACTGAGTGAGGATAGCAGGAAAGATGGCAGTGCGAAGAAGGTGGGAGCACGAGAGAGGTTATCACTGGTTGTGGGACCGGATAGAGGACTGTTGCTAAGAGAGCCTGGAAGTGAGGAGTTGGGATGTGATGAACCGGAAAAGTAGAAGGATCTGCTTACGGTTGGAGCGAGTGCAGAGGCCCGGGCTTCCTTCGGGGGTAGGGTAGCGAACAGGAGAAGAAGAAAAAATACGATGATGATGATCGTCGCTTTCCGGCCCAAGCTATTAGGAAAAAATCGCATCCGAAGTTAAAAGGTTCTACGAACGTGGTGTTCGCGAGGAAAAACGAAGAATGGGTGGGCGTTCTTAGGGATCGGGCGGCTTATGCTTTCCCTATGCGGAAGACTGAGGTTCCGCAGTTAGGGCAGACGCCTTTGACGGCTGGTTTGCCGTTCTTGAGCGTCACGTTCTGTGGGTCCTTGATCTCGATGCTTGTCTTGCATTTTACGCAGTATGCTGTTGGCATTTCGTTCTCAACTGAGCGCGACTGAGCACGGTTGGGGTATAAAACACTCACGCAGAAAGGCGAAGACTCCACGAGGGGCCCGGGTGGAATGGCGGGTATTCCGAGCTCATTGGTGTGAGTTATGGCTGAAAGTGAGTGATTCTTACGAATACTACGGGTTTCCAGCTCTAATAAGTGCAATCATTCACAATCTAAGCGAAAACTGACCAACCATGAAACGCCTCTCCGGAAGAGGCTTTCCCTTAGGAACCTGGTTCGAATGGAGAGACCCCTTCAGGAGTCTCTCTTTGAACGACGGACGAGAGCGTCGTATGCATCTCTGATTTGTCTCTGAATGGCGTAGTTGCGGAGCTTCTGGGACCACGTCTGTTCGAAGAGCTCCTTCATGCTGAGGTTTCGTAGACGATCCAGATCGGTTCTCTTGCCATTCTCCATTAGCTCATTCACGAGGGCGTTAAACTCCTCGAAGCTCGGTGGCTCTTGGTGCATTCCCTTCTCGCGCGCCTCTTTCTGGCGCTCCTTGACCAGTCGCGAAGCTGCCCTCACAGATTTCTGAAGGAGGAGGTCAATTCTCTCACCGAATCCATGTTGCAATCTAGGCTTCCCTTCGACCAATAGTGATTGTGCGCGTTGTTGGTTTGAGCGTCACGAGTTGCCCGCTCGTGTTAGAGCTGCTCAAGGAATAGTAAGGCCTGTTGAGCGGAACTTTAGAGCCTTTTGGTGAATATGATCATGCGTTATGGAACGACCATCGTCTTGATGGCCGTCTTTGATGTCTTAGCGAATTCCAACGCCTTCACAGCGTCTCGGAGCTTGAAATGGTCGGAGATGAGACTCTTCAAGTCTATTCTCTTCTCTCTGACGAGTGTTATCGCTTCCTCAATCTCTGCCTCAACGCAGGAGTAGCTTGAGAGGAGTGTGATCTGGCGCGAGAAGAGCTCGCTTACGTTTAGCTGGTACGAGGCTCCTTGGGAGGGGGCTCCGAACAGGAGTATTCTGCCTCCTCTCCGTACTGAATTGAAGGCTTGGCTGAGCGCCTTCTCGTTACCGGTGGAGACGACTGCAAGGTCGACTCCGTCCTTGGCCATCTCTCTAACATGAGAGGGTACGTCCTCTGTAAGAGCGCTGACTGTCTCATCGGCACCGAGCTTCTTGCCGAGTTTGAGCCTCGCGTCGATTATGTCGCTAGCGATTATTCTTCCGGTTGTTGTGTTGCGGAGTAGTTGTATCTGGGTGAGGCCTGTGGGTCCGAGCCCGACGACGAGGACAGTGTCTGATTGCTGAATGTGGGCTCTGCGTATTGCTCGGATGCAGCATGCGGTGGGTTCTATCATGGCGCCTTCTTCGAACGAGAGTTCTGGGGGGAGCGGGATTACAGCTCCTCGTGCTACGTTGTATTGTGGGACGCGGAAGTATTCTGCGAAACCGCATGGGTCGATGTTTGTCTTCCTGAATTCGTTGCAGAGCGTGTAGTTGCCGTTGGAACAGTCTGGGCACTGGTAGCAGGGAACATGGTGATGTGCTACTACCCGCTCGCCTGGCTTGTAGTCAGTTATGCTGTCTGCGACTTTTTCGATTGTGCCGCTGACCTCATGTCCTAGAATGCCTCCTGGACCAAGCTGGCCTTCTATCTTTTCCAGATCTGTTCCGCAGATGCCGCTAGCTTCCATCCTGACGAGAATATCACCAGCTGCTAGTTTGGGGTTTGGAACGTCTTTAACTGCGACTTTTCGTGGCGCTTCGAGGAAGCACGCTAGCATGGATGTGGCAATTGTTGGGTTGTGATTTAATGGATTGCTGGACGGATTGTACGTTATTCTCTAGGAAGAGTAGGTGAGCCATGTATAGCGGGAGCGTGCTGTCATGATTCCAGAGGGTTCGCAAGTGCGCGACGGTAAAGAGTCAGTAAAATTCATGCAGGTTCTAGATCGCCGGATTTTCTTCAAGTTGAAAGATGTGGCGAGGAACAGGGGTGTAACGGTTCAGGAGCTGATTCGCGTTCTTGTTATTCCCGACTGGATGCGCAAGTCTCAGGAAGAGAATAGGAGGACTGAGGATAGGAGACGGCATCGCAGATTGACGGGTCCGGCTCGCAGCCCGGCGCAGGCTGTATCGACGGTTCGGCTAGAGCGACGAAAGCGATAGGATTGTAGATCCAGTTCACGGCTGTTGGCCGTGCGTAAAGTGTGAAGGACTTTTTTTGTTTTGACATACCCCCGGGGGGGTCGAGAAATAGTTAGTAGAAAAAGAAAAAGACAACGAGAGAAGAAAGTTAGCAGAAAAAACAAGATAATAGAAAAGAGCAAGGATAGTAGACGACGCATCCTCGGAAGAGAAGGTTTCCGAAAGAGCTGTTTTGTGTCGTGGGAAATTTTTATTTTCAAAATCCTAGAAAGCGTCCATTCGCTTACTGAAGCGTTTCTCGGCGAGAATATCGGTTTTTCGCCCAGAACAGCCGAATCAGCCATTTTCAATCTGGGCATTTACCGGATAATGCAAGCGTGAACTGGGCAGCATATGGGACCCGCCTCCCTGATTACCGGTCTGGGCTTGTTCTGAACGATTTCCATTGATTTCGCTATCCGTCTCTGAAGCCCTTATAGAAGGGAGTGCCGCGTCCCCCGCAAAGGCTTGTTCCGATGAAGGCTTTCGTGCTAGCGGGCGGAGCTGGAACCCGCCTCTCTCCCCTGACCAGTTATGTTCCGAAGGGGATGATACCGATCGGAGGAAAGCCGTTCATCGATTATGTGGTTAGCTATCTTTCGAAGCACGGTGTCAAGAATATCATCATGCTCTTGTCGGATGCTGACTCCGAGGTTTTCAGAAATCATCTTGATGATGGATCAAAGTTTGGCGTGAATATCGGCTACAACATCACGCCGCGTATGGGAACAGCGGCCGCGTTGAGGGAGGCTTCATCCCATGTTGACGGCACGTTTGTTGTGTACTACGGTGATGTTTTCACAGATCTCGACTTGAGCGAGATGATACGATTCCACAAGGCAAAGGGAGCAATGTGTACATTGGCGCTGAGTACGGGTGTCAAGATCGACTATGGTGTTGGGCGGGTTGATCGTGATGGGCGAATCGAGTATTTCGCCGAGAAACCGATCCTCCCCGAATACCCGGTCTCAATCGGCGTCTATGTTTGTGAGCCTAGATTCTTGACGTACTTGTCAGCCGGAACGGACTTGGCTGCGGACATTCTCCCGCAAGTTATCGCGAAGGGAGAGAAGGTCTACGGATTCCTGACGAAAGAGCGACACTACGACATCGGCTCATTCAAGCAGCTGGATGAAGCAAAGGATGTGCTCAAGCCCGAGAGGATAAGAAAGAAACAGCCGGTCGTCAACTAAGCTTTCTGTAGTAACGCATCGGGAGCCGTCAGATTCTTACCATCACGCGTGTTTCTGCCAGGATGATAATCGTATCCGCATGGATAAAAAAAGAAGAGCGGTCATTATTTCAGGTGACCATGGACTGTTCATTGGGATGCACATTTTCCCAAACATCCCGATAGCGATTTTCGACCCAGAGCCTGGATGTAAGGTAAGTCGAAGAAAACTCGATCTCTTATTCCGAGAGCTTCTTTTTCCTGCCTACGATAATTAGGTGGAGTCCTGTTGCCAAGCTCACGACGGCTGCTAGCAGGAAGCCTGGAAGATATCCGAGCGAAGATGAGACTGAGATTCCTTCGAAGACCGGACCGATAAACGCGCCTATCCCGAAGCTTGTCAGCAGGGTCCCGAAGATTGTGCCGTAATTGTCCAAGCCGTAATACTTTCGGACCAAGAGCGCAAACTCGGGTATGTAGGTTCCATAGCCGATCCCAAAGAGCACGGAGAGAACTCCTATCGTTACCGGGTCGCTTGCCAGGAATAAGGCGGCCTCGCAGACCCCTTGTAGTATGAATCCAAAAGCGGCCGTCGTCTCCTCGTTGAACCTCTGCACTCCTACGGTTAGTCTTCCTGTCAAGCTGCCAACACCGATCAGCACCAGTGCAAGAGTTCCGGCCTCTGTTCCTAGCCCTCTGCTCTCGAGAAGAGGCACTAGGAAGATCGTGACGAGGGTTCTAGAGAAGGCGTTACCTGCGGAATAGTACACGTAAAGGAACCCGAACCTCTTCGTTCTGAGACGACGAAACGCCTCTCCAAACGCGAACCCGGAAGCTACTCTGCTGTTCCTAGAAGTTTGGTAGGCGAGGATAGTGAAGGCAAAGACGATCAGGCCGACGCTGAGGAATGCGGTCTGGATACTCCACGCCACGATTAGGTAGTTTTCTAGAGGTGTGAAGAAGAGGAGACCAATCGCTGTCCCTGCACTGACAAACCCGGTCACCCTCTTCACACTTGCCCTGTTGAAGCTGTCGAAGACTACGTAGGAGGTCGGCATCCACATTGACCCAGAGCCAAGGCCGCCCACAAAACCGTAGGTGAGGATCAATAGGGGGAAGGAGTTCGCGATTGACGAGAACGCTAATCCTGCGCTCATCAAGCCTCCGCCGAGCAAAATGGTCTTTCCCGGACCTTTCTTGCTCATGAAAAGCCCGAGGAGGAGGGAGGAGAAGGAGAAGAACACGGCGAATACGCCGAAGATGATGGATGTGGATGACGCAGGCAGGTTGTATTCTCTAGATATCCGGGTGAAGAACACGCCATAGGAGAGGAAGACGCCTAGGCAGGAGTTGTAGAGGAAGAGTGTGAACGCGGTGTATCCCGAAGCTATCGTGCATCACTCGATCGAGAAGTACGCTTTCCTGAGTTCTTCTGAATCCATTAGGTCCGTGGGTGGGCCTTCGTTTATGACCCTGCCTTCCTGAAGAACGTACGCATAGTCTGATACTTCGAGTGCTTGGGCTGCGTTCTGCTCGACGATGAGCATCGAGAGACCCTGTTTCCTGAGTTCGACCAGCTTCTCGAATATCTCTGCAGTAAGTTTTGGGGCGATTCCCAGGGACGGCTCGTCCAGAACGACTATCTTGGGCTTGGTCATCAGTGCTCGTCCGATGCTTACCATTTGTTGCTCTCCCCCACTCAGCCGGCCTACGCTGAGCTTGGATCTTTCTCTGATCCTGGGAAAGAGTCCGTAGACAAAATCCAGGGTCTCGTCGGTTGCTTGTCTCGCGTGCCGAGAATACGCGCCTAGTCTCAGGTTGACTTCTGTGGAGAGCGTGGGAAAGAGCCTTCTCCCTTCGGGGCAGGATGCGATGCCCTCTTCGACTCTTCTGAAGGCGCGAAGGTCTGTGATATCTCTCCCTCCAAAGTAGACCCTGCCGCTCCAGGGCCTCAGAAGGCCATTGACCGTTTTCAGCGTGGTCGTCTTTCCCGCGCCGTTTGGGCCAACGATCACAGTGATGCTGCTGTCTTTGCACTTAAGAGAGATGTCCCAAATGACTTGGGTCCCATCGTAGCCGGCACTCACCTCCTTGAGCTCAAGCGGCAGATTTCTTGCTCCCCAAGTATGCCTCTATCACCCTGTCATTGTGCACGACCTCGTCTGGAGTACCTGTCGCGATGACATGTCCTTCCTCGAGCACGATGACTTTGTGCGATAGGTTGAGTACGGCTCTCATGACATGCTCGACCACTAGCGCAGAGAAGTGCAACTCTTCGTGCAACTTCCTGAAGAGCTGAATCGAATCCTTCAATTCTTCTGGAGACAGACCCGCGAAAACTTCGTCGAGTAGCAATACGCTGGCTCCAGTGGCTATTGCTCTCGCAAGTTCGAGCCTCTTCTTTTCCTGGACCGTAAGGCTGCCCGCGGATGCGTCGTTCCTCGATCTCATTCCGACGAGCGAGAGGATCCTCTCAGCTTCTTGCAGGGCTAAGCTTGGGGAATGGATGTTCCGCCTGCCGTAGAGGACTGCGACCGCCACGTTCTCTCTCGCCGTCATGTTTGAGAATGGCTTCGGTATCTGGTGTGTCTTGGCGAGGCCGTATCCGACTACCCTATTCGCTTGGAGGTTGTCGATCCTCTTACTGTCGAGTTTCACGACTCCTGAGGTTGGTTTCTCCAGTCCCGCAATGATGTTGAGCAGTGTTGACTTTCCAGAACCGTTCGGGCCTATTAGGCCTAGGACGGCGGACTCGGCAAGGTCGAACGAGACGTCTTTCAAAGCTTGCACTCCTCCGAAATTCTTTGAAATGTTGCTCGCCTGGAGGATAGGCATGCCTACTCCAGCACTAGCCTTAGGTGTTCATTCGATCGTCTGAGCAGCCCAACGATCCCGTCTGGCAGGAAGAGAGCCATGATGATTACGAGGAGTCCGATTATGAGTGGCTGTGCCTGTGCGACTGTGGTTAGGAGAAAGTATGACGGGATGTAGACTACAACCGCCCCTAAGAGTGGTCCAATCGATGTTCCCATTCCTCCGATGATTATCATGGCTAGCATCAAGAGCGAGAACGTGAAGTCGAATGCTGATCCTGCGGTGACGCCTGAAATGGACCATGCGTAGACTGCTCCCCCAGCACCTCCGAAAAGGCCCCCGAGCATGTACCCAGTCAGTTTCAGCGTCCGAGGGCTGACCCCGACAGAGCTCGCAGCGTCCTCTTCGTTCTTTATCGCCCTGATCCCGAAGCCCATCCTGCTCCTGTTGACATAATAGGTCAAGACTATCTCGATCAATACTATGGTCCAGATCGTGAAGTAGGTAGCGAGCGGCTGAAACGTTAGATTGACGACTATTTCGCCGCCCGCCCCAAGCTGGGGAAACTGCAGGACTATGTTGTAGGCGGCCAGAACGAGGACAACCGTGGTGATGGCGAAGTAGACGCCTCGGAATCGCAGAATGACGAGGCCTATGCCGAGAGCGAAGACCAGGCCGAGCAGGGCGCCTAGACCGACGCCCAGCAATGGATTTGCCCCGTAATAGCTGACCAGGGTTGCTAGTGCGTAGGAGCCGATGGCCATGAAGAGGACATGACCGAAGTCAACGTAACCTATCATGCCGGTGATGAAGTTGATCGAGTAAGCGAGGGCTGCATAGATCAGCAGGAGAACAAGTATCGAGGAGACTGCTACTCCGAGCAGCAAAGCGGCCGCGGCGAGAAGAGCCATGACGATGAAAAGCCCATAGAGTGTAAGGCCTGGCTTCACGATCATCTTTTCAGAAGACCTTCCGGGCGGAATACAAGGACAGGGATCAGGATCAGGAAAGCGGCAGCATAAGCAATCTCCACAGTCGTGAAGGCTTGGACAACGTCAATGACGACCCCCAATGTTACCCCGCCAACCAGGCTTCCCCACATCTTCCCAGGTCCTCCAAGAACGACGATGACGAAGCTGATAGGAGCGTAAAGCGCCCCCATTAGAGGGTTGATGCCGACAGGGATCCAGACTGTGAGTAGCGCTCCCCCGGCCATGGTAACGGCGAACCCCAACGCTGTGGCGAGTGATGCGACCTTCGCCGGATTGGCTCCGACCAGCTCAGTCGCCGTCACGTCTTGGGCGTATGCGCGTATGGTAGAGCCGATGAATGTTCTCTCTAGGAACAACCAGGTCCCCGTTATTATCAGAACTGAGAGAATGGCGACGTAGAGTGCTGCGAGGGGGACGCGGAGATATCCGAACTGTAATGTGCCCGGGCTGTAGTTGACTCCTACCGGGTTCCCGGTGAAGAGGATAATCGCTAGGTTGCTGATGAAAAGGCTGAGGCCGAATGTTGCCGCTAGGGTCACCATCTCGCTCTGGAGCCTGATAGTCTCCTTGTTACGCAACTCCCGGTGGAGGAATGCGTAGTAAAAGGCGTAGACTACGAGCAGCCCGATGACCGCATCGATCGGGGCGGTCTCGAGCGGGGTAAGCCCAGCAAACACGTTGAGGAAGTAGGCTCCGTACGCCCCGAGCATGATGAA
>DASPWY010000153.1:0-7935 GCA_035637575.1 Bathyarchaeia archaeon
ATGCGCTGAGCGGGCACGTAACACTAGATTCGGACTCGATCAGTCAGGGGTCTATCATTCTCAAGAAAGTGGCCGCGAAACTGAAAGAATCATTTGGGATAGAGCACGTGACTTTACAGATGGAGAAGGAGACCCTTGAGAATATTCAGCACGAATCCTCTACGCTTTGATGAAAGCAGTGTCTAGACGTTCCATGCTATCATCTGGAGGGTTTTCCGGGTAGAGTTCCGGGTGTATTATGTGGGCCAAAAGTTCGAGACCATCGACGACGCGGGGTCCTGGTCGGCTGAAGTAGGCTGACGCGTTCACAGCGTAAATTCTAGAGCTCTTGTACGCCGGAATTTTGTCCCATCCCGGATAGGAGGCTAAGACATGGGACTCTGCTTTGACGCCTTTCAGGTCGAACCCGCATGGCGAGAGGACGATTATCTCAGGCTGATAATCCACGCCCCTATTCCAGGAGATCTTCTGTGATGGTCTTCCGAGGTTTCCGAGGCCCTCAACTCCTCCTGCATAATTAGCCGTCTGGGGAATCCAGTGGCCCCCAGCCCATGGAGGCTCAAGCCATTCCATGAAGAAGACCCGTGGACGATACTGCACCTTCTTGGTCTTCTCTTTCACCTTGTCTATCCTTCGGGATAGTCGTGATGCAAGTTCTTCGGCCTGCGAGGTCTTGCCAGTGATCTTTCCGACCAAGCGAATGTTATCGACGATCTCTTCGAGATTATTCGGTTCAAGCGAGACTATCTTCGTATCCGCGTCCAAGACCCTCGCAGCTTCCTTGACCTTTGTATAGGAGACGGCGCAGACCGCACAAAGCTCTTGGGTCAGAATCAGATCAGGCTTCAGCTCCCCCAACAGCTTCTCGTCAATCTCGTAAATGTCGCCCCCACGTTTTTCCACCTCGCGGTCAACGTCGAGGCTCCTGTGCATCTTCTGGTGAATCGCAGACTTTGTCAGAACGGGCCGCCCGGAAGCTTCGGGAGGATAGTCGCACTCGTGCGAGACCGCGACCACTTGGTCCCCGAGTCCCAGAGCGAAGGCGATCTCTGTCGCGCTGGGTAAAAGAGAGGCAATCCTCAAGGCTGGCTCAACCTACCTCCTCGAGTAGTTGACGCAGGACTCCACAAACCTTTCGGCCATTCGACCATCAGATGCGAAACTCGTATGCATGTACGATGCGAGGGTATTGTAGCAAGTCCAGCCGTCACGGCCATCACCGACCCCGATACCCCTCTTCAACTGGTACGCAAACTCCGCATCAAGAGGAACGTCTCGCAATGTGGAAAAATGGAATTCATGTCCTCTAACAATGCTCCCAGCGCGGGTCAGAATATTTGGTCGCATTGACCTTGCGAGTGTGTAGCTGAGTGTCAATCTTCTTACCATGGATGTCTTCGCATCCAAAAGGCCGACAGTCTTGTGCTCGACTCCTTCGACGTCTTGAATCGACTTGGTCAGGTACATGAGTCCGCCGCATTCGCCGTAGACTGGCATACCGTCCATGGCAAGTTTTGAAATCGATTCTAGCATAGGATGGTTCTCGGATAGAGCCTTCGCGTAGACTTCTGGATAACCTCCTCCAATGTAGAGCCCACTCGAACCCTCTGGGACGATATCGTCGTTGAGGGGCGAGAAGAATTCGATACGCGCGCCGGCCCCGGCTAGTCGGTCTAGGTTATCTTGGTAGTAGAAGCTGAAGGCTTGGTCCTTTGCGATAGCGATTGTCGTCTTATCGCGTTGGATTTTGTATTGAGTAGTTCGTCCTCTTGGGGCTGGGATCTGGCTGGCCGATTGTGCTAGTTCCTCGACACGGTCTAGATCTACATGGGCTTCGATCTGGTCGATTATCGCGTCGAGAACTTTCCCGTCTTTCATTTCGCTGGCTGGAATTAGCCCGAGATGTCGTTCTGGTAGCTTGACGTCTTGGCTAACTGGAATCGCACCGAGGACCGGAACTTTCGAGTGGCGCGCTATCGCCTCGCTGCACATCTTTGCGTGGGCGTCGCCTGCGACTCTGTTTAGAATGACGCCGCTAAGTCTCAACTTTGGGTCGAGGTTCTTGTAGCCGAGCACGAGTGCTGCTGCGCTGCCAGCGAGACCGTACGCGTCGATGACCAGCAGGACGGGAGCCCTGAGCATCTTGGCAACCTCGCTGGTACTTGCCACTTCTGACTTTCCGTCAATCCCGTCAAATACTCCCATGACGCCTTCGATGACTGCGATATCAGCACCTTCACAGCCTGATGCAAAGAGGGAAGGAATTCTTGCTCTCGGCATCATCCAAGAGTCAAGGTTACGTGAGAGTCTTCCAGTCACGGCTGTGTGGAAGCTGGTATCGAGAAAGTCGGGTCCGATTTTGAATCCTTGGACCCTTCTCCCCTTCCTTGCCAAGGCTCCCATTATTCCAATTGCTATGGAAGTCTTGCCTACGCCGCTGTGAGTCCCTCCGATGACGATACGAGGTATCTTCAAATCGGATAGGCTCCGCAAGTTCGACAGAACGTCGCGTCAGATCTTACCTCGTAGTGGCACTGGGGACACGTTCTGCCAGAAGTTTCTAGCCTATCTCCGAAAACCCGATGGAATATCTCGTAGTAGACGAGATGCTCCTTGTCCCTAATGGTAACATTGTCCACCGCTCTGATGTGTTCCTGTTTCTCACGAAATTCCTCGTCGGATATTCTCTTGTCAAATATTTGCGGGAGGGTTGTTGTCCCGCATCCCTGTTCGATTGGCGTCTTGACTCGCCAAGTAATCTGGCTAGGCAGCAAGTCTTCGAAAGTCTTCCGGACAATCCACTTGCCCCACTTCTGACCCTTCTCTTCGACCACGAGGAATGACGGGTCTATCTCACTGGCTAGCTTCTTGACTTCAGGTTCGAGAAAGGGTATCTTGGCAACCATGCCGAGCGATTGAGCCATCGGGACTGCAGAGAAGCTCATCGCTTTCCATAGTTTCTGCAGAGAGGTCTTCAGTTCTGGCGGCGCGAGGTTAAACAGGAAGCTGTAGCCTGCAAACAGCTCGTCGCACGCGTCCCCTGTTAGAAATGTCGAGACTCCCTCCTTCCTGGCCTCCCTCATAGCGATATAGACTGCAGCACTGTTTCTGATCTCCATCGGATCGAAAACCCTGAGAGTCTTCACAACTTCTGGAAGATTCTGCATAAATTCCTCCACGCTGAATATGTGTAGATCATGGTTCAGGCCTAGGGCCTTGGTCATCAAGTTAGCATATTCGATATCTGGAGAAGGAGCTCCCTCCAAAGCTATTGTGTAAGCTCTCAGAGCACTATGTTTGGATGCGAGCGCGGCAATGATGCTGGTGTCTAGCCCTCCGGAAAGAAGGATGGCTTCAGCCCTGTTCCGTTGGACCGCAGATTCCAAGGCCTCTCTGAGCTCTCGAAGTAGCTCGGGAGGGGCTCTCAGAGTCTGAGCGCTGGCTATCAAAACAAGCGAGGCCGAGAGGAAATTCTATATAAGCATGCGGGTAACTTTGCCCGCTTAGTTTGTCGCGGCTCAGGCAGAACCATCAACCATTCTCTAGCCCCCAGATGAAGGTGGCTTTGATAGCAGTCTTCACGGCTCTGTCCCTAGGCACAAACTACGTCATGATCGACATCCCCAACGTGAAGCTTATGGACGCCCTGATTTTCATCGCCGCCTTCCTCTTCGGACTAGAAGTCGGGCTCGGCTCAGCCATCTCCAGTTGGCTGATCTACGGATTCATCAACCCCTATGGCCAGGCCGACCCCATACTGCTATTTTTCCTTATGACCGGAGAATGTTTCTACGCTATCGCAGGAGCACTCCTCAGCCGGGCATCAGCCGCTCAAGATCTACTCAACAATGCCCATCCATATAGACGAGCCGGTCTAATTTTCGGACTGATCGGTTTCCAGGCAACCTTCGCATACGATGTCCTCACAAACTTCGGCTCTTGGATATTCAAAACCAGTTCACTCTACCAAGCGTTGGTCATTGGCCTGATAACCGGAGTGCCCTTTGCAATTATTCACGAAGCAAGCAACCTAGTATTCTTCGCAACTGTCGTCCCATTGGCTATAATCGCCGCCAGGCGAATCGGGCTCCCTCTCCAAAAGTAGGATACAGTGATCTCCTTCGGAGAACCATCGAGTGTTCTATCTCGTTCTCGGGCTCATCGCAGCCCTGTTAGTAGCAGCACAAGTTGGGGCATACTATTACCTTCAGAGATCGTATGGCGGAACGCTATCGACCTCATCGGCCCAATGCGGTCCTTCAAGCGGTAGTTCAGCAGGAACCAATGTTGTCGAAACGAATACTCTGATCAATTATGGCAACGGAACTCTCAGATGGTTCAATGAAACAAATATCCCCGCGACTTGGAATTTTTACCAATTAACAGTCCATCTAGCAAACGGTAATGTCAAGGAACAATGCTACGGAACCCCTTACAACGAGCATTACGTCACAGGAATCAACAATGTCAACAACCAAAACCCCTTCTATTGGACAGTCTGGATATTCTGCCAGAGTCAGAACGCCTGGGCAACCTCTCCGGTTGGAGCTGACATGATTCGACTGTCCAACGGCCAAACTCTGGCATGGGCCTACGAGGTGCCGTATCAGCCGCCTCTGCCGAATGCTAGAACTGTTGCTTCCTGTTTCTAAGGACGTTCGGACAAGCTTCCTTCGCTAATGCTTATATGACAACCTCTCAGGCAAGCGGGTAACTTTGCCCGCTTGTAAGTCCGTCCTCTTTGTTGTTCTACTCGTGATGATGGGCATTTCCGTTTCACCCATTGTACCGACTGTTCTGGCTAGGGACCCTCGCACTTCTTATCCTGTTCTATCCCCGACAGCTTCCTCAGGTCTAGGCTCGGCGTTGCAATGGCTAGCTAGGAATCAATCTTCTGATGGCTCTTATGGTGAGTTCTTTCCTCCTAATACTGCAGCTGCAGCCTACGCCCTCTGGCTCAACGACACTCACTCGGCGAGGGCGGTCTCGGCATACGCTTGGCTTGCGGCGCAACTGGACAACTCATCAAACTGGTTCTGGGGAAGCTATGGCGAGTTCGACATACCCGGCGTCTCCCTTTACAGTATCGCGAGTAGTTCGAACCTGCAGTTCGTTCAGGTCCCCAGTGTCGCTTCCAGTTTCTTGGAATTTCAACAAGCAAATGGCGGGTTCCTAGGATTCTGGCCGAGCGGAGCCAGCAATCCCGTGACAAGTAGCGTTGACACAGCGGAAGCACTCAGAGGGCTCCTTAGTGTCCGAGCTATCAACGCGTCGAGTGAACAATCGGCAGTCAACTATCTCTTTACACTTCAAAACTCTGATGGAAGCTTCAACCTAACAAGTACCATGGCATACGATCCGATCTATTCACAGGGACCAGAACCCGTCAGCATAACTGCGCTAGTGCTGCTTGCCTTGAGAGACGCATCCTACACGAACACCAATACGGATGTGGCCAAGGCGCTGAGCTTCCTAACCACTGCCTCTTCCAAGTATTCACCTATGGCGAATGACAACAATGCGGTCTATTCCGCCTCGCTCTCGGCACTAGCGTTCCATGCCTTTGGGCGAACAGCCTACGCGTACGACGCAATAGCATTCATACTTTCACATCAGAACTCGGATGGAGGATTTAGAGACAGCACTCGATCATCACCTGGGTCCAACGCCCTAGATACGGCATGGGCATCAATAGCTCTGCAGCAAGTTGTTCCTGGTAGAGCGTTTAGCTCCTTTCTCCCAGAGGTTGTCATCTTCGGGATAATTGCTGGGGTTGTCGCCCTGGCCGTAATTGTCGGGATCGTCGTCTATCTAGTTCGTAGAAATAAGACACAGACCCAAGTAAAGAGTCTGTGAAAGAAGTTTCGTTCGCAGTTTCCTTGGGCAGTCCTTAGACTAGTTCTGGCTATGCTTTGTCGAGCCGGGGCCTTCGAGGGCGTGGACCATGTTGACGACGACTTTGATGGTTGGGATCAGTGCGATCAGCAGAAAGATTAGCGGAAAGGCCCACGGCTGCGCTGTAAAATAGGGCCGAGCAATTTCGCTGGTCACTGAGTAGAGTATTCCGATTGCTACGATCTGGAAGAAGTATGCGAGTAGCGGTGTCCAGGTTCGATAGTTCTTGTAGGCGTCGGCTGCGGTGTCGGCGAGCTGGGTGCCGAATTTGAGTAGGATGAAGCAGACGATGAGGCCGAGCATGAAGACTACGATGTTCGCGACTGATATGGTGGATCCCGTTATTGGGTTGGATATTCCTGGAAAGCCAAGAACTACCGCTTCGACGATTACCAGTACTATGACTCCAGCGACTAGTCGTATGAAGGCGGGCATGACAGGAGCAAACGCGCCCCAAGTCTTGTTGGAAGTTGAGTCCGTCATTATTTTTTACACTTGGAAGATATCGCTATACGAATGGGATATTGCTGTGTCGAAACCTTGGATAGGATGGTCGAGTTACACCTTGATCTGGTTCTAAACATCATGCATAGGCAATATCAGTTCCTTAACGAAACTCGATCCATGTCCTTTCTGGTAATCGGAGAAAGGCAATGGCGGCCTCGGTGGCCAGTAGCCTGACAATTCATTGCAAAAACGCCTTAGAATCGAAACCTGTCCATCGTCGTGTTAATCCCTTCAGATCAGGGAAGACTGAACCAGCCTTCCAGCCTGATGTCCTCCCGTAAAATCTCAGGAGCTAGGTATAGATAGAATATTTTTGGAAACGATCTTCCTCGCGTGACAGATCCCGGGGCTTGGCGAAGAAGGAGCAGCGGACCCTTTTTCAGAAGAATCCTACCTACTGGTTGTTCCTTCGCAAAGCGGCAGATCTGCAACACGAGAGGGTAGGGTCCTGAGGGTGCCAAGGAAGTCGCCTAGAAAACGCCTGAGGGTCCGAGTCAATGATAAGATCAGTATGACGCTTGAGAAGATGCGAACGGGGTTCTTGCTCGGTCCCTGTTAAGATTCGGCCAGAAATATGCTAGCTAGAAAAAGAAGGTATGAAGGCCTGTCTCGCGACGCAGAAACCGGATGATTCTATATCCCGTTCTAGGCTAATGTTGTTCCTTTCTGAAGTCTCGGAGCCAGCCGAGGGTTCTACCATTCCAGAGAAGCTGCAGCCAGCTATCATGAAGGGAATGCTTCAGGTTCGACCGCCTCCAGATTTAATATGGAACCCAGGTGGCTGAGCAGGCGTTCGGTTTCTGGTCGCATGGCAGGATAAGGGATAATGACGGTTCACGTCCTTCTAACAGCCGACAACCATCTCGACCCGTCCGCCGTCCAGTACGGTCCCAGAAGGTTCGAGAGGAAACGAGACTTCCAACACAGCTTCGACGTCCTAGTCAACTTTGCCCTTGAGAACCGGCCAGACCTCTTCCTAATCGGAGGCGACTTCTACGACGGCATACTGCCCGGCAACCCAACACGCGCCTACGTGGCTGAACAGTTCAAACGACTATACGAGAAAGAGATCAAGACAGTCCTAGTCAGCGGACACCACGACACTCCAAGGAGCATAGAGCAGGGAGTCTCACCATTAGCCGTCCACGCTAAAACGGGACATGTATACTTCCTACAAGACCCTCGTCCAACGCCGAAGATGTTCCATTTGGGAACCGAGACAGTCAATGTGACGGGAATGAGTCTCAGCCCCGGGCTCGGGCCAGAACAAGACCCGCTGGCCGGACAGGAACTGTCGCGCGAGGGAGACGTGAACATATTCCTCACTCACTATCCTATCGAAGGGTTCGAAGGATACTTCGGACAAGAGACACACATCGGAAAATCCTCGATACCTCGAGACTATCAGCTGTTCGCGTCGGGACACCTTCACCGACACCAGAAGAACACCATCAACGGCACGCCCGTCATGTATCCGGGTAGCACTGAGCGGGTCAGCTTCAACGAGGAGGGAGAGGAGAAGGGGTTCTGCTG
>DASPWY010000154.1:0-4637 GCA_035637575.1 Bathyarchaeia archaeon
ATGCCGTTGATTCGCCCGATGACGGGCTTCTCCATGTGTCGGATTCGGAGGATAATCGGGTGGTATTTCTTCCTAAGATGATCCCCGAGGGAAGGATGGGACTCCCCACCATATCGCTCTTTCAAACCTGAGACGTCTTCGCCTGCTGAAAAGGCCCTACCTGCGCCGGTAATGATTAGACAACGAGTGTCCTCATCCTTTTCCGCGTCTTTCAGGGCAGTGTAAAATTCTTCTCCCATCTTATCGTTGAGGGAGTTGAGGGCTGCAGGACGGTTCAGGGTGATTCTTGTTATCTGATCCCTCTTTTCAACAAGTATGGTTTCGTATGCCATTCTATCGACCTTTGAACTGGGGTGGTCGCTTCTCGGTAAAGGCCTTCATTCCTTCCTTCATGTCCTGCGTTGAGAAGAGTAGGTAGAAGTTTCTTCTCTCGAACTGTAATCCTTCCTCCAAGGGAGTGTCGAAAGCCTTCAACACAGCCTCCTTGGCCAGTCTGGTCGCAACCGGAGCTTTCTGTGCAATCTGCATGGCTAGTTTCTTCGCCTCCTCAAAGTACGCCTCTACTGGTACGATTTTGTTGACGAGTCCATGCTTCTCCGCTTCCCTGGCAGTGATGGATTGGCCGGTGAGGATCATTTCCATCGCGCGGAATTTTCCGATGGTTCTTGTCAAGCGCTGGGTTCCACCGGCTCCGGGCATTATTCCTATGCTGATCTCTGGCTGACCGAATCTTGCTGTTTCTGATGCAATGATGATGTCACAGTTCATTGCTAGCTCGCATCCTCCGCCTAGGGCGTGCCCGCTGATGGCTCCTACGATCGGTTTGGCTGTCTTCTTCAGCCTGTCCCAGAGTGCGAATTGGTTGCGCTGGATGAGGTCGACAGGTGTTGCTTCGGATAGCTCTTTGATGTCTGCTCCAGCTGAGAATGCATCGTCATTCCCTGTCAGAACGGTAGCTCTGATTCGATCGTCTCTATCAAAGGCTTCGAGGGCCTCAACGAGCTCTCTCAGGAGTTCGAAGTTTAGTGCGTTGAGAACTTTGGGTCTGTTAAGTCGGATTATTCCGATAGGCGGTTCTGTCTCAACTAATATCTGGCTGAACGGCAAGCGAGATCCGTCTTGCCGGTGGTGGAGCGTCTATAAAGCGTTGGGAATTCTCAGCGAGTAGACCCGAAGAATTCATGGTAGCCTCCCTTGCTCCCTTTTCTTCGTGAGGGATCGCCCAGATATCCTTGGTTCACCATTTCTCTGAGCGCTTTAGGCGGAATCCACTTTTCGTCTCCGGTAGCCTGGAAGAGTGCTTCGAGGTTTCGTAGTCTCGTGTCGAGGCCTACGAAGTCTGCGAGTTCGAAGGGTCCCATTGGGTGATTGTATCCAAGCTTCATTGCCAGGTCGATGTGGCGAATCTTTGTAGTTCCTTCTTCGAGAAGCGCCGATGCTTCCATGTAGAGGGTGAGTCCGAGGCGGTTGGCTATGAAACCGGGTTCATCATGAGCAATGATTGGTGTTTTTCCGATCATTTCGACGATTTTAGCCGCTTCCTGAATTGTTCTCTCTGATGTCTGGTCGGTCTTGACGATCTCAACGAGTTTAGTAATTTGTGCTGGATTGAAAAAGTGCATTCCAAGCAATCTGTCTTTCTTGGAGAGTCTTGATCCTATCTTGCTGACTGTTAGGGTGGACGTGTTCGAGGCGAGCAAGGCACTCTGTGGTGCAATTGATTCTAGTTTTGCGAACACTTCCTGTTTCAGGGGTAGGTGTTCGTAAACTGCTTCGATGACAAGGTCTGCATCATGGCAGGCGTCTCTTACGTCTGCTGCCGGTCGGATTTTTTGAATAGTCTTTGCGCCTTCCTCCCGGGTCATCTTCGCCTTAGCAACCGCCGATTCTACGCCGTAGAGTCCGTGGGCGACCTCATCAAGCCCTGACTTGACTGCGACAGGATCCTCGTCGGTCACCGCGACTTCATTCCCGTGTTCTGCGAAGACTTGGGCTATCTGGCGTCCCATCGTTCCAAAGCCGATGACTGCGACTCTCATTTGGAAGAGTTCTCTGCTGCTCTTTCCTTCTTGACCAACGCGACCATCCTGAGACGTTCTTCTCGTCTTCTCTTCGCATCTCTCCATCGGCGTTTCTCCTCGGGCGTCTCTGGAACAACGTCGGGGATCTCCGTGGGTTTTCCGCTTTCGTCCATCGCAACATAGGTGAGGTACGAGGATCCTGTGTGAGTAACTTTGCCGGTCTTGAGTTCTTCCGCTTCAATTCTTACTCCTACTTCCATTGATGTGTGGCCTGCGTAGTTTAGTGAGGCTTTTAGAGTGAGCAGGTTTCCAACGTAGACTGGGTTGTAAAAGTCCATCCGGTCGAGGCTGGCGGTGACGACTGTCTTTCGGGTATGACGCAGAGCCGTGACGCCTGCTGCCACGTCGACGAGCTTGAGTATTGTTCCACCATGGACGAATCCCATAGGGTTGGCATCGCTTGGCAGCATCTGGGAGGAGATGATGGATTTCGATTCACTCACCTGCTTCGAGGGTCTCATACCCTATCGACCGCCTAGTCCTCGGAATTTAGCCTTGTCACGAAGAGACGAGGGTTCTGACTTCCATTGGGCTGGTCTTGTCTTTGGGGACGCGAGATTCGAGTAGGCCCCGGGGGGCTAGAAAAGATCTTGCGCCAGAGTCGAGATTTTTTTCGAAAAGGATTTCAACGTGAACGTTTTTTCAAGAACTGGGTTTCAGAGGTGATTAAGCGAACCGGTCTCAATAGTCGATCTCCTAGGCTGTCTTCAGTCTCTGATTCTTACTTTGGTGTTCTTTCACGGTTATCGTGGTGTTCTCATGCGGAGAAGGATTCCTAGAAGTATGAACTCTACTGCCTTGTCAACGTAGGTTATGGGAATATTGGTGTTTGGGGCGTTGACGGCTGCGGATGCTGCCCAAAGGACGATGACTATTATGACCCAGTAGGCGCCTATTTTGAGCCAGAGGTCTCGCCGGTTGTTTGCTGCTATGAGACCAATCCCTCCCAAATATACCAAGGCTATCAGGATTAGTGGAACGCCGAGCGGTATACCGTAAACCAATATTCCAATGTATAAGTGGAGGACCGCAGTGACCGCGGCCAGTACAAGAGCGGTCTCAAGCAGCCCCTTCGGATATGTTGTAGGCCTGTTTGTCGCTGCCGAAGTCGATTTTTCGTTCATCAAGACTTGTTCTAGACGCTACGTCGATAGTTGGAGTATTAAGATTAGGCCCCGTCTTAGCTCGATAACAACTAATGCGTTGTTTTGATGAGGGTCTGGACTCGATGACATCCGCTGGGTCCTTCGACCTTGGGTATCTTCCCAGGTCCGATGAACCTCATCGGCCACCATTTCGGGTCAACATGCTTTGGGCGATAAGCTCAGGGTCCTAAGGCGCGTAATGTTCGTGAGGGTGCTTATGAGGGTCAACTACTGGGACAGGTGTTACAACTAGCCTTCGTAGTCCTGTGATTCTGGTTTTGACCGAGGCTTCCAACTGAGTTGCGACTTCGTGGGCTTCGTTCAAGCTCATGCTCCCCTCAACTTCGACTTCTAACAATCCTACTACGAAGGGGCCTGCTCTGCGAAGCCTTAGGTCCCTGATTCCCTTCACGTCGGCGTGAGCTCTTATGAGGTGTTCTATTTCCCGGGAGAGATCTGGCTCGTGGAACTCGTCTAGGAGTACGAGGCTCGACTCTCGCAGGGCGACGTAGGCGACCGTAAGGATGTAGATGGCTATCAGCATTCCTCCAATGGCGTCCGCATGCTGTATTCCGAACGTTGAGACGAGGACGCTTGCAAATGCCACAAAGGACGAGGATGAATCCTTGATGGAATTTCTCGCGTCAACTTTGAGGGACAGTATGTTGTACTTGTTCGCTACTCGCCGCATTTGGATTGCACGGTAAAGCGATCCAAGACCCGCAGCTAGGAGGACGATGAGAGCTGCTAGGGGAAGGTGGATGGGTGCAGGGTTCTGGAGGGCCCTATAGGATCGGAGGAAAATGTAGCTCGAGACTCCTACAAGTATAATGGCTGTGATCAGAGCCGTGAAGCTCTCGACCTTGTAGTAGCCGAACTGGAACCTCCGGCTCGGCCGTCTACGGATTATGCGGAGCCCGGTCCAGACGAAGAAGCTTACTACCGCGTCGGAGACGGAGTCTATGCCGTCGGCGAGGAGCGAGATGCTACCACTAATTAGGCTAAACACTATCTCAACGATACCTAGAGCCAATAGGCTCCAGACCGAGGTCTTCGCAATTCTTTCCCCCTCTTGGAACCCCCGAGTCTCGTCGTGCAAAGGCCTTACTCTCTTCGCGACTGCAGCTCAGTCGTGACTGGTACGTGCAAGTTGATTTAGATTTTCACTGAGTTTCGCTGATGATCTTAGTCGAAAAATGAGCTGGCGAATCGCCTGTTCCCGTAAGATGTGGCCAGCACCACGGTTGAATTCGTAATTTATGCGCGAGCGAAATGTGGTGGGGCCGGTGGGATTTGAACCCACGACATCCGCCGAGTCTTTCGTCTACGGGTATCTTCACGCGCTCCTGAATTTCGTCATCCCGCCAACTGGAGGTCTGCTTACCCGTTGTAGTATATTCTGGAGCCCGTC
>DASPWY010000155.1:0-5467 GCA_035637575.1 Bathyarchaeia archaeon
ACTACAGACTTGTCATGGTCCTAGAAGGTCAAGCATCTTCTCAAGAGTGACGGAGACGCAAGTGAAGATGGGCGTCTCGATGGCCGTGTATCGACTTGCTTCGCTGCTTCGCAAGTCCATCACCAAGTTGAGAAAATCCTCCGGGTGATCCGTCTCAAACGAGAGAATGAACTCGTAATCATCTAGTCCGAAACAGTAGGAAGTGTGGATGGTTACGGACGAGTACTTGTGTCCAATCTGAATATGCTCCTTCATAATCCTCCGCCGTTCTTCGAACGGGATGCTGTACCATTCCCGCTTCTTGGTGAAGGGATAGACGAAGAGATAGTTAGAACCGACAGGCTCAGGGTCTGTTGTCTTGCCGAAATATTCCGATGGTCTAATCATGGCCAGATAGGAATATGGAGTTGTAAGATATTTTCCAAGGTCGGTCTTCAGGACCTCGGAGTTGAAGCCCTGAAGCTCATCCATAGAATCAGTAATGATCCATAGCATGAAGTCGGCATCTCCTCGAGTTCCAATCAGAGAGTATGTTCGAGGGACCAGAGCATTTTCCTTACGAAGTGTCGCCAGAAAGTTGTCCTTCGTCGATTGACGGTCGTTGTCTGGAAGACGCTTCCATGCGGGGTCCAGCTTGTAGAAAGTGTACTTGACGACGCGATAAAGGGCCCGTGTCTTCTGAACTGGCTCGGGGGATTGGAACGTCAGGATGCGTCTCCTTTAGGCTCTTCGAAGTCTTCTATTTGAAAGAAGCTCGATAGGCGTCTAATAGTATGTAGACCATTACGAGGGATTTCTCAGATCATAGCCGGCAAGATGCTGGGCTGGGGGATTTTGCTCTACGCTTGCGTGTATTTCTGGGGATTCTTGTCGAATGAGGCTTTGCATGCAGATGAACAGAAATAGATTGTTTTTCCTCCACGATTGGATGTGAACTTCGCTCTTGTCTCGTCCACCATCATTCCGCAAACTGGATCTTTCTGCAACTGCTCACCTCTCTAGATTCTAGGGTTGAACCTTCGGAGTAGGAGTGAGTTGGATACTACTGTTACTGAGCTGATTGCCATCGCCGCTCCTGCAAGAAGGGGGAGGACCTGATAGATTCCTGGTCCTAGAAATGGGACTAGTATGCCTGCGGCTATTGGAATTAGGGCTACGTTATAGACGAAGGCCCAGAGGAGATTCTGCTTGATCTTTCTCACGGTTGCCTTGCTCAGCTCTAGAGCTTTGGGAACGTCTGTCATATCATCCTTGATTAGAACTATACCTCCGGTCTCCTTCGCAACGTCTGTCCCGCTACCGATTGCTATTCCAACATCTGCAGCGGCTAGTGCTGTCGCATCGTTTATCCCGTCGCCAACCATTGCGACCTTCCCGTTTTTCTGAAGCTCCCTCACAATATCCTCTTTCTCGCCGGGACGCACGTTTGCGAAAATCTTATCGATGCCAAGAGTTTGTGCTATCGCTTTTGCGGTCCTTTCGTTGTCCCCAGTGAGCATTACGATATCCAATCCCATTCTCTTCAATGCTTTGACAGCCGGCGCCGAGGATTCCTTCACCGTGTCTGCGAGTCCGATCATGGCGGCTGGTTGCCGATCTACCGCGAGTAGACTGATCGTTTTTCCTTGATCCTGCAGGTCTCCTATTCTTTCAGAATACGCTCCGACTGGGACGGAGAACTTGCTCATGAGTTCCAGGTTGCCCAGAAGAACCTCGTGTCCCTCAATGGTCGCCTTCACACCTAGACCGGGAAGCGCTTCGAAATCTGAAGGGTCGGAGAGGTCGATTCTCTTACTCTGAGCGGCGTTCACGACTGCTTCTGCTAGCGGATGTTCGCTGCCCTTCTCCACGGCTCCTGCGTATCTGAGTATCTGAATCTCGGTGAGTTTTCCGATAGGAACGATGTCGGTAACGGATGGTTGCCCCTTTGTTAGGGTTCCTGTCTTGTCAAAGATTATCGTGTTGATCTTGCCAGCCTCCTCTAACTGGTCCCCTCCTTTGATGAGTATGCCGTTCTCAGCGCCCTTGCCCGTCCCAACTAGCAGGGCTGCTGGGGTGGCGATTCCGAGCGCACAAGGACACGCGATGATTACGACGGAGACGAATGCGAGGAGGGAGTAGGTGAGTCCGATTCGTGCGACGAAGTACCAGAATAGGCCGGAAGCTGTCGCGATCAATATGACTGCTGGGACAAAGTATGCGGAGACTCTGTCGGCTAGGCGTTGGAGAGGGGCCTTTCCGACTTGAGCTTCTTCGACAAGCTTGGCGATCTGAGTGAGGACAGTGTCCTGTCCGACCTTTGTTGCTTGAATCTTCAGCAGTCCCGTTTTGTTGACTGTGGCGCCGATCACTTCATCGCCGCCACGCTTGTCGCGTGGCAGGCTCTCTCCAGTGATCATGGATTCGTCGATTGCAGAGTCTCCCTCGATCACCCTTCCGTCGACCGGGACCTTCTCTCCTGGACGAACCAGTAGAATATCGCCAACCTCAACCTCTTCGACGGGTACGCTAATTTCGCTACCATTTCGGATCACATGCGCCACCGTGGGCTGGAGGCTCAGAAGTCTATGAACCGCCTCTGAGGCCCTACCCTTCGTGATGTATTCGAGGAGATTGCCTGTCTGTATCAGAGTGATTATGATGGCCGACGTTTCGAAGTAGGTGCCGCTGCCAGGAAAGAACCCTGGGACAAAGGTGGCGATTGTGCTGTAGATCCAGGCAGCGGTTGTTCCTAGGCCGATGAGAAGGTCCATGTTGCCAATTCTCGATCTTAACGCGTCGTAACTTCCCAGGTAGAACCGGTAGCCAACAACAAACTGTACCGGCAACGAGAGAGCAAACATTACGAGATTGTTGATCTGATGGTCCGGGATTATTGGAAGATATGTCAACGCGGCAATCGGGATTGTGAATGCCGCGCCTAGTGCGACGAGCCGCTTTAGACGGGCCAGAGACTTCTCTGGCACCTGGAACTGTGCAAGGCAGGTCTCACTGCAGAAGTAGTATGTGGTTCCGTAACGTGTCGTCTGGAGAGCGTGGTTGCCCTCCTCCACGTACATTCCACAGATCGGGTCCTTTGCCATGATGCTTCTCAGCCCGCTATGAATATGTGGCTCGAGGGACTTAATCTCACGCCTCTACACATGTAAAGAACGATTGATTCGGACCCTTTTCCTGTTCCATGAATCCCTTTTTTGGTTGGGAGCCGAGAATTGTAACTTCTAAGATCGAACTCACTTGGCGTTGTTCGGATTGAATAGTGATGTCTTGTAAGGATACAGTTCCGCTCGGAACACCTTATTCTTCACCGCGGGATCGTTGAGCATGATTTCGCGGGCTGCTTCAATCGTTTCTGCTTTGAGAAGAACGATTCCCTTCAAACAAGTACCGGAATCAGAAGGCCTAGAAAGACACCGTAGACACTGTGTGCCAGAAAGCTGACCGCTAATCCTCTTCTTGTCATTCGAAAGCCTCCTGCAAGTTCAAAGATCCTCCTTGTTAGGAAAGGAGAAATTATCCAAAGGACGCCGCTGTACACAGTGGCGTAGATCAGGACCGAGGACGATGGAATCGTTGTTCCCACCGAGCCGAGAAGAACGCGAAAAACGATTCCTAATGCGGCTCCATGGAACAGGTGCATTGCGACCGACATTGAGCTGTCCACTTTTCTGTGGGTAAATTTTCGGATAATCACTGAAACTATTGCAGAGTTGACTTGCCATTCGGCTACTCCTTCCATCCCCCAATTTTTCCAGAAAGGGAGCTCAAAGATAGTCATGCAAACGGCTGCCACAAGACCAGCGATGCACCCCCAGAGAAGTTCAAGAACAAGCGACATTCTCTAGACCTATCTCCTCAACTCATCCTAAACCCACAGATTAGCAAAGATCCACGAGTCTGCGTTCCACAGCTTCGTTGTTTCTTACGGGTCATCCCTGATGCTCTGAATCTAGCTGGTTTTTCGGAGACAAGAAATTTACCTTCAAACCGTGAGGATAGGGACGCTATGCGTATCTTGGGGTTCCTTCGAATATCACGATAAGTAGGAGTCGCAGTCATGAGGACGAACCTGATATCAGGTTTCCAGTCGTCAGTCAGCTACTGGTTTGACCTTGTCTTGCAAGGAATGGGAGGGCCTATCCGTGACTGGGTCTACGATTTCTTGGACAAAAAAGGCATCAAGCGGGACGATATCCCAGCCAGGTTCGAGGATGTTGTGAAGATATTGCATGAGAGGTTGGGGACGAGTGCGCGTGTGATTGCTTACCGGACGATGGTTGAGCTGTACAAGGAGTTCTCCTTGAGCGCGAACTTCGACTATGAGGATTCCATAGAGGACAGATTCGTATTCCTCAAAGAAAGAGTGTTAGCGGATCGGCTCCATCCAACAAGAACCCCCAGCCTAAAACTCGCATTCTAAAAACTCCCTTCGGGAGACAGCTCTCAGTAAAGGTCGACCAGGCAGCCAAGCAGCCCCGGGTCCAGAAGACCGCTTTTGTGTCGTGAGGATCAACTACTTTTGAGATTTTTTTTAGAGGGGTCTCGCCAGTTGAAACTGATAGGCGCGAGTCTCACAATTCAGGGCGCAGAATAGAACCGTCGAGGGTTTTTTTGATCGCAGATTAAGCGTAGACCTCAACGCGAAAAAGTCGCGATCTCAAATCGACTGCCCCGATTCCGGATCAGGGCTTGTTCTGCGCCTTTCAGGTTTAGACCGGAACAGTTCGTGATTCCTGTCTTCGGAGAGCCGGGGAGGAGGGAGGATTACGCTTTGTTAATTCCCTCCCAGAGCCGAGTTTCGTGTCGCGGGAAATATTTTTTTCCTAAATTCTAGGACGGGTCCACTTGCCATCTGAAACGTTTCTGGGCGAGATTGCTGGTTTGTCGCGCAGAACAGGCGAGTCAGCCGTTTTTCGACCAGTCTCCATCTGTATCATTGCATGCTTGAAGTGGGCTTCATATGAAATGCTCCTCCGAGATCCCAGATCAGGGTTCATTCCACGCCCTTTCGCTGAGAGTAGCGATCTACGTAATTATAGGCGTGTCATTTTCAGGCTGTCTATCCCGACAGGGTTTCGTCGGGCTCTGTCATGGCCGAACTCTCCTCGGCCTTGTTCCAGTCCTTTGCGACCTTGACCAGCCGCAGTAGATGTTCGTGGTCTTCGACGCTTAGAGACTTGCCAGAGTCTATCTGTGCTTTGATTTTCGCGAATATCGGGGCGGACTCTCCGAAGGGTACTTGAGACTTTTCGACAATTGCAAGCAGCCTCCGAGCCTCAGCCAGACCGGTGGAGGCGGGCTTGCTGGCAACTTGAGGCTGACGTAGCTTTTTCTGCTTTCTAACCACTCGTCTCACCTAGAGATCGTCTTGCCGATGGTTTGGAGGAGCATGTATCGGTAGATAAACAAATCAATTCCCTGCCGCCAGTCTTCTTGAACTTCTGATTTCAAAATTGTGGGATCATCT
>DASPWY010000156.1:0-4908 GCA_035637575.1 Bathyarchaeia archaeon
AGTGCAGGTTGGAATTGTAGGAAAGCCGAACGCGGGAAAAAGCACTTTCTTCAGCGCTGCCACACTGGCGGTTGTACCGATCGCGAATTATCCTTTCACAACCATCAGACCCAATCGCGGGATCTCATATCTTCGAACAAAGTGCGTCTGCAAGGATCTTGGGGTTGAAGATCAGCCTCGTAATTCTCGATGTGTAGATGGTGAAAGGTTCATCCCGGTTGAGCTGATCGATTGTCCGGGTCTGGTGCCTGGAGCCTCGACGGGGAAGGGTCTCGGAAACCAGTTCCTAGACGACCTTCGGAAAGCAGATGCTTTGATCCACGTTGTTGATGCGTCGGGTTCGACGGATTCTGAGGGGAAACCTGTGGCGGCGGGCAGTCACGATCCTCTTGAAGATGTTGGCTTTCTTGAGAGTGAGCTTGAAGCGTGGATGTATCAGATTCTTGCAAAGGATTGGGACAAGATCGCACGCAAGACAAATTTGACGAGGGACGAAGTGGCCGAATCAATTGCGGAGAGACTTAGCGGACTAGGTCTGAGAAAGCTTCACGTCGATGAAGGACTGAAGTTAGCGGATCTGAAAGAGAAACCTGCTGCGTGGTCTCGTGAAGACCTCATGCGTCTTGTTGGACTGTTGAGGAAGGCGTCAAAGCCTATGATGTTGGCAGCGAACAAGATCGATCTTCCCTCATCTAAGGGTAACGTGGCACGACTGGCGGCGACTGGAAACCTTACGGTTCCTTCCTCCGCGGAAGCAGAACTCGCGCTGAGACGGGCAGCCGAGAAAGGCTTGATCTCTTACAAACCCGGTGATTCAGACTTCTCTCCAGGAGCTTCCGCGAAGCTGACACCGCAGCAAGAGGCTGCGCTAGAAATGATAAGGAAACAAGTGCTCTCCCCCAACGGTGCGACCGGGGTCCAAGAGTGCATCAACTCTGCCTTCTTCAAGCTGCTAAACATGATCGTCGTCTATCCGGTCGAGGATCCGGAACGGTGGACCGACCATTCTGGGAATGTCCTGCCTGATGCGATTCTTGTCCAGAAGGGATCGACCTTGAAGGATCTTGCTCTTAGGATTCACTCGGACCTAGGCGAGCACATTCTGTACGGAGTCAACGCTAGGAGCGGAATGCGCCTCGGAGAATCATACGTTCTGAACCATGGCGATATCGTAACCATAGTTAGCACGTCTGGGCGTAAGTAGCCGGACTAGGTCGTCTGGGCTGTCCCAAGCGATCTCTTAGCCGGACCATTCCAAACAGTAGTCTCGCGTCATGAGGATAATATTGCTACCCCCCTTTTTTCGGAGAAAGGTCTCCCCAGTTGAAGCTGTTCTGGGCGAATCTTCCGATTTACGGGTTGGAATAATGCTGGTCGACTGTTTTTCCAGAGTGGAAATCAGGCGTATAGCTCATCGTGAAAATCTCGCGATCTGAAATCGCCTGCCCCGATTCCGGATCAGGGCTTGTCCTGCGTTTGTCAGGTTTGAAATAGCAAGGTCTACGGACTTTCCTTCCTCTCCCGCTACTCTTCGAGGAGGGATTACCTTTTCTTAATTCCCTCAAGATCATGAGTTTTGTGTCGCAGGAAAGAATTTATTTGTAAATTCTAGGAAGGGTCCGTCCGCTGGCTGAAGCGTTTCCTAGCGAGATTATAGATTCTGTCGGGCAGAACAGCCAAATCAGGCGTTTTCAAAATGGGCATTTACGGGATAATGCAAGCGTAAACTGGGCACCATATGGAACCCGTTTCCGGATTGCTGATTGGGGCTTGTTCCGGGCGATTTGTCGGGTAAGAGAACCTGATGGTTCAGTAGAGTCCTCGAGATTTTGAGCAGGCCCCCGAGGGGTCAAAGAGATTTTCGCGGTGAATGAGAATTTTTTGCTTCAGATTCCAGCCGGCCCTAAGTGGTGAGCTGGCCGAACAAGACAAGAATCACATGTGTGACCGTTTCAGCCCTACTAACCCAATGCGACGTGCCCAGAACTGGACGAAAAGGGATCGATACGATGCCTGACGAGTCCGTGAACATACCAGACACGACTTTCACGCCCACCAGCTTCAACGGTCTTTGTCGAGAGCGTCTTCTCTCCCGAATGGTTAGTCCAGTGAGACAAGCCCTCTTCCAGCTCGGCTACAGGTACGTCAGGGAATGCTGCGGTGAGCTGCTCGAAGGTTAGCTCAGCCATCGGATTGAGATATGGATCGCCGAAGTGCTCTTCGAACACCCCAATTATTCGCTCCATCGGCAGAGCACGCTCAATGGCAGGTACGTGATGGTGTTTCATCTTCGATTGTTTGCCCGAGGGTCTGCACCAGCTACCTAGAAAGTCCTCGTTTCACAGTGATTTGGCGATACTAGTACTTGGTCGTTGAGATGAAAGTTTCGACTCTCTGGTCTGTTCGCCGCCAACTGTGCCATGTGAAACGAGGGATAGAACTGTCAGGATGCTTTGTACCTTGCGTTAGAAGAGACGTCATGATCGACGATTGCGCCGGGTCCTATCCAGGCTCCTCGACCTATCTTAACTCCAGGGAAAGTTGACACGTTGATGCCGGTCTTCGCGCCGTCTCCGAAGATGGCTCCGAGCTTCTTTCTCCCGCTGTTCACCAAGGAACCACGGAGCCTTGACTTGATCTGTGCTTCGTCAAATCTCAGATTGGCAGTTATGGTGCCTGCCCCTAGCGAGCATCCCTCGCCGAGGATACTATCTCCAACATAAGACAGATGCGGAATTTTTGTGTTCTTCATCACGATACTATTCTTTACCTCGCATCCCGCGCCAACCTTCACATCATCTCCGAGGGACGAATAGGGTCGCAAGTAAGCGTTAGGACCTATCTGGCACCTCTTTCCCACATGAACTGGCCCTTCCAAATATGAGCCTGCCTTAACAACCGACCCCTCCTCTAGAACAGCTAGGCCCCGAATCTGAACCCCTTTCTCTACCGTCCCCTTTGAAACGGGTCTCTCAGATTCAACAGCCCACTGGTTCGCTTCGAGCAGATCCCAAGGATAGCTGATGCCCATCCATCGCCGGGAGCCTAAGTCTTGGGCGTGCACGGCAACTCCATCGCCTATCAGAATTCTTAGAGCGTCGGTCAGTTCCAGTTCTCCACGGATCGACCGTTTCGTCTTTCTTATCGCGCTGAATATCGACTGGTCCATCACGTAGATCCCGGCGTTCACCGGCCCGGGGTCAGCATTTGACGCCTTCTCTCGTATCTCAGTGACCAGGCCTCGTCTGGATTGTATCTTGCCGAAACCGGAAGAATCTTGAACATTGGCCGTACCGACAGTGATACCATGGTTCCCTCTAGATTTCGCTAGGAATGTTCTTGGGACGCTTGTCTGATAATAGTCGTCCCCGTAGACGACTAGAAATCTGTCCTCGCCCTGCAACTCTCTGCTACATGTTCCGAGAGCGTCTGCTGTTCCTTTCGGAGTTTTTTGTTTAATGTATCTTATTTCTGAACCTATGGCTTCTCCTTTTCCAAGTCTGTCGCGGATCTTCTCGTTCCGGAATCCCACGACTAGGATTATTTGGCGAATGCTAGCACTTGCCAGAGCCTCCAGCGTTCGCTCTAGAATCGGCTTGTTAGCAATCGGGAGGAGTGGTTTTGGCGTGTCTTCGGTGAGGGGCCAGAGTCTCTCGCCTCGGCCTGCGGCCAAGACGACCGCTTTCAACTAGGCCTTCCCCGTAAGGATCCGTTTGACTAGCGAGAGCGTTTCTTTCATAATGCGGTTCGCCTTTGATCGCTGCTTTGACTCAGTGGTAATACGTATGACTGGTTCTGTGCCGCTCTCTCGGACCAGCACCCAAGAATCGTCAGAGCTTACCCGGACTCCAAACTTTGTTTCAGCGGTGGAGTCCTTTCCAATAACTTTCTCAAGCTCTTTCGAAAGACTCCTTGCCGAGCTCGAGGACATTTTCTCTTTGACACTAACGCTCTTCCGGACCATGAAGTATTCTGGAATCTCACTGACCGCTTCGGAGACCGAGAGATCAAGCGTTTCAAGTTGCTTGAGATAGAGGAGCCCAGAGAGGATTCCGTCCGGACAGAGATTGTATTCTCCGTGAATCCATGCGCCTGAAGGTTCCCCGGCGAACGGGGCTCCTAACTTTTTCATTTCGACTAGAAGCTTTGCGTCTCCCACGGGACCTCGAATGAGTTTTGCTCCGTACTTGTTGGCGGCCTCCTCGATCGCCATGGAGGCATCAACCGGGACTAGAAATGGTCCTTTCGACTTCCTTGCAAGGCAGGTGATGTAGGAGCCGAGTACTCTATCTTGAAGAGGACAATTGCCTTTCTCATCGATTATGTAGACTCTGTCTCCATCGCCATCAAACGCAACGCCTGCGTTAGCTTTGGCTGCTGCTACTACCTTGCACAATGAGGCTTCGCTATCTCTCGTCGGTTCAGATCCGCGACTTGGAAAATTCCCGTCCGGGAAAGAGTTCATCGCCGTGGCTTTCGCGGAAGATTGACGGTATATTTCCGGGGCTAGCTGGCACGTCGCGCCGTTCCCAGGGTCTAGGACGATGCGCCATTCTTTTTCGAACTGTATGTGACTGAGACGCTCTTTGTACTCAGATGGTTTCGCTGTCTCAATTTCACGCAGTTTGACCTTTGGGTTTTTCGCCTTACTCTTTGGGTTGGTCCAAGATCGAATGGTCTCGTTGTCAAAGGTCTCGCCTTTCGAGTTGAATATCTTGAACCCGTTGTATTCTGGAGGATTGTGGCTCGCAGTTATCATGACCCCTCCGGACTCGTCAGTGTGGCCAGACTGGTAGGCCAAGGCGGGTGTTGGAATCATGTCGTAGTCCGTGATCCGCGCGCCTTGCTCGAGTGCAGCGGAAAGGAAGGCAGATCTCAAGACAGAGCTTGAGAGTCGTGGGTCTCTCG
>DASPWY010000157.1:0-7356 GCA_035637575.1 Bathyarchaeia archaeon
AAGCCACGCCACGAAGAAGATTCCTATTATTCCAAATCCCATGGTTTCGAAGTCGAGCCTCGCTATCCAGTCCCAGTATGGACCGGTCAAGTTCAGTTCGCTAGCAATGACCTGTAGGAGTTCAACTCCCCCTATCGCAAAGGCTACTGCAACTGAAATCACTGTCACCGTCAGGTTGTAGTAGATTTTCCGGATCGGCCTCAGGAAGGCCCAGCCATAGGCCGCTCGCATCGCTATGCCATCAGTCGTGTCGGCGAGGACCATCCCACACGTGAACAGGAAGGGAAGGAGCAGTATCATCCAGAGTGGGATAGGTGACGAGACTGCGAGTGCGATGGTTATTGCGAACAGGGCGATCTCGCTCGCAGTGTCGAAGCCAAGCCCGAACAAAACTCCGATCGGATAGATCTGCCACGGCTTCCTGACTATCTTGAATAGACCTCCGAAGTATCGGTTCAACAATCCCCGATTTTGTAGGAGACCTTCCAGCTCAGATTCGTTCAGATTCCCTTGCTTCATCGTCTTGAATGTCCGGTAGATGCCTAGCACAATGATCGCGTTGATCAATCCTATCAGGAAGAGGAAGACCCCTGACACGGTAGTCCCAATTATTGCTCCAGAGCTGTGGAGCACGGGTATCTGATTGACAACAGATTGGGTTGCGAGGACTAGCGCAACTATGACTCCGACAACAATCGTCGAATGGCCGAGGGAGAACCAAGTGCCTACGGTAAGTGGACGTTCTCCGTCCTGTAGAAGCTTCCGGGTCGTATTGTCTATGGCAACAATGTGGTCAGCATCGACACCGTGGCGCAACCCAAAGGTGTACGCGAGGATTCCAAGCGCCGCCAAACGAGCAGAGAGTGCGCCCACGACCAGAGATGCTGCGAACCCGATCAGTGTGGCGATGCCTATTGCTGAATAGATTAGGAGAACCGAGAATTTCTCCCCCCTCGAGAGACCGATCCCAGAATTTTCTAGAGCCTGTTCAGTCATTGTCAGATCCTCTCCATTGAAGAGTTGGATGGCTCACCGTTGAGCTTCGCAGAATGATTCGGCTGACGAGTCGGATTCGGATAATATAAAATTTCATCCTGGTAATACTTTTCTTGGAGTAAGATGCTCACAGTAATACTGTGTTGAGGATGATTTGAATGACTGAACTAACGACGAGAATCAGCATGTCCCTTCCACCAGGGCTCCTAGAGGCCTTTGACAGGGTTTCTCGCCAGAGTGGTTACGGCGACCGATCGAAGGCTTTGCAGGCAGCTATGCGAGCCTTCATCTCGGATTTCGAAGCCGGAGTCAAGAAAGGAAACATCGTCGGATCTATCGTCATGGTCTACGATCATGAGACGAAAGGTACTGACGAGGCGATAACGGAAACATCGCATCATCACAGACAATCAATACTCTCTTCGCTCCACGCCCATATCGACGAGGCACACTGCCTCTGCGCCCTGCTGGTCCAAGGAAAAGTGCATGACATTGTGAGTCTGGAAAGCGAGTTGAAGCGAGAGAAGGGAATCATGCAAGTCAAATCATCGTACCTAGAGACAGAATCCATTTAGACGGTAATTCCAGGGACAGAGGCTAGTTACTCGGTTAGAGTTATGGGAGTATCAGAACGGTTTTGGTTGGTTCTTCTTCGTAATCCGCCAGAACCGAGTTGAAGTATCGCCTCGTTCCCGTAATCCTCCTATTCTTCATTCCCGCGTTAACCTATGGCTTGGCTCCGGCCCATGCGAATTATAGGATCTCCACGTCCACTTCGGACACATGGCCTGCGACCATTAGCCAAGGATACGCGGTAGTTACCGGCGTCAAAATGGCGATGATCGAAGGTAACAATGCCTATCAGATCATCGCAGCTGGGAGTTTCAACAATGGCACCAGCCAAACACAACTCCGAGTGTACCATAAGAATGGCAACAGCCTAGTCTTAGACTCCAACCAGCAATGGCGGTTCGGAGGAGGCAGTAATTACTATTTTTCTGGCGTTGAAGTAGCTGACCTCGCAGGCCGCGGCTTCAACGAAACCATAACAATTGGAAACGTCCAAGCGTCGGGTGGCCCTCCTCTTCAAACTCAGATCGGAATCTACAGGTGGCTGGGTTCGAGTCTCAGCAGAGAGAAACTCTTCAACTACACAGCTGGAGGCCCCCTCGAGACCCGCAGTATCGCCATATGGACCAACAATGGAATCCGTCAAATCGTAACACTCGGATACTACAACAGAACTGGAGTCACTTACGGCCAACTCGGAATATGGTCCTGGGACGGAGCCACCTTGTCAAAGAACACTCTCTGGAACTGGACAGCCCCGGGCACAGGGGCGACGGGAAGCCAAGGCTACGCAGTAGCCACGGGAGATATTGAAGGCAATGGCACACCAGACATTGTGACAGTAGGCTCAAGCAACAATGGAACGTTAACTCAGAGCGAGATACGCGTCTGGGGCTGGAGTGGCAGTGGAACTCCTGGGCTCAAACAATCCAGGACGTGGGTCACCACGGGGCAGGCATCTGTAGCGACATCTGTTGCCATCCAAGACTTGGCCGGTGATGGGAAGAAGGAGATAATTGTCGGCGGCCAGATACTCTCCTATCCATTTTGGAAAGCAGAACTCAGCGTCTGGTCACTATGGGGAGCACTTAGTCTCAGTCAGCTGGCAGATACCTACTGGATAACATCTAGCCAGAGCAGTCTGGAACTAATTCGCGTTTCTGCAGGCGATGTTGACAACAGCGGCACAACGGAGATAGTAACCGCGGGATTCACAGACATGCCGATAGGCACGACCGACGTCGACTATGGAATTATTAGAACCTGGACTTGGAGTGGGTCAACAATTTCCCTCCAGCAATCATACCAGTACTCTACAGTCCCGACGATCATATCCGCGGTCACTGTTGGCGATATTGACAAAGTCGGAAAACATGACATCATAGTCGGCGGGCAACAGATGGGCAAGGGATTCCTAGAAGTTAGAGACGCAACTTTCGTTAATAGCACGATCAGTCTCGCGACATATCCATCCCCAGCACTAGCAGGACAATCAGTCACTGTCTCAGGCATGCTAACCAACACGACTGACTCGAGCCCGTTAGTCTCGATGCAGGTCCTGCTGGAGTACAATGCGACCGGTGGAAGTTACAGCATCATAGCTACTACCACAACTGATTCTCAAGGGCGCTTCGCGGCCAGTTTCACACCCCCTGGGCCTGGCTCTTACGATGTTAGAGCCACTTGGTCGGGCGACAATAGTCACAGTGGTTCCACTGCTAGCGCGAATCTTACCGTTACCAAAGAGCCGAGTGTAATCGTCCTTTCCAGCTCCAGCTTCAACGCCCAAGTAGGCGATACAATCACGATCAGTGGTTACGTATACCCGGCTAACGCCGCCAAACTCACGATAGTCTACACGGGACCCAGCGGAACGACGGTTAGTCATACGGTGAACTCGACCAACACGGGCAGCTTCACAGACCAGTACGCTGTCAATAGCGCTGGCACTTGGACCGTCTCAGCGTCTTGGACCGGCACAACAACAACCGCGAGCTCCACCTCAAACATTTTGAGCGTTCAAACAACACCCCAACCACCGCCGTTTGAAACAACAATGACCTTCTACACACTGATACTCTCCATCGCTGCCTTGGCCGTTGGAGCCTTTGCATTAGTTCGGAAGAGCCATGGTGGAACTTCCCCGCCATCCATGGCGCCCACTACAGTTACTCCTTCGAAGTAGAATATAGTCGGAAGACATCCCGAAAATGGCCGCATTCTATTTCCTTACTGTTCGACTTCGTTTCGAGTAACACGACCCTTTAGTCAACTTGACCGCCCATTCCAATCTCGAAGCAGAAAGCGATGCCTGCTTTCGGATCATGCAAGAAACGGACAACGTCTTAGGAGGCCTCGTTTTTCCAAACCAAGCAGAAGATCGTTTTCTTAGTGACCGTAACGACGTTATTCATCTCCCTAGCGAGCTTCCCCGTCCACGCGTCAGGCCCTTACGGTGAAACATACTCATTTTCGCAGTCTGCCTCTCGAATCCAGGAGACAAACAGCCCGGGTATCACTTTCGTCCTCAATGTGACGACTCCTCTCGCGGGGTTCAACTATCAATTCTCATGGGTGGTGACCGACCCAACAGGTGCGATACAGACCGCTACAACAACTGTGAACTCGGTTCCATCGACTTTCACAGCCAGTGCAACCTATCCCACAGATTTCGGGACCGACATCACCTATGTTGGAGTATACAACATCACAGTCAGCCAATCTAGCCCACCTCCTACCACGCAAGCTGCGACAAGCCTCTTCCAAGTAGGACTCACGGACGCGGAGGAATATCAGCGTACGCAGACAGTCTCAATGATCGCTCAAGGCTACCAGAGCGCCGAAAACGTCACAATCTCGATAAGATCTCCGATAGGTAATGCCCCTGGCTACCCGACGACCAGACTGGCCAACTCACTTGGTGTACTCGCTTATGCTTGGGATAGTATTCCACCCTCTGTCCCTCTCGGAAAGTATACAGTGACACTGACTGGGTCGATAACACCTAAGACCGGTTTTCCTGACACTCAGACCTTCCTCGTCGATCCAGCTAACGTAACAGTCACGCAACTCACGATAACTCAGAACTCGTTACAAAGGTCGCAGACTCAGACTTTTCGCTTCATAGCAACTTATCCTAACACAGTCCAAGTTAAGACCGGCTCGGCGATAATAAGAATAATTGAAGCAGATGGCTTCACTGAGCACGACATAACGGCGACATACAAGACCTCGCTTGGGCAATTCCAGGGAACCTTCCAGATCCCCCTCAGCAGCGACACGGGGGTCTGGGTGGCAAGCATCGATGTGGGAGGCTACAACGACGGATATGGGAACATTGGGCCTTCTTCGAGTGTGAACAGAGGTTTCGCTGTGTCAACTGCCGTTCTTTCCGTCTCATCTAGTACGCCGAACAGCACGTACACGACGGGCAGCATCATCGTCATTAATGCGATCGTAGTGACTCCGGGAGGAGACGACTTCACCAGCGGAACTGTCATAGCTACTACGCACTATTCCTCTGTTCAGATAGGCAGCCCGCTCTTGTTGTCCTATGATCAGACCCACGGGAAGTGGGTCGGCAGCTACACCGTGAACTCCACTTCTCCAACGGGACTTTGGTTCATACAAGTTAACGCAACCGACGCATATGGCAATTCAGGATACGGCTCGACTTCAACAGTTGTCACCCTTCCACCTTCTCAGCAGCCGCCGTCCCCGACGAGTTCGGCATTCAACTATCTGTGGATAATAGTCATCGTTCTGATAGCGGCATTGGCGATCCTCGGTTCGTTCATCGTCTATAGACGTGGAAGAATGGTGCGGAGAGTGTTGAAGGTTGACCTTGAAGCGATTCACGCAGAAGCGAAAAAGGTTGAGAACAACGAATTCTTCAAGAATGTCCAAGAACAATTAAAGGAGCAGAGAAAAAATCCCCACGAAGGGACTGATGGCAAGTAGAGAGAATCTCTACACTGCTTGACGAAAACCAAAAAAATTTCCCGGTTTAGCCCTAGAGTTCGGACAGTTCTTCTTTCGAGTTGTTCTCGGAGCCCAGATAGCTGTAGACTCCGGTCTTCAAGACCTTCAGGGATAGTAGAGCACATTTCAGCCGGACCGCACTGAGCTGTCCTCCGATGAGTGAGAGTATTTCTTCCTTGGAAATCTTTCGCACGTCATCAACCGTCTTTCCCTTCACTAGCTCCGTCAGCATGGACGCTGAGGCCTGACTGATTGCGCATCCTTGCCCGTTGAATTTTACATCACTAACGTTGCTGTTCTTGTCTAGCTCCAATTGCATCTCTATGATGTCCCCGCAGAGAGGGTTGGAGTCCTTGGCGCTAATCTGTGGATGATCTATGGTTCCCTTGTTTCTAGGGTGGCGGTAATAATCGAGTATGATCTCGGAATAGACTGAACTCAAATCTTGAAGACTCTTCCTGCCCGCTCTACGGAGCCGACGAGACGATCTATCTCCTCTTCAGTATTGTAAAGATAGAAACTTGCTCTAGTAGTTGCGGCGACTCCAAGCCTCTCCATGAGAGGTTGAGCGCAGTGGTGTCCTGACCGGACTGCTATTCCATCCTCGTCCAGCATGGACGCCATGTCGTGTGCATGAACATCTGCAAGGTTGAAACTGACAACTCCTCCGCGAGTCTCGGAGTCCGTAGGCCCGTACATCTTCAAGCCCTTCACTTCTCCCAATGCTTCGAGTGCGTATTTCGTTATTTCCCTGTCGTGATCCCTAACGTTCCGGAGACCCAGTTTTGTCAGATAGTCGGCCGCTTCTCCAAGCCCTATTGCCCCGGCTATGTCTGTGGTTCCGGCTTCGAACTTGAAGGGCGGGTCCTTGAATGTGGCTTCGTAGAGGTGTACTTCTTTGATCATTTCTCCCCCTGCCTGATAGGGTTCCATGTTTTGTAGAAGCTCTCGCTTTCCGTATAGGACCCCTATTCCGGTGGGTCCGCACATTTTGTGGCCAGAAAATGCGAGGAAGTCGCAATCTAGATCCTGAACATCAATCGGCATATGCGGGACGGACTGGGCTCCGTCTACCAGAACCTTGCATCCGTATTTGTGGGCCTCGCGCACTAGTTCTCGAATCGGATTGATTGTTCCGAGAACGTTGGAAACGTGCGTTATAGCGAAGAGCTTGACTGTTCCTTCTTCTAGATGCTGATGAATATCCTTTTGGAGGAGTTGTCCCTCTTCTGAGATTCCGACGTACTTTAGGCTGGCTCCTTTTTCACGCGCCAGCTGTTGCCATGGAACAATGTTGCTGTGATGCTCCATCTCTGTGAGCATGATACCGTCGCCGAGGCCGATGTTTGATCGTCCCCAGGAATGGGCTGCCAGGTTAATTGCTTCCGTTGTTCCGCGTACGAAGATTATCTCGGACGGGTCCTTGGCGTTGATGAGTTGGGCGATTTTTCGCCGGGCGTCTCCGTAGGCTACGGTGGCCTCTTCGCTTATCCGGTAGACTCCTCTGTAGACGTTGGCGTTGTACTGGTTGTAGAACTTGTCTAGGGCTTCGATAACCTGAACTGGTTTTTGTGAAGTTGCAGCGTTGTCGAGATAGACGAGGGGTCTCCCGTTGATTTCTCGCTTGAGTATAGGAAAATCAGCCCTTGCAAGCCCAACATCGTACCCGCTAGTTTTCTTGCTAGGATAGACTTGGGCGTGGCGTTGCATGGATTGTCCTCTGACGAAGAGGACAGGGATAATATTCGGAGAAATCTTGGTTAGGTCTTAGACGTGTTGGTGGTGCTCTTCTGGACTACGTGCACCGGT
>DASPWY010000158.1:0-4647 GCA_035637575.1 Bathyarchaeia archaeon
TTCCACCCGGTTATTCTGAAAGCGTTAGAGGTTACTCAGTCCGGTGTCGGAGGCGAGATTCAACTTACGGACGGCATACAAAAAATGGTTGAGTGGGGACTCGAAATACGAGCAGTCGAGCTAGAGGAGAACGACGTTCGACTGGACATCGGCTCACCTGAGCTGTACTGGGAGTCACAGAGTATCTCTTACAAGCACTCGGTCGAAAAGAAGCGAAAAAACGATCGACCTAACCATTCGTAGCTAGAAACCTGGACTCCGCCAACAACCATTCAGTAGCCCTGTTGACTAGAGGCTAAGATGCTGGCATAAATGACGTTGATGAGTCAGTATAGCGATAACTGGCACCTGGTTTGGAAAGTATCTTTCAGTAGAGGATCCTACAAATGTACAGGGCCTGTTCAAACATCCATGTATATACTCATCAACAGGCGATTTGCAACTGTCAAACCGACGCTCTTCACCTTTGGTGAATCTGAGAACAGAGCAGTATGATGACGAGATCTTGGGAGTCGAAGGGCATGAGTGAAGACTCTGTCCACGTTGAGATAGATGAGCGGACCCCATCTTGGGCAGCTACATTGGACAAGGAAGAATTCCGCGCAGAGCTCGATCTGGTGTGCCACGCAGAGTGGTCCTCAAGCCCTAGACAGATCCGCCTCCGCCCGGTGAAAGAACACATCAATCGTTGCACATTCGAGATTGCTATAGAAACCACTCTTGGCATCGGAGTACGTCGCCCTATGTCTTCGCAGCGGAGTCGAAAAAAGTAGAATAGCCTCAACCTCCCGCTGGAACCCTCGATTCGAATGACTGAGCCAAAAGCGATACGTAGCGATCACGTAGCAGAGCACCCAGCCTTCAGAGCATGGGCTCGAGTCCACGGCAGCCAAGCCGCCCCCACGAAGATTGAGGTGCTCAAACAGACAAAAAGAAAGACAATGGTCTGCCGGCTGTCTGGCTCAGGAAAGGAGATGGAGAACGTAATCGCAAAGCGCTCCTTCCGGCACTACATAGGGGTGGAGCGGATAATCTACGCAGAGATACTACCTTCTCTGCCAGTGACCTCGTTAAGGTACTACGGGTCAACCGAAGACGATGACCCCAATTATGAATGGTTGTTCATTGAGGACGCAAACGGTCGCGCATATACCTCACGTTTGAAAGCGCACCGCATCGCGGCCGGACGTTGGCTCGGGATTCTGCACACATCCTCAGCTTCCCACGTCGATATGCTTTCCAGGTTACCTGAACGAGGCCCGGGGCATTACTTGGAAGCTTTACGATTTGCGCGTCAATGGATAGAGAGGAGCCTCAACCTTGAACTCGAATTGGAGGACTTGGACTCCCTACGGATGATTATCTCGGACTTTGATCGCCTTGAGGAGCAATGGGGTGAGTTGCTAGAGTTCTGCGACAAGCTACCCCTAAGTCTGGTTCATGGAGACTTTAAGGAACGCAACATCAGGATCCGAGCTGCGGCACATGATAGAGGGGTACCTATCCTCGTCGCATTTGACTGGGCGGAGGCTGGCAGGGGCGTACCGCCTGTTGACATACTGGGAAGATTCGGCCACGGAATATCCCGTTCCAGCGAGCCGGATATCTACACCTACTGGTCGGTCGCGCGGAAACTTTGGACGCTTCCAAGCATGGAAACAATGAAGAGGTTTGAGACTGTCGGCAAAATATTCAGGGTAATATCAGCTTTCGCATGGGAATTCTCTTTCGGGAAATCACCGATTCCTCTCGAATCCAGCCCAGCAAAGGCCAAATCGAAGGTGGATATGTCGCGTTTGCGACTCTATGGGCAGTGGCTTGGTGAATGCTTGGAGGAGGTTAGAAGATTTTGATTTTCGGGTCACTCTCATACCCAGCGTTGCGAGGCCGTCATCGGGAACCATTCAATCTTCTTTCCAACGGTACTGCGTCTAGGCCGCACCGGGTCGACCATCGATCCTCGACTCGACCCGCTTAACACGGTGGAAAATCAATTTGGACAACAGATTTTTCGGCTGTGTCTCTGATGTCTGTCCTTACCTTTCGTAATCCCAACCTGCGTGCGTGCAGATTACAAATCGATCACGAATGCGAAGGGATTGTCGGTCGATATCCCTGCACCCGCCGTCTACGTCTCTGAAGCTGTAAAGCTCAGTCGCCGTAGATGGGTTGCCAGCCATGATCGTGGACGGTGTGGCTATCTGCTTGTGACTTCGTTGTAGATGGTGCTTCGGTTGATGTGCGTAATGCCACCTTCCTCGTCAGTGAAAGTATCCCGAATCCCTTCTGCTCCCGCTCGATGGGGGCCTTCCTTCGACGGCGCGCTCCGCCACGTCGTAAAAGTAGCGCGCCAAGAGAAGCGGCGCATCCGGGACGCCCTTGTACCCGGGCATACTGTCCATGTCCACGACGTACGCCTTCCCGTCGCTCTCGATCACGTCCACGCCATAAAGGTCGATCTCGAACGCCCGGCCGCATCGCCTGGCGATATCGATCAGCTCCGGCGTGAGTGTGAAGGGCTCGCCCAGCTTCTCTTCCTGGGTCCGGCGTGGAAACACCTTCTTGACCCCGAAGAGCTGCCCGCCGATCACGTAGATCTTGCAATCGCGGCCTTGGGGGGGATGGTAACGCTGGGCGAAGACGGGGTCGCGACCCAGCTCCACCTGGGCGAGTTCGGCGGGAGTCCGGACGATTTTGATTTGGCCTCCAGCTTCCTGGTAGGGCTTGATCACGAGCGGGCCTTCCTCGAGCAGTGGAGCGAGTTGGCTGGGGGTCGAGGCCACGTAGGTGGTGGGCGTCGGCACGCCAGCGAGCTGGAGGACTCGGGACTTGATGACTCTGTCACGCAGCGCTGCGGTTACAGGGTAGGGATTCACGATGACCGCGCCCTGCTCATGTAGCGCTCCCGCCAGGCTGAGGGAAAGGCGGCTCATCTGCCTCAGAACGTATAGATCATGCTGGACGCGCACCTGTGACAGGTCAACCGCGCGCTCAAGAGGGTGGATGACATCGACCTCCGCCCCGGCGTCCGCGAGCGCGCGCACTACGCTCGGCATGTAGCTCCTACTATGGCTCCCGTAGTGCGGTAGCAAGAATCCGATGCGCGGTCTTCTCATGACAGCGGCTCGCTCAGAATCTTGCCAAAACCGGCTTTGATAAACACAACTAGGACGTTTGTTCGGCGCTCGAATCCAAGAAGTCTTCTAAAATTTGAGATGATTCTGCCAGCCGCGAATCGAGGAATCAGGATTCGTAAGGAAGCCCGAACCCGAGGAGATTGCGAAGTTCCACCCGAATTCGCTAGACCAGTCCTGTTCTTTTTCCCGCTGAATAGAGTCCCTCGATCATTCTCTTGAATTTATCTGAAGGGATGAATTCCCCATGTGGACTGAACAGGCGAGACATCAAACTCGGGTCACCTAGCCAGCGAAGGTTCATGTAGACCCGGGCAGCCTCAAGTATCTCCTCGAAGTCGTCGGGGGCTCCCCTAGGCCATCGCGACTCGCAGTACTCCCTTTGACACTTCTGCACCATCTGCCTCGGCCGCGAATGGGTCAGTGAGGCGAGATCAACTTCTCCTGCAGCGATGGCGGCGGACTGCCAGTCCACCGGTGAACAAATCCCATCTTGGTAGAGTGTATTGGGCGAGAAGTATTCGCCATGGATCACTGTCAGCGTCGCCCTCTCCAGTAGGATTGGGAGTAGCGTCCCAAACTCTTCGCAGACAGTAGGGAGCCAGGGAAACTGGGTCTGTAAATTGCCGAATAGTCGATTGGCACGTCGTGCCCATCCCATGTAGTACTTCCTGTCATATCTGTGGAGAAATTTCAACGCTGGGCTTAAGAGGCGTTCCTCGTTGACGGCATGAAACTTTCCAATCCATATCGCTGCGCTGATCATCGCCTCAGGGTTACGAGACCAGTGTCCCCGGCTTCCTTCAAGGTGCTTTATCACAAGCCATGGAACCCTTGTTATCTCGTCTCTATACACGCCGTAGAAGTTGGGTGTCGAGATCCGCAAAGGTTGGAGGACGTTACGATAGACTTTCGCCTCGTAGGAAATATCCCCTCTGTGACGGTAGAGGCTGTCAAACTCTTTAGTCCCGTACTTGACAAAGAGGCGTAGCCTCCTGCCTCTGCCATCAAGACTGCACGTCACGATTTCTGTTGGAAACGTGCTCCATTCCGGGTTGGGCTTCCGATCTAATACCCTAACGTTTCTGTTGGCAGACACTTCACGATGAAATACAGCTGATAGCCCGGCAGTGAGTCTCTCTAGATCAGGGAATTCTTGGGTCGGCAAGTTTCCTCCTTCTATGAACTCCTTCTGTTATTAGTGGATGGATGGCGGCCAGCTGCAGTGTCAGTTTTGATGCGTAGAGAACGTCGGCTCGTCCGGCATAGCATAGGGTGTCCTGAAAGGGGGGACAAACTAGTTGGCTCGTCGCTTTACACTTGGAGAATTCCGTTACCCCAGTCGCCTAGTCGCCCCGTCATCGTACTGGTGGCCGCGTATTCACCATAGTTTGGCGAAATCGTGATAACTGATGAGCTTGATCGCTTGTTCCACTAGCGCGCGGCGGATACGCGGATCGCACAGGGTGCGCAACTCTGCTTCGCGCTCGATGCGATAGCTAGTGGGGTGATT
>DASPWY010000159.1:0-5169 GCA_035637575.1 Bathyarchaeia archaeon
GGCCTACTCCGATACTACATCCTTCACAAGATAGCTCAGAAACCCATCCACGGCTACGAGATCATCCAAGACATCGACAGCAAAACCGAGGGCGCCTGGAGACCCGGCGCAGGATCACTCTACCCCATCCTCAAGAAACTCGTCTCCGAGGGCCTTATCAAAGCAGACCCAGAACTATCCAACGAGGCCACACGCCGAGTCTACCAGATCACTCCGAAAGGTGTCGAATCACTCGCCCACGCCAAGGAAATGTTCGCAAACTTCCAGCAGCGCTTCGGCAGTCTACGGCGCCTTTTCATCGAACTCATCGATCCCGAGAACCTGGCCACTTTCTTCGTTGACGGATCCAACCGGCAATTCCAGATGGCCCAGGAGATGCTCGAATCCAAACAAAACAAGATCTCCCCAGCAGACCTAGACTACATCTTGAAAGAGTACACGTTGAACTTAGAGAGACAGATGAACTGGGCCAACAGAATGCTAAACCGTTCAAAGTCAAAAGCGAGCCCAACTCCCCGTCAGAAGGTAGCCAAAGCTCGATGATTCACGCGTTGTTGAGGGTCAAGTGAAGCCTCGATAGAAAACAGCACGCCAAACTAGCGTGGAGCGTCTGCATCCTGAGAGACTAGGCAAAATCCCGGACGGTAACGGGACTCCTATTCCACTCCTGCCACTCCTCTAACTGGTCCGAGCCTGAAAAATGCAAAGGGCTCAGTCACTTATCTCAAGGATGAGAATTAGACAATGAGCAGTGGCACCAGTGAGAAATTCGGTTTCCTGCGGAGAGTCGACATTCTCCTCCTACTAGGCGCCCTCGTAGCGCTATTCGTGGCCCTAGGCAATGAGCCGTGGTGGACCCTAAGAGGAGCCTCGACTAACAATCTGTTGAGCATCCAAGTCTCACCATTCTACTTGCACATCAACGCACTCGGTCTACCCTCCACTCTGCCCACCGCCAACAGTCTTGGATCCTTCACTCGCGTTCTCCTAATCCTAGGATCACTCGCCTTGCTTGCCGCCAGCCTTCATCCGACCGCATGGTGGCGGAACCTGGCAGTCTACCTCGGACTGTCGTCCCTAGCCGAACTCTACTTCAGCTTCGTCATGATTTACTATTGGGCAGAGACAGCGATTGTCCAGGCATACGGTGTAGTGCCACCATACGACGGGACAGCTTCTCTACAGGCCAATATTCTGGGTCTCGATTTCAAATACTACGCATCTCCCCTAGTAACAGCCTCGTTCTATTTCCCCTACTATCTCGCCTTCCTTGGCCTAGCTATGGTAGTAGGCAGAAGCCTGATCACCGTTATCCAAGATAGAGCCTTACAAGTCCTCGGGGCCCTGCTCCCGGGCGGCCACGTCCACGACGTCTACCTAACTCCGCCCTATCAGCACGTCTGGTTCTCGAGCAACGACAGGGAATACAATCCGCTAGGAAAAGATCCTAAGATGCTCAACGACGACGAGCTCCTCGTCTCATTCAAGAAACTCTATGACACTGTCGAGCCGGGAGGCAGCCTCTCGATAATTCTTCCTGAGTGGGCTGGGAGTCTCGGAGATCGATTCGAGAAACTAATGCCCGCGACCGGGTTCGAGGTTGAATCGTCTGGAATAGTCTATCGAGTTCCCGGGAGACCAGAGAACGAACTCCGATTCAGAAAATCTGTCCGAGAGCAGGCGACGCTCATAGAGGCTCAACAAGCAATGGAGGAGCTCGCACCTCCGGCTGCACCGCTCCTACCTGCGGCTCTTCCCGAGGAGGCCGCGGGTTCAGAACGGCCCCCTGTACTTGAGATGGTGCAGTCGCCCAGCTGGTCCAATACTAGGATGACCCGTCCCGAGCGGACGATGCTCAAGTCAGCAGTTGCTATCATCGCCGCGCGCGGAGAGCCAGTGCCCTATCGTGAGCTGCTAAACCAGGTCTACATGGAGCTCGTCGAGGAGAAGGTAGACTTTGAATCGGCTCGAGAGATCGAGACATCGCTTCTCAAACACAACGGTAGAGAAGTCCTCCTCGTCCAAGAAGCGGACGAGACGGGGACAAGGACCATCCAGAAATGGTGGCTTGGCGATCGGAAGGTGGCTCCGACCAGGGAGCACAAGATCCCGATCATCGGAAAGATGAGTCGCCCTCGACCCCACCTGCCAAGTCCTCGGGGGCTCCTAACAAGGTTCCAGAGACGCAGATACAAGCCCCAGAAGACTAGGGATGAGGAGAACTAGTCGAATACTGTCTCGTCCGTGATACCATAAAGTGTCCACGCGAGTAACGTGTGGCTTATCGAAAACTGCTCAGCGTACCAGTTTTCCTGATCTGGAATGAGCAGCATACGCGTAATCCTGAGCCGCATCACTACCAAGAAAGTCCCAGCACTAACGCTGGTGGTTGTGGGTATCGTAGGTATGGTTGCGGGTGTTCTTGCAGCTACTATCACCCTCAACCAGGCTATCTACACCGGCGAAGTGGGCACCTATCACAACAACACCGGCGTCTTCACAGTCACCGACACCGGACTATCTGTTGTCTCCAACGCGGCCTCTACCAATGCTACTAGTGCCATAACCATCGCTGGATCTGGCATTGCTCTGAACAACGCTCTGGTCGCCGGTCATTGGATGGACGTGCTGACGTTTGTAATGATCCCTCCAGCCGGAAGCACTCACACCGCTACCATCACAGCGAGAAACGGTGCGGGACCTGAAGGCACATCCCTAGTAACCGTCACTTCGGGTACATGGACCACCACGGGAGGTAGCACGGGCACCGTAACGTTCTACGTTGACTTGGGAACCGCAAGTCTTACAGCCCCTGTCACAGTCTACGTCAACGTCACTTAGAAACCTCCAAGGCCGTAGCCGTCGAAGCACGGCCAACTTTTTTCTCCCTTATTCCGAAATGGTAAGACTCTGAATGAGCAATGCGTGTCATTCAGTTCTGGTAGCCTCTTCACTCTAGGTTTTCAACGGGTGATCTCGCGTTACTCGGGTGGATATGGCTCGGTTACTGAAATCTCAAACTCGGTTCTTCAGGAGCTTAGCAAGGACAAAGCTTGGGCAAAGTCGGTCGGCTATCCCGTGTCATTGGTAAGGGGAGTAGCTGGATCTTTGCGGCTAAACTCGTCTTGGCGCTCGTGGCTATCGTCTTTGCCGCTAGTGTCTCAGTGACCTCGAGTTCGTATCAGGCTGAGATTGGTTCCGCAGTGAACGTTGCCAACGGTCTTCTCGCTATCGACAAAGGCTTTTCGCTGGCTTCAGTAGCTTCGAACGGTACTTCATGTTCCAGCCCTGTAACGTTTGGCCCTTCTCCTGGCACAGCTAACACGAACATTACCGCAGGACACTTGGTTTATGACGTCCAGGTCAACTCGACCACCAGCGCTTCCATCCCTCCTGCAGGAACCAAGTTCAATGTCACACTAGTCATAGGATCAAATCCCTACGGTCCGGTCTGCATACAGACCCCTATACCCTCGGTGAGCGGCCAGACGATAGACTGCAAGTTCGACGTAGGCACAGCCCTCCCCGCCTCGCCCTACACTTTCAAAGTCACCGTTCAATGATCACCTGGGCGACAGGCGAGATGACGATTCAAGTGGGCGATCTAATAGTTAGAAAACAGGCCTTGATACTACCGACCAATGATATCGGATCTGTTATCATCCAGAAAAATGCCGAAAGAAAATATCTTTGCTGCGAAACAAAACAGCTCGTTTAGGAATCTCCCAGATCTGGTATCTCTCTTTTTTCTACTAACTATTTCTCGACCCCCCTGGGGGTATGTCAAGACAAAAAAACTCCTTCACACTTTAGAGAATCCTCACTCCAAGAAATCGCCCGGAACAAGCCCTGACCCGGAATCGGGGCAGGCGATTTGAGATCGCGCACTTTGCACGTTGACCTGCACGATGAGCTACACCATGTCGAAAACCGCCGACCGGCTGATTCTGCGCCCTGACCCTGGAGACTCGCCCGGATCAGCTTCAACTGGCGAGACCCCACTCCGAAAAATGTCAAAAGCAGTTGCACCTCGCGACGCAGACCTCGCGTTTGTAGAAGTTCATAGGAAAGCAGTTTCAAGTTCTTAATCCATGGTCCCTTGATTGCAGACAGTACGGGTCAGCGACCTGATTGTCCCTAGGAAACGCCTTGAAAACGGCTGAGGGTCCATTACGATGTTAATCTCAGTTGAGACCCGTGATCTGTACTAGGGGAAATGTTGATCGGTCCGTGTTATGAACTGGTAAGCTCGGGACCCTCTGGAAAAAATAGGTATGCGTGCTAGTCTCGCGACGCAGAAGTTTTTTTTCAGGCGTCTTAAGTTCCTTCGACTAGCTTCTGGACTTCTGTCAGTTTTGAGAGTGCTTCTATTCCCAAGGGTGTTGTCTGGAACTTTGACTTGCCCTCATCAACCACCGTCACAAGCATTCCGCGTAGTAGGAGACGTGTAATGTACTTCTCGGCTGCGACGAAGTTGATATTCGACCTGTAGACTATCTCCGTCTTCGACGCTCGTTTAGCGGCTACGGCTAGAATGTCGCGGATGATCAGCAGCGAGTCTCTTGGCTTCGGACTCATACACGTTCTAAAGAGTCCGTGTTCCTTGGAGCAGGGGATTTAGTCCTTTCCGACATTTTCACGCACATGGGAAGATATTTCCCCTCTCTACGGGGATGTGCCAAGCCGTAACTGTTCGTCTACGTACCCCGTCTTCTCAGTCTTCAACCACAACCTAGCCCCCCGTCGAAGGATGAGGACCATCGCCGCCAGATTGGCGAGAGAGACAAGCGCCGCGTACGGATACGTTGCCAGCAATAAGCCCAGATGGGAGAGCATGCTCGACCTAGCAGAAGAGACTACCGCCGCAACCAGCGTCCCCACATAGACAACGTTCACCGCGACCATAACGAGGAAGAGTGGAAGAAGCGTCTCAAAGGGGAGTCCAACCTTGACTATTCCCAGTCCCAGAATTATCCACGCCACAAACGTCAACACCGCAAGAATCGGGCTCATCATCAACGCCTCCATATCAAGAGTCTTCGCAAGAGACATCGACCTCCACGCATTCCAGTGCTTAACCCCCGTCAGCATGTTCCCGCCAGACCATCTGATCCGTTGCTTAAACAGGCTCCCGACTCGCGCGGGCATCTCTTGCCAACACTCCACCGG
>DASPWY010000160.1:0-2344 GCA_035637575.1 Bathyarchaeia archaeon
GGAGAGTTTTTCGGCTTCCTAGGGCCGAACGGTGCCGGTAAGAGCACCACCATCAAGATACTCACCACCCTTCTTCAGAAGACCTCTGGCTCCGCATCAGTAGCAGGGCTGAGCGTCGACTCTGATGCTGCGAAGATAAGAAAGATCATAGGGGTTCAGAACCAGGATACGGTGGTCGATGAGGACCTCACAGGCCGCGAGAATCTCATTCTCCAAGGACAATTGCAGCAGATGCATGGACCCGCTATCAAGGAGAGAGTGGATGAACTTCTCAAGATTGTCGATCTTACAGATGCCGCAGACAAGCGTGCTGGCTTCTATTCGGGAGGTATGAAGAAGAGACTTGACCTCGCAACAACGCTCGTCCACAACCCGAAAATTCTCTTTCTAGACGAGCCCACCACCGGACTGGATCCTCAGTCGAGAGCGGCAATCTGGGCCTATCTCAAACGGTTGAACGAACAGGGAATCACGATATTCATCACTACACAATACTTAGAGGAAGTTGATAGACTGTGTCGGCGACTAGCCATAGTTGACCTTGGAGAAATCGTTGCCCAAGGAACTCCTGGCGAGCTGAAACAGGAAATAGGAGCGGACTCGATCTCTTTGGGATTCGAGAACTCAAGCATGAATGGGGGCGACACAAAGACAAAGGCCAGGCAAGTCCTGGAGCAGAAGTTCGACGGAGTCTCTAACGTGGTGGATTCTGACGTAGGTTTGACGGTTTATGCGAAGAACGGTAGCTACATGGTCCCAGAACTCGTGAGAGCTTTCGACGAGGCTCACATTAGACTCTCAACGATCGGCGTGTCCTCCCCTACCCTAGACGACGTCTTCCTCAAGCACACAGGGAAGAGGATCAGAGTCGAAGAAGTAAGCAGTGCAAATTCACGCGGCATGTTCGGCCGACGGAGACGATAAGCAACGTCCTTCTTCTCAGACGCATTTCACCTCTTCGTCCGGTCGATGAAGAAGCTCGTACGCAATCCAATACTCGTCTTCTTCTCCCTCTTCCAGCCCATAATTTTCCTCCTGCTGTTCACTCAGCTGTTCAGCAACCTCGGCCGTTTCATCGGCTCAGGAACCCTCAGCTACACGACCTTCGCAACCGCAGGAATAGTTCTGCAGAACGCGTTTTCCAGCGCCTTCCAGTCAGGAACCGCTGTAGTGGATGACATAAAATCGGGCTTCCTCGCGAAAATGCTTGCTACGCCGGTCAACAGATCTGCAATTCTGTTTGGAAGATTGCTTAGCGATGTCTTCAGAGTCGTGGCTCAAACAGTAATCATACTCGTGCTGGCCTACGTCCTCGGCGTCTACCCTGCAACCGGTCCCGTGGGCTACCTACTGGTCATCTTCACCGTTGCCTTCTTCGGCCTCGCCTGGTCAGGAATATCTCTAGCCCTCGGACTGAAGACCAAGAGCGCGGAGACTGTCTTCGGCATCGCCGGAGCCCTGACCTTCCCACTCTTGTTCATGAGCACAGCACTGGTCTCAGCAGGTTTCATGCCAAGCTGGATGCAAAATGTGTCAAATTTCAATCCCATCAGTTTTGCCGTAAACGCAATACGAAACCCAATCACTGGATGCAGTCTCGATTTGAAAGTGTGCAATATCGGATTTGATTGGAGCACGATCCTACAGGCTTACGGAGTAATAGCGGCCATCGGAGTAGTCACGCTGGGAGCGACACTATACTTGTTCAGAAAGGTAGTCAGCTGATTCTCGAATGCGCACAATCGATAAAAATAGCCAGATAGCTGGAATCGCTCGACTAGGTGCGAACCGATGAGTGCCCCATCCATTGTGGCCGAGAACCTGACAAAACGGTATGGTTCCTTTACGGCACTATCCAACCTCAACTTGAAAATCGAAGGCTCAAAATGCGTTGGCTTTCTCGGCCCCAACGGAGCCGGAAAAACCACTACACTAAAGATTTTCACGGATATGATCAGAGCTTCTGAAGGAAGGGCTCTAATCAACGGGGTAGATGTTCACCTCAACAAGAAAAAAGCCTTGGGCTCAGTTGGTGCACTGATCGAGAGCCCCGAGATCTATCCCGCCCTTACGCCAAGAGAAGCCTTGTCGATGGTCGCGGACCTGCGAGGACTCCCCCGTGCAGAGGCAAAGAAGAAGATCGAAGAGACGGTTGCCGAGGTAAAGATGAACGAGTGGCTGGACAAGAAGGTTGGAAAGTTTTCCAAAGGGATGAAACAGAGGATTAACATCGCCGCAGCACTCCTCTCCGACCCAGAGGTTATCATGCTTGACGAGCCAACCACGGGGCTTGACCCGAGAGGGCAAGCGGAGGTCCGAGACATTGTCAAGGATCTCAAGAAGC
>DASPWY010000161.1:0-2619 GCA_035637575.1 Bathyarchaeia archaeon
CCCTTGAGGATCATCTCTGTAAGCCGCTTTGATGGTTCATCAATCCTCGGAGTCTCTTCAGTAGTCATAGAAGCCCTTCCCCGTCTTCCGGCCTAGTCTTCCCTCTTTAACCATCTTCTCGAGCAGAGGAGTCGGTTTGAAGCAGGCACCATACTCGTTCTCGAGAACCTTCAGGGTCTGGTAAACAACATCAACACCAATGAAATCTGATAGTTGGAGGGGACCCATCGGATGGTTTGTTCCAAGCACGAATGCCTTGTCAATATCCTCCTTCGACGCGACACCTCCTTCGAGGAGTTTGATGCTCTCGTTGAGAAAGGGCATCAATGCCTTGTTGACGATGAACCCGGTCTTGTCAAGAGACTGCACGACCGTCTTCCCGAGCGATTCGACAAATCCTCTAGCGGTCTTGACGGTGGACTCGGAAGTCTGATTTCCTTTGATTAGTTCGACCAGCTTCATCGTTGGTACAGGGTTGAAAAAGTGGAGTCCCAAGACTCGGTCTGGCTTGTGAGTGGCACCTCCGAGACGCGTGATGCTTATCGATGAAGTGTTGGACGCGAGGATTGCTTCTTTTGGAGAGAACTTGTCGATCGTTGCGAACACTTTCTCCTTGACCGTGGGATCTTCGAAGACAGCTTCCACAACAAGATTGGCGTTCCTACACGCTGCATTGAAGTCCAGCGTACCCCGCAACTTTGCGTTGATTGTTGAAGCTTGATCTTTCGTTATGTGGCCACGAGAGATGGCTCTCTCGACGTATTCCCCTACTCGCCTCATCCCAGAGTCGAGAAGCTTCTGGTCCTGCTCCACAACAACAACATCGTGACCGGACGCGGCTGACACGTATGCGATTCCGGACCCCATTGTTCCGGCCCCAACCACTACGACGTTCATCTCAAATCGGCTCCGACTCTCGTGCATCAATTGATAGAGCTTTTGCGGCGCCTTGTGAATGGATGAACGGCAGTTCCGACGAGAAGGGTGATACTCCCTCCAGAAAATGGGCAAACTGCTCCATTGAGACCACAACTGCCTCAGCTGTAAGACGCGACCGAGGCTCGAAGAGAGTGAGGATGATGGGTAAGACCAAGACCCCCTCTCTCCCGATCTCTCCTTTCGCGGCCATTTGCTGGATAAGCGCTTGAACTGCTAGCTTTTGATGCTCAGCCGCTTTCAGAAGTTTTGAGGAATAAGCTGGAGATTCCCAGTGTTTGCAGTCTACCGCGAGAATCATTCGACTCTTCTTCGCGATCACATCAAGCTGCCATCGTCTAGAACCCCCTTTGACGATGATTCCCTTCTGAGTATCGAATCCGACGGTTTGTAGGCAGTCCTCGGTGAAGGCCTCGAACTCCTGCCAAGTCAAAGCCCTAGCCACCTGTTGAAGTGCTCCATGTCTGACGGCCTCGAAGGCCAGCTTGAACCGAGCTGAATTGGCGAGATGTGCGCCTGGTAGGTCTTCAACCCCCAGCAGTGGGCGGAGTACCAGTGCGACTTGTTCGGTTGTGGTTTTCGCTCGGTCAGCGATCTGACTAATATTGAGTAGTTCGTTGCCTTTTGTGTGCTTCAGAGTCTCAACTATCACGCGGCTTACAAAGTACGATGGAGTTTGCTGCCTTTCCTTATAGTGGTGAGTTTGCAAAGGTCAGCACGAGCATCGCAATCCCGAGAATGTAGAGAAGTTTTCTTGAGTTGCTGACCGGGCTTACATCATCAAGTGGTTCCACTCCGGCGAATCCTCTGCGGGAGAACGCCATCATTACGAGAACTAGAAGGGCGAATGCCCAGAAACCTGAAAGGAGGAGCAAGATTAGGCCGGCGAAAGTCGCGATCCTGTGTCCGCTGGGGCCGAAGACTGCTCTCGAGATATGACCGCCATCTAGTTGCCACGCAGGCACGATATTGAGGAATGTCAGAAGCGCGCCGATCTGTGCGGCGAAGAAGAGTTGTTGGTCGAATATTACGTTGGGATTGATGTATCCGGTGAGGTTGGAGAGTAGAACTAAGATCAAGGGCTGAGCTGGGAAGCTTACGTTGGATAGGCAGCCTCCAACTCCAAGTTGTGCGCTACAGGTAGAATTCCAGGTGTTTAGAGAGGCCAATTTTGCGGGTGTGAGAGCGGGTCCGAAGAGCATGCTTACCGCACCTACGATCATGGTGACTGCGAAGCCCACGACTGGGCCACTGAGACCCAAGTCGAACAGCTGGTCCCTGTTGGCTGGTGGACCCTTTAGAGAGATGAGGGCTCCGAAGGTGCCGATGGGAGGTGGGCCCGGGATGAAATATGGAAAGGTGGCGTCCAGCTTGTGGTAGGTTGTGGCAGCCTTATGTCCGAATTCGTGAAGACCGATTATCGCGAGGAGCCCAACGGCGAAAGTCGCGGCTTCGACGTAGGAACTGGCTCCGGGTGAGACTATCTGATTGAACTGTGCTTGAAGAGTCTGCGATCCCCCAAGTCCCCCCGTCCAAAGGAAGTACCCTGCAACGGTAACGGTGACAACGGTAGCTAGGAACAGTCCCAGGTTGATCGTTCGCCGGGAGGGTTTTAGCTGGGGTTTCTGGAAGACTTTGATTGTCAGCGTGTCTCCGGTCGCGCGTATTGCTCCAAGCAGATTT
>DASPWY010000162.1:0-1586 GCA_035637575.1 Bathyarchaeia archaeon
TCTCGGTCCCGCTGACTCGATGGCCTATTCTCTGCTGGCTTACCTCCCAACGTTCGCGCAGGGGCTACTTTGGGCTTCGCCAAGTCTGCAACCCATCCTCGTCGAATCTGACTGGGAACGCCTTCGCCCCGAGACTCTCAACAGCCTTTTCGACTTGGACCTGTTTCCCTGAGTCGCAGTACAGGAATAGGAAGCCTCCACCGCCCGCGCCTAGCAGTTTCCCGCCGATCGCCCCACTCAGTTTCGCTACGTGAAGGAGCTTCTCAACGTCTTCAGTGGAAATAGCCTGATCAAGCTTCTTTTTGATATCCCACTCTGCATTCAACATCTCAGCGAAATCCCTGAGGTTGCCTGTAAGCAGGAAATCCTTCATCTGCAATGTCAGCTCTTTCATACGCTCTAGCGCTTGCATGATCACAGGGTTCCTATGCTCGTATGATTCTATCTGTCTCTGGAGAATCCCGCCCGAGCGTCTCGTGGTTCCAGTGAAACAGAGGAGACTGTTGTACTCAAGCTCATTCAAGGTCTCGCGCTTGATCCGGAGCGCGTTTACAATAGTGGCTTCCTTCTTGAACTCGATAAGATTGAAGCCTCCGAAGGTGGAAGCGTATTGATCCTGCATTCCGCCAGGAACACCAACATCCTTCCTCTCAACATCGTAAGCTAGATTCGCAATGTCATAATCAGTCATTGAGTTGCCTTTCCACTCTCTGAAGGCTCCTATGAGGGACACACAAAGAGCGGAAGATGACCCAAGACCTGTACCCGGTAAAGCGTCATAACGGAGACTCGCGTCAAACCCCTGGTCGGTACCAAACCGCTTCGCAACCGCACGAACAAATTCGACTTCACCGCCACCCTTCAGATCATGAAGAGTTTCTGGACCATAACAGACATCTTGGTCCTCCCGTGCGACCGTGATTTTTCCATCACTCCTAGGCGCGATAGAACAGTAGGCATAATTCTGAATTGTTGAGGAGAGCACCACTCCCCCCATCAAACTAGGGTATGGAGGAACGTCCGTACCGCCACCAGCATAACTGACTCGGAGGGGAGCTCTTGCACGGATTTTAGTCAAGACTATTCAACCGGGTTGGATCCATTTTCTGCGAGTGCAATGCTGCGAACTGCCTCTTTCAAACCGTTTCCATTCGTAGGGACTCTAATACCGCGGCAGCCCGCTCGCCTCGCCGCTTCAAGGTCCATCTCCTTGTCGCCAATCATCCAGGACTTTGCCGTATCGATTCCAAGCTCTCTCGACGCTTTCAAGATCAGTCCAGGTTCAGGCTTTCTACAATTACATCCTTCGTCAGGCCGGTGAGGGCAATAGTAGATGGCGTCAATTCTACATCCTAATAGGGCAAGCTCCACGCGGAGCTTCTCATGAATCCTCGACATCTCATCGTGAGTAGTGAGTCCGCGCCCAACGACGGACTGGTTCGTTATGATCACGATTTGAAACCCTCTCTTCTGGATTTCTCGAAGGGGTGCTTCGATACCTGGAAGAATTTCCAGCTCATCCGGAGTCTTGACGTAATCTGGCCGTTCCCGGGTAAGAACACCGTCCCGGTCGAGAAAGACTGCCC
>DASPWY010000163.1:0-4026 GCA_035637575.1 Bathyarchaeia archaeon
GAACGCGGTCTCTATTGCTACGAGTTTGATAAGGAGTTTCCTCAAACTATGCCTCTCTCCATCTTCGGAGTGACATGTGCACCTCTGCTTCGTAGGAGCCTAAGCCTTGGTGTAACTGGCTCTGATGGGTCAAAGTCCCTACTTTGCCTCTCCAACTCCTCGGTCTTTCCGGAGAGTCTTCAATATCGTGTCTAAGGCCGTGTCCCAGTCCATCTCTCCTCCGCCGCCAGGCGCGGGAGGGTTCTTCGATTCCATCCCCGGTTTTGTCGATGACAGATCACCGAATAATTCGGGTTTCGGTGAGGAATCTGGTGATTCCTTGTCGGGAGTTTGTGTAGGAGGCTTCCAAGGCTGAGGCATTGGCATTGGTCCGCCCATAGGAGCTGATGGACGGAGTCCAGGTTGACCGGGTCCAGGTTGGGGTCCCATTCCGGGTGGAGGTCGAGGTGGAGCCGCACCGAATGGTCTTGGCGGTGCCATTGGACGCTGCTCTCCCGGTCTGCCCGGACCTTGGATGACAAACGGGCGGGGCCCACCCTGAGTTGGGGGAACCGGGGGTCTCATTGGCATTGGGCCTGGTCGAGGAATCCCCTGAGGAGGCGGGGAACCCTGCGGATTGGTCGGCCCTGAGCCCGGCGTCCATTTGGGAGGAAGTGGAGGGATCGATCGCACCCCTGTAGACTCGGATGATGGCCCAGTTCCGGGCCGGTCTATGGGGGGAGCCCATTTTGATGGAACTGCAGAGGACTGTGAACTCTGAGAGGGAACCGGGGTACTTGGGAACGGTACCCCTTGTCTAGCTGAAGTGTCGAGGCCTGGTTTCTGAAAGAGTGAACCTGAATCCGATCTCTTCTCGTCCATTGTTGACTGGGGCGGATTCCAGCTAGGGCCCGGTGCCGGCCGCGGCGCCTGTTCAACGGGTTGGCGCATTGTCGGACTTGGTTGGTTCTGAGGGGGTGGTGTATATGGAGAGGATGTTGGTCTGGACGCTTCCGCCCTGAGAGTCTGTAGGACTGCCGATGTGCTTTTGCCCATCGTTTCCTGTTTCTGAGCCGGGAAAGGTTCAGAGGAGGGCTTGGCGCTGGCTGACCATGTCACGCTAGGGCTGTTTCTTGAACTGCTGGGGGACGAGCTCTTGGGTAGTGATGGGACCGAGTAGGCTGTGTGCTTTGACGTCGAGGATGGCGGTGCGCCGGTTGGAAGGATCTGTCTCGAAGGCGAGGCGACCGGGGACCCCGTTGAAAGTAGTGATCCTGGTTTGAAGGATTTCGATTTCTGGATCTTTCCTACAAGACCTTGGTCACCGTGCCGCCTCTTTAGTAGAACGTAGCCGAAGCCCGATCCGCCGCCCAGCCCGATGGTGAGAACTATGAATGGTGAATAGGGTCCGATGGACGTGTTGACGTAGTTCTGGAAGTAGACGTCGTTCAGATACTGGTTTACGAGCCAGAATGTGAGGAATAGGTTGACTAGGAAGGAGATGGTGGTTCCGATTCGTACCTTTACCATCAGTAATCATCCTCGGGTTTGTTTGTTTTCTTGGGAGGTTTCAGTACGGTCCGGATTGTTGAGACAAGGCGGGTGAACCCGTAGGCTGAGACGATCATCAGGACGACTATTAGGAATACTGGGTTGAAAGATCCGAAGTATTGTTGTTCGTAGATGTTATAGAAGTATTCCGTGACTAGCCAGACGCCGAAGAATAGCACGATACCGTATTCGAGGATGGATGTGAGGAGTGTGGTCTGGTATAGATTGCTCCCCGCGGAGTCTTCTCCATGCCAGCCCAACAAAGTTTCGATGTACCTTCTACTTCCACTCTTCTTGGGTTGGGCCTCCTCCTCAACCCCCAATAATCCTCAACGCAAGATGCCCGTCTCCGCAATCACCATAAGCGTGCTGTAACCGGTGAAACCTGAAACGCGGTACATTGACCAGTGACAGGATTATCTTCGCACCGATCTACAAGCTAAATCAGAGACGGCGCATCTTTTCGCACATTAAAATACGGCACAGAGCGAAAACTGTCTAGCTCTCAAAGTGAGCCATGGTGACTCAAGAAACCGCCCGGAAATACGAAGTTGTAGAAGACCTCCCGGGCGTAGGTCCATCAACAGCTGACAAGCTGAAAGAGCTCGGCTTCCACACAGTCGAAAGCCTAGCAACGGCCACCGTTCGAGAACTCGTCCCTGCTGGGATCGGCGAGAAACAGGCCGCCAAGATTATCGGTGTGGCCCGAGACAGCATCTCATTATCGTTCATCAGAGCTGACGAGCTGATGAGGATGAAGGCCAACGTGCGACGGCTCACGACCGGTAGCAAATCCTTCGACGAGCTGATCGGGGGCGGATTGGAAACCCAGACGATCACGGAAGTATACGGGGAGTACGGAGTTGGCAAATCAATCCTCTGCCATCAACTAGCCGTCAACGTTCAGCTTCCAGTAGACAAGGGCGGTCTGGATGGTGGTGCATTGTATCTGGACACTGAGCAGACTTTTCGTCCCGAATGGATCGTCCGGATGGCAAAGTCCGCAGGGCTGGAAGCGACGGACGTTGCGCAGAGAATAATCTACTCAGAGGCGTACAACTCAGATCACCAAGTGCTTCTCTTGGAAAAAGCGGATCAGATAATCAAGGACAATAACATACGAGTGGTAATAATCGACTCGCTAACGTCCCATTTTAGAAGCGAGTATCTGGGAAGAGAGATGCTGGCAGAACGACAGCAACGTTTGAACAATCACATGCACAGGCTAATACGACTCGCCAGAGGATTCAACGCCGTGGCAGTTGTAACTAACCAGGTCATGTCGAAGCCCGACCAGTTCTTCGCAAATGCAGTCGACGCCGTCGGCGGCCACATTGTCGCCCACACAAGCCATACTCGGGTCTTTCTACGACGCGCGGCGAGCGGCCCAATTAGGATAGCGCGCCTCGTCTCCAGCCCATACCTTCCCGAGGGTGAGAGAATATTCAAGGTCACCGAGACAGGCATACTCGACGTATCAGAGGAGGACGAGGTCAAGCGTCGTCGGTAAAACCAAAAAACTCAATCTCCACTGACTCTGTCAACCGATTCTTCCAGAGCGTGGAAGCGCGAGCCTGGACGGATGCGGAGAAGGAGCTCGATGGTATCCGACAGAAAGCGGAGAACGCTCTATGGTACAAGGGATACGTCAAGGCTTTGGAGGGATTGTTGTTGACATATCGGACCAACGATGACAAGTACATCTACCTCCCAAAAATTCTCGCGACCCGCGGCGAAGAATCGATCAACCAACTCCGGAAAGAGTTCGGAGAGTTTGCAACCAACGAAATTCACGGAGAATACGACAGAGGATACTTCAAAGCGCTGGAAGATTATGTCACACTTCTATCCTCGTTGAAGAGCGCAGCTCCTACCTCCGCGCCGCCGGCGACGGTGGAAAAGAAGGAACCTGCTAAGAAGGATGAGGGTTTAGAACAGTATACAGTAGAATCGTCGTGAAGATCATCCAGATAACGTAGGATCCCATGCCAATTGTCACATGCTTGTTCGGACCCTTCAACACTTCAGGTCCGTATCCAAGAAGGTTCTTCACTAGAAAGATAGAGACGGAATATACTCCTATTCCCACGGTGATCATGCTCAGCGTGCCGAGACCTACTCCCAACGATCCGAAACCCGCAAGATTGTAGATGACTCCAGCCAAAACACCAAAGCCAAGCCGCAACCAGTAGACGAGTGAGGCTGGAGGCAGACGGCCGATGAATCCTTCCTTCGCTGTCTGAACAGCTAGGTTCGACCCGGTGCTCGACAAGGTTCGAAGGGGGCCGGCTTCGATCGTGCTGATAACGTTTTGCTGGAAAAATACGTTGATGTTCACATGAAGATTTTATAGAAGCCGAGACCGCTGGCCGTTCTGCCTTGTCGGTGCACGAGACTGAGCCGGAAGCTATTATCGTACGAGACATCATGACAAGGCCTGTCATCACCGCAAGAGAATCGGACACTTCGGCTGATGTCGCGAAACTTATGGCCAAA
>DASPWY010000164.1:0-4424 GCA_035637575.1 Bathyarchaeia archaeon
AGGAACCATTTCCTGCGAGGTGGATGAAACTCCAGTTTGGGTGGATTAGAAAGAAAGGCCCCCTTGAGAAAGGCGCTTTCGGATTTTGCGACCTGCAAGTAGCAGGAGCCTTCACCGCCCCACCGCTTCATCTCTCCCTTCTTGGTTAGTGACACTGCCAAATTGTTGGCGACGACCTCGGCTTGGCTTTGTGCGAAGACCCCTGCTTTGGGCAGGTAGGGCGCATGTCCATGAGGAGTCTCAATCGATGTGATGTCGCCTATGGCGAACACATCCTCGTGTCGGGTTGCGAGGTTGTGGGGATTCACGGGAATCCAACCGGAATCGTCTGTCAGACCTGCATCTCTTACGACTTGAGATGAACGATGTGGTGGAGTTGTGATGAGAATATCATACTTTAACTCGGAACCGTTATCGAACAGCACCTTATCCTTGTCAACCCTAGCTAGTTTCGTCTTCGACAAATATTTGATCCCACGACTGTTCAAGAGTCGCTCGACCTGTTTGCCGATGACGCTGCCTGCCGCAGGAACTGGATGGGGTTCAGGTGTGAAGAAGTGAATCTCAGCTTTTTTCTTTGCTCGTCGAAAGTGTTCCTCGAGTAGTAGCGCGAGTTCGTAGGGGGCAGGTGGGCATTTTATTGGAAGTCGTGAGATTCCTATCGCGATCGAGCCACCATCAAAGTTGTCAATCGCGTCGCGGAGTTTCACGGCTCCTTCAATCGAGTAGGCGTTATGACTGTACGCTTCAAGACCAGGAACTTGGTCGAAGGCGAATTCGGTTCCTAGGGAGATTACTAGCTTGTCGTATCGTACCGTCTGAGACTGGGTCTTCACCGTGCGTTCGTTGACATCGATCTTCTCCACCCTGTCACTGACCATCCTAACATTCTTTCTCTTAACAAGACTCGTTGGAGCTGGTTGTATTTTCTCAGGCTGACGCCAGCCAAAGACTAACCCTTGAAACGCTGGAGCGAAAGGGAGCCGGGACCGAGGCTCTACAATGGTGACTACGGCTGAGTTGCCAACTCGTTTAGAGACAAGATTGGATAGAGTGAAACCGCCCATTCCACAACCGAGAACGACTACGTTTGGTTCTGAAGGCAAGGGCTTCCCAGACTCGAGGGTCCTGCTCTTTTCGACAGCATAACGTTTTGCAATTCAACTCCGCAGATGAGAAGTTCTCAGAGACCTACTGCCACCTGAGCAGTGTCCACGTTCGGGACCGGATGGTCTCCTAAGGCTGCAAGTGGGAGTCTTGGAAGAACCGTTTGTTAGGAAGCCGCTTCTACAGGGAATTCGCCGCGGATCCTTACGAATCTCAATAGTCGGACCTGTTTGCGGGCCTCTTCATAGCAGAAGTTGCAGAGCCGGACGGACCTTTCTCCGGGTTCAGGCATGAACCAAGTAGTCTCAGTTACTGGCTTAGGGTCCTTGCACCAGGCACACTCGACTGTGTTGCCGGGGAGAAGAGTGAGCTCACTCATGCTGTTTAGAAAGGTCGGACTGGTGAAAGATAAGCCTAGCGTACACAGTATCTTCTGACCATGCAGCCTCGACATTATCGATGATGAGCGTGTGAGTGATTGTCTGACTCATTACCCATCAAGAACAGAGTCAAGTAGGGAGTATGATCTAAGCCTCCTTCCGGATCCATTATTGACAGTATAGCAGGAGCAAGAATGGTCGACCGCAGAGGGCTCTCAGCAACGATACTTGCGGGCCTCCTGTTCGGAACAAGCGTCCCTGTGATAAAGCTGGGACTAAACTTCATCCCACCTAATACATTCGTCGCCCTGCGCTTCTCGTTTGCTTCTGCACTCGTCGCTCTACTGTTACGTAGACAAGGTTGGGTGCAACGGGATCTTTTCAAGTCAAGAGAGATCTGGATTATTGGATTCATCAACGCTCTTGGCTACGTCCTGCAGTTTCAAGGACAACTCATCACTTCTTCATCGAATGCCGCTCTCATAATCAGTACTGCAGCTCTGATGATCCCAGTGTTATCTTTGGCGTACGTGCACGAGAAAATGGGCATGAGAAAGATGTCTGGAGTCTTGTTGGGATTTATCGGAATCGTGCTACTTGTCACCAGAGGCCAGGCTGTAAACCTCGGAAGCTCCGAAGTGCTTGGTGATTTCTTGATTCTAGGAACGGCCGTAACCATTGCGCTGGTCTTCGTCCTGTCAAAGGACCTTGTCGAAAAGAGAGGAGGAAGACCAGTGACAGGAGGAATAATTTTGGTGACAGCTATGCTTCTGCTTCCAGCTGGCGCCTTCGGCTTGAGCGCTTCGATCAATCTCGCTCCGATAGCCTTGTTCTACGTCGTTTTCCTAGCCGTCTTCGCGACGGTCGGAGCATACTATTTCTTCATGAAGGGATTAGAATCTGTTTCTCCAACAATTTCCTCAATAATTCTGCCGATTGAGGTTGTAGTTGCCGTCGCATTGTCCGTGATTATTTTCGGTGATCCGTTCAATCTCTATTCTGGCACTGGCGCATTCCTGATAATGGCAGGGGTCGGCCTAGTCAGCAGCGCTACCTAAGGAACGCAGAATCCTGTTATCCGATCTACTGATGAGCCCCGCAGTTGGGACAATTGGCCGAGTTCTGGTTCATGAGGCTCTGGCAATACTTGCACCGGACCTGCACGACCTGTTGCTGAGGCATCTGACCTTGTGGAGGCATCCCGTATCCTGGCATGGGTTGACCGTAGCCAGGATTCATTGGCTGACCGTAAGCCGGATTGGGATTGTATCCCGGATTGTATCCGGGCGGGCCATAACCCTGTTGCACGGGATATCCACCGGGCATGTAGCCTTGCATTGGCTGGGGCATGCTACTTGGCGGGACAAATGCAACTTGTGTCTGGCCAGTGAGATCTGGGCGGCCTTTGACTTGGACAACGGCCTTAATGCTGTTCTCCACTGTAGCCCCACCCCTAGTCGCTCGGCAGGGAGGAATACCTACGCTGAAAGGAAAGGTCTGAGTTGGACCGCTGCCAAAGTCATTCGGCCCGGTCACCTGGACGTCTCGCGAGAACAGGACGTTTTGTCGGTGCTGTCTTTCTTGAATCCTCTGATTGTTGGGAAGCGTTACCCAGACCATCTCTTCGTAATTCTCAAACACCCGAGCTTCCACTCTAACCCCTAAGGACTGGATGTATTCTTGAGCTTGCACGTTGACTTTGCCGACGACGCCTTCTCCCTCAACGAATGTCGGCTTGTCAAAGCTAATCCAGACCTTACCCTTAGGCGCTCTCAAATGATCGAATAAGCCCACTTTACCCCTTCCACCCGACTGTTTCTTACATGCCAAGTAAGCAAGCTATCAAGAAAGCGTAACTCGGACAGCGAAATCGAGGGAATCAGCATTGGAAAAGAGGTAGAGGGTGCGACTGTGTCAGAAGGTTTAATTTTTCCCCGAGAGGCTAGACTCTCGACCCAGATTAACGTTGGACTAAAACGGTGCTGGGAAGAGTTGATCCCTGGTGAGCTACATCTTGGATGAGAAAGAAAATGGACCTGTTCCCGAAACTATAGCTCATCAGCCGTCGAAGACGGCTACCAACCCCGAGAAACAAGTGGAGGAAGAGTTGACCCCTGACATTCCAAGCCGGGTTTCCCAGCTAGAGGACGCTCTAGACCATGAGAGGGAGAAATCCGAGGATTTGCTCCGGCGTCTCCAATATCTTCAGGCTGATTTTGAGAACTATAGAAAGAGGGTAGAGAAGGAGGTTGCGGATGTGAAGAGATTCAGTAACGAACGTCTACTCTCAGATCTGTTGACGGTCAAGGATGAACTTGACTTGGCATTTGCAAAAGCCCGCGAAACAAAGCAGAACGCAGTCTTGTTGGAAGGGGTGGGCATGATTCAGAAACGGGTTCAAAACATCCTGTCAAAAGAGGGTGTGGAAAGAGTTCCTGGAGCAGGGTCGATGTTCAACCCGGATTATCATGAAGCCGCTCTCAGGGTTGTCTCCGACGAGGAGGAGGGAACAGTGTTGGAAGAGGTCAGGGCAGGGTACACGTTGAAAGGAAGGGTTCTTCGTCCGAGTATAGTTAAAGTGGCAGGGAAGCAGTCAATGGAGGAAAATGAGCGCACAGAGACGAGTGAGGCTGATAGCGAATGAGCAAGCCTGAGACTGAGAAGATCCTGGGCATAGACCTGGGAACGACTAACAGCGCAGCTGCGATAATGGAGGCCGGACGGCCTCTAGTCATCCCGAGCGGTGAGGGTCAGACGGCGGCAGGTAAGATGTTCCCGTCAGTTGTTGCGTTCACAAAGGATGGCCAGATGATTGTTGGGGAGCCTGCGAAGAGACAGGCCGCCACTAACGCAGAGGGAACGATTCAAGAAATCAAGCGGAAGATGGGAAGCGACTACAAGGTCCGCGTCTACGGAAAGGAATACACTCCTCAGCAG
>DASPWY010000165.1:0-3943 GCA_035637575.1 Bathyarchaeia archaeon
AGAACTGTGTCATCGAGCGGAGAAAAATTCCTCGCTGACAGGACTTCTCGCGATTCGAAGACTACCGATTGATTCTTCGAAATCATTGCAACCGAATGCGAAGGGTCGATTCGATCTGGGCTCCCAGGAGGCTCACCCACCCTTCGGCTTGATGAGCTCCGACTGCTTTGGTAGTCAGTTAAGGCGAAAGGGTTTGCCTTCCGTCAGGACTCTTGCAGGGACCACTGTTTTCCATCGGCTCAGCCATTGGAGATCTTCCTTGGCTTCTCGCAAGTCATCCGGCAGCATTTGCGGAATTTCATCAGAAATAGGATACCATCGGTCACATTCGGGGCAGACGAGCAAGCCTTCTGTAATCTCTTCTTTCTCTTCAAAGACGTGAAGTTCAAGTGGATAGTGCTTGTCTATCGGACAGGCAAGGATGTCGAGAAGACGTCTCTTCAACCGTAGTTCAGGATTGAGGACTCTAGGATTGTAAGATAAGGTTTGACCGTGTCTACTTGGCGTTCGGCGTAACGAGAGTCTTGGATCGGCCCGATTTCAACGCGGCATCGCAGACACGGATTGCCTCTATTGCGTCCTCACCCGAGGGAGCTTCCTTGGTGTCTCGAAGAATTGTTGTCATGAAGTTTTCAAGTTCGACTCTGAGTGGCTCAGCCCATGGAGTATAGGGCTTGACCAGTCGTTCGGAATTTTCAACTGTGATTTCTTGGGTGATGTAGTCTAAGTTTATCGTGGCATCGCTGCCAGTGATGATCAGGGTTCGGACCTTACGAGGGGTAAGCCAGTTCGCATCAATGAAGCCTGTTGTACCCCCATCGAAACGCAGCATCATCTCTGCATAGTCCTCGTAAGAACGGGTCCTCAAGGAACCTGTCTGAGCAAAGACCGCTGAGACCTCTTCTTCCAGCAGATATCGCATCGCGTCAATATCATGAATCGCTGTGTCCTTGACAACGCCAACATCTCCTATCCGTATAGGCCATCTGGCGACTCGGCGGCCAGTCGCTATGATGACATCTCCCACCGCTTGCTGGCTCAACATCTTCTTCACGGCTCGGACTCCAGGGTTGAATCGTTCGATGAACCCGACCATTAGCTTCACACCTGCCTTCCTCGCCGACTTGACAAGCTTCTCTGCTGAGCGCTCCTCTCCGGTCATGGGTTTCTCGACCAGGAGATTCTTGCCGGCCTCAATCGCCAATGATCCAACCTTCAGATGAGATTTCGTCGGCGTGCAGACAGTCACGGCGTCGAGTGCCGGAACTCGGAGAAACTTGCCTAGGTCATTATACCATTCGACACCATATTTGTTGCCGATCTCTTTCGCCCGCTTCTCGTCCTTCTCGCAGACGGCGACTAGATCGGCCATTCGGCTCTGGCGCAGGACCCGGACCTGGTTTTCGCCCCAGAAGCCTGTGCCAATGACCCCTACGCCCACGCGTTTCATCCGTCGAGAGTGCCTCTTCCTATGGTCGTGTAGAAGAGGCCGGCCTTCTCAACATTTGAAGCTTCCAGAACTCGGGTAAGGTCGCAGATCGCTCCCGGTCGATTCATTTCTGTTGCAAGTTGATCTGCATCAAGCTCTGAGGCGGATGATTTCGGAAGCGCAACAACCGTGCAGTTAGCATTGGCGACTGCTCTAAGCAGACTGCTCTCGACCCGAGCGTGCTCTCCAACCATCTGTGCCCAGGGCTCGGTCCCAGTCTCGCCTGGGTATAGCGATATTCTTGCGCCTTTTTTCCGAAGCGATTCGATAATTGGTGGCGACTCAGGTCTAGACCAGGGATTCTTGAGTAGCCCATCTGTTCCGAGAATCGCAACTCTCGATCTCCGAAAGGGATATCCGCAGTGGCCAAGCGCTCTCCTTATCATTTCCACAATCTGAGATTGGTATTCTTCGTTTACGGAGTGAGCTGCTCGCACGAGTCTCTGGCCGTTCCTTCGTTGTGAACTCGAAAGGGCGATGCTTGTTCCGATCGATTCTCGATCGGGGATTGGGTTCGATCGTTCTGTGGGGGTGATTCGAGTATCTCTACAGAGCTCTACCACTTCATCATAGTTTATTCCATGTCCTTCTGACATCTTCGCGAGCTCCAGTTCAAGCGCCCTGGCCACCTCTCGACTAACGGCGGAGTAGAGGCCGGATGCTTCAGCAACTTCCACTGTCGAAGTTAGGCTTAGCGACGGAAAGACTTGAAGGAGTTCTTCTTGGAAAGCGGTTGAGACCGCGTCGTCGAATCCAGCCAGTACTTTCCGTTTTTCTTTGAACTCTCGGATCCCTTCACCCGCCCAGAATAAAGGAATGTAGCAGAGATTCATGTCAGCTCCGACTCTTAGACCGCCGTGTTTTTCTATTGTTGACTTTACGACGGACGATGTGTAGCGAGGTTTGCAAAGACCCGCGAAGGCAATAGTGGTTCCGGTTGCGAGTCCGGGGGCCAGGTTCCGTATGGTCATCTGAAGCGCGTTGGTTTGCTCGGCACTGGAGATGTGGGTCGTCAGAATTAGGGTCCTAACTTCAGATAGGGGCAGGCGATGATAGTCCGGCGTTATCCGGATTTTCCCTGACTTCCTGAAGATCCCAAGGAGCCAGAGAGCCTCTTCTAAGCCGGGCCGATTCGTATGTGTTCTGCGGTCGTCCCCGAAGGGTCCTACCAGATAGTTGGAAATGCCCGCTTCAGCATAAAGAACGGAGAGGAGAAGAGCCTCCGGATTATCGCCGACGATAGCAACGGAATGATTTTCTTCCATAGACCCTTCAGCTAGTTCAGCAACTCTGGTGGGGATCCTCGGGGTCGTCCGTGATCTGCTTAACCGATTGTATCTGATCTGTTGAAAGATTTCCTCGTCGGCGGCGACGTGGTTGCCTGCGTTGGGCGCAAGATCTGTCAGTGCTTACCATGAATATTCGAATTTCATCTTTTTTGATTCTTTCTGATCTGGGAATGTTTTCTATCTCTTATCTACCCAGGATGGTCTTAGAGAAATTGGTCTGGGATTCGCGCGCATGAAGGTTTGGATCGACGTTCTCACCCCGAAACATGCGCTCTTCTTCGAGCCACTCTATCGAGACCTCGCCCGAGACGGGCACCAACTGCTACTAACAACGAGGACCTATCGTGAGGCTCAAGAAGCGATAGAGCTGAAACGGTTACGATTCCATGTTGTCGGAGAGCATGGAGGCGCTTCCCGATACGGCAAACTCTTGGCCAGCGGACGCAGAGTGGTGAAGCTTGCTCAGCTGATTGAGACTTGGCGGCCTGATACGGCTGTCTCATTCTCCTCTCCAGAGGCGGCAAGAGTTGCTTTTGGGCTTGGGGTTCCACACGTTGCCGTCAACGATTCTCCTCACTCTTGGCTAGTCGCTCGACTCAGTATTCCTCTCTCGCGATATGTCTGCTCGCCCTGGATAATTCGTAGAGAGGTCTGGCTTTCTTTCGGAGCATGGCCCGATGGCATTGTCCGGTACAGGGCATTGGACGCTGCCGCTTGGCTGAAACGACACAAGCCGAATCCCGCAGTGCTCAAGCAGCTTTCACTGAAAAGGGACAAGCCAATCGTCCTGTTACGGACTGAAGAATCGTTCGCCTCATACTTGGAGGGGAAGGCTAGCGACAGAGCGCCGGTGATTGGGCCTATCACGGAAGAACTCTTGAGACGGAAACTGGATGCTCAGATCGTCATTTCGACGAGATACGGACGCCAGGCGCCAGTTTTAAGGAAAAAGTTCGGAAGCAGAGTCCGAGTTGTCGATCATATTATCGACACGACAAGCCTCCTCTACTACTCAACCTATTTCATCGGCTCCGGGGGCACAATGACTGTCGAAGCAGCATTATTGGGTCGCCCCGCTATCTCGTGTTTTCCCGGGGAGAAACCGCTCTACATCACGTATCTTGAGAAGAAAGGCTTGGTCAAGACGATCCAATCTCCCAGAGAG
>DASPWY010000166.1:0-60157 GCA_035637575.1 Bathyarchaeia archaeon
GAGCCTGCTGCTCTACCTGGCTGAGCCGCCCGGCCAGACCCTCGATGATCCGGCTTACGGGCCCAGAAGACCCGCCAAGTGCGCCGCAACTCGAAGATTTCTAATAAAGATTGTCGGAGTCTCCGAGAGCAGATTCCTTCCGGTTTGAGGACTGTAGACTTCCTTATCATCCGACTACGGTGTTCCTAGCCTAATTCTCTGACGGTAACACAACCCTTCCGCGGCACGCTATCGTCCCCCCTCTGGAGAATACCATCGGCCGTCGAACCTAGATGCTGACCAGACTACGCGCTTTAACCCCCCTAGTAGCCCTAGCTCTGTCCATAATGTTAGTGGTCGCCCCGCCGGTCACAGGTGTGGCGCCTTATTCTCTAACGATCAGCCCCAGTGTCACGGTCAGCCTGGGTAGTACGATCACCATGACTCTGGCCGTATCGGGTGGGACGAGGAATTCTGCCTATACTGTGATATTCGATGTCGTAAAACCCAACGGAACAGGGAGTGCGACTGTACCCAGGACGATAACTACTGATAATCGTGGAAACGGTGCTGTGACGCAATTCTACTACGACCCATCATTTACGGCAGTCAGCGGGACGGTCGCCACTGACGTCGGAGGTGTCTACAACGTGTATGTCAACCAAACCTCTCCAGCCAACATCGGCACGGTGGCTACAGGCACCTTCACAGTTAGCTCGAAGCTGAACGTGGTAATTTCGGAGCCAGTTCAAGGAAATGTTTTGCAGAGGGGACAAACCGCAACCATCATCGCGACAGTAACGGCCCTCAGCGGACCCGACAATGCTGCAACCGTTTATACAAGCAGCCCATTGAATGCACCACTGACGCTGCAGCAGACAAGCCCTGGAGTCTACACCTACAACTATCTGGTGTCCAGCTCAGATCCGATCGGGACCTGGACAATAGTTGTTCAAGCCAGCGATAACATAGGAAACTCTGGCATGAGTTCTCCGGTAAACATTACAATTGCAAAGAACGACCTGATCATCGACTCCCTAGTAGCCTATAATTCGAAAGGAGATCCCTCGACAAGCTTCTCTCCCGGAGACACGATCCATGCCTTCTTCCGAATAAAATACTCTATCGGCACCTCGTACTTGACCTCGGGACAATACGCAGTAGGCCTCAGAAACCCTTCCGGCACGCTCATCGCAAATCTCACCGCCGCTTATGACACTTCCCGTTTCGGATTCTACACGTCTACCGGGTATCCAGTCTCGACTTTCGACCCAGGCGGAACATGGACTTTGGCCGTGAGCCCAAACAGCATTAACGACGGATCCGGAAACACTGGGCCCGACCTAGTAACCTCTGTTCCATTACAAGTAGTGACTTCGCCTCTGAGCTATTGGCCCTTCGTGGTCGCAGGAATTGTAGCCATCTTAGGGGGCATCGTGACCGTAAGACGGTTTGATACTTCCCTCGAAGGATTTCAGCACTTGGAACAGATGATGGGCGGACCTCTACCAAGAGGCGCGAGCATACTCCTTCTTGGAGACGCTGGGAGCGGGAAGACGATACTTTCCTACCAGCTTCTTCACGACGAGTTGGAGTCAGGCCGATTATGTGCTCTGTTATCCTATGATGCCTTCCCCGAAGATGTTCAAGCGAGAATGACAGAGTTTGGTTGGGACATTATCTCTCACCTCAGAAAGGGCCGTCTGAAGATCATTGACTGCTATTCTGGTTTGGCGGGTCAGGGCGAGGGGGCCATCAAGGATCCGTCGGACCTCACTGAGCTGAATATCCAGATCACGTCCTTCATCGCCAAGGCCAAGGGGGGCCCCGTCACTGTAGTGTTGGACTCGCTAACCCCAATTTTTAACGGGGTTGACGAGAAACAGGCGATCAATTTCATCCAGACGCTCGGTGCGAAGGTGAAGAAGACAGGTGGATTGTTCATAGCGACTGCTTCAAGGGGCGCGATTCCTGATGACGCTGCTGCGAAGCTCAAGACCATGGTAGAAGGTGTTTTCGAACTTGGTATTGTCAGGTCTAGAGGAAAATCGCATCGGTTTCTCACGGTTCCGAAGATGGAGAGAAGACGGATCTCGTCGGATTCGGTGCCCTTCCAGATCGACCGGACCAGAGGTTTCGTATTCCGGGTTTCGCGCTTGAGATTGTTGAAGAAACGGTTTTTCGACCTATTGGCCCAGCATCACCTACTTCATAGCTCTGAATCTGGTGAGAACAAGCCGAAGCCCCCACCTATCAAGGGACCTCCTGCTCGACCACGCTGAACAACAGGGAAACTAACCGGATCTATCTGAGGATAGACTGACCCGTATTCGTCTCGCCACGGTTTCGCTTCAAGTAGTACTACTGCGCTGGCATCAGTTCGTGAGAAGGGTCGGAGGGAACAACTAGAATGCTACAGGGCGCTGCTCTTCCTGTTTGCCCGAGGCCTCTTGGTTGATCATGTCGTATTTTGCCCTCACGAGCTCCATGAACGGAACTAGGTCCTTCGACGATCGAAGGGTAAACGCTGCCCATGTGCGTTTTTTGACTTGGTCTCTGGTTCTCCAGTCAATTGACTGGTCTTCGACTATTTTGGTCCGGGCCTTCTGGTCGGCGTGGAGCGTTGCGCTGATCTCTTCTCCTCTAGCGTGGACGTGGAAGAGTTGTCTGCTGCCGTAGAAGAACGCGGGTATCGGTTCCCTCGTGTGCTTCTCGTACTGTACCTTCATGGTCACGCCTTTCATTTGTCTCATTCTGGTTCTCAGGACTTGGAAAAGGGTCCATGTCTGGGGTTGTACTCTGTCGGCTATGAAGGAGAGGTCTGTGGTTTCGATATGGGGCATTCTTGTAGCCACTCCGTGACGCTATTCTACTAAAAAAGGTATATTGTTGCGTTGTTCAACCGAAAATCCAGCACTAAAGACAGACTATGCACTCTGCTGAAGCCACTAGGACCCGCTCACCATTCGTACTGATGGGGTAGCTGAAGTCCTACTGGAAAGATTCGGACCCAAGAATCCATCAACGCAAGCCCAGATCTCGATTTCCAACCCTCAACGTTACCATTCACGGTTACCAAACCCGTTACCAACCGGGAATTCGCAAAAGCAATTGATCCTCGCGACATAGAACTAGTCTTTGGAGGAACCCTCCACCGTTGGAGACGAGCAGATTTGTTATCTTTTCCTTTCTGTTAACTATTTTTTTCTGTTATCTTTTTCTCGACCCCCCCCGGGGTCTCTCAAAACAAAAAAAGTCCTTCACACTTTACAGACCGCGCCCAGAGAAACCAGGTCTCTCTCAGAGAAGCCCGTTAGACTTTGAGGCCTTTCTTGAGATTCTCTTTAGGCTCGTACTCAAGCATCATCGCGGGTGCTTGTGATTCCGTTTCCTCACCCTTCTTGCGAGAAGTAATCGCGACCGGGGTGAACCCGCTTGAGATAGCATAGCTCGTCGAATCCTCCCCCTTCTCAGTACAATGAACGAGAAGCTTGTAGAGCGGCTGTCTATGCGTAAACACCATCTTCGTAGCCTCAACCCCAACAACAATACCACGAGCACCACACAATGAACATGTCAGACCCTCATGCCGTGCAATCTTCAGACCACAATTGGGACACCAGATATCCTCGTCCCTCCGCGCGATGAAGATAGACTGCCAGACTCCCAAATGCTTCTTCGGACTACAAACCTCCCACTCCGTAACACTCAGTCTAACAGGTCTGAATGCCCAGGCCGCTTCCTCTCTCCATCGAGATAGATATTCGGCCTTCTCTTCGCAGCCCTTGTGATAGTAGCTTCTCTTCCCTTCTTGGCTGAAGGCAGCAGATACCGGCTCGTCGCGATGAATTATTCCCGAACAGGCGCTGCAGTTGACCATTTTTCCGAGTCGATAATGAAAAGGCATTTGACGGATATCAGAGCAGTGTTACTCTAGACTTGAGGCTAGAAATCGACGAGCTCGAGGAACTTTAGAGCATCTAACAGTCCCTCAGCATACGCTATACAAGCGAGGGATGTGACCGGTTTCCGCTTTTCTGCGTAGTGTCGAGCATCCTTCACGTAGCCTCGTATCATTTCGAGGACAAAGTCGAACTGCGACTGTGCCACCGACGCCGGAAGCTTTCTTGCGCTCATACTCTTCAGAGAGGCAGACGTGGACTCGACATACTTGGCGGCTCTATCAGACGCGCTCTCTTTCAACTTAGTTCTCGTAGATCTTCGTGGCTAGCTCCACAGAGTAATTCAAGCGCCTCTCCTTCCATGAAGTGAAGCCTACCCACCACGATTATTGATTGCGGACCATTCCCGAAGTCTTCCTCGATCAGAGCCTTCATTCTGGATGCTTTGACCCTCTCATCCTTGGAACCGAGATTCCCAAGTCCGACGGTCAGACGGGTTTCGAGGCGAGGATCGGCCGTTGTAATTTTTGTAATCGCGTCTCGGATGGTCATTTGAGAAGTTTTCCCGGCTTGAACGTCTAGGAGAATTAGGGTGTGGAGGCCGCGGTCGCTGTTCTCCGAGATCGTGTCGAGCACAGATTTTGGAAGTGGCTGGTCGCGAGGCACTGTGATAGATTTGCCGAACTTGTAGCTTTGAAGACCTGTAGCGCCACATACCGCGGACACAATGGAGGGTGCGTGGATGACTCGCGACGCGATACCCATTTTTGCAAGTGAGAGCCTCAAGGAGATATGGGTAGTTGCAATCAAAGGGTCTCCTGGAACCAGAAAGGCAACACTTTCCCTACTTGCGGCCCTCAACAATTTTTCGCCCCCTTCGTCTTCAAGTTGGCTTCTGCTAAGCACCTCGACTTTCTTTCCAATCTCCTTCTCGAAACGCTTCAGATCAAAGTTGGGCATGATATTCGTGTAGAATTCTCCGTACGCGGAGTCGGCCAGTCGCGCCTCTTCAAGTCCTTCAATTGTGATGCCCTTTTCGTCATTCAATCCTAAGCCTATGAAGGTCAACGGCATGCGGTAGCAAAGCAATAGCTAGCCTAAATTGACTTCTCGAGTGACAGAACAAAACAACTTTGTTAGTGATTAAGTTCAGTGACAGCCTCTCGGCAAAGCTGTAAGACTGGACCGTCCACAAAGAAGCAAGGATTTGTAATCAGGTGTGAGAGCAGATGCGTGAACACCCGCTAAGATCGATTCTCTCGAGAGCGCTTCGAGGTCGAGCTGACTCGTCAGAGGTCGATCTTGTCTATCTCCACCGCGGAGCCCCCGAGAACCAAGTTCGAATCAGAGTCTCGTCCATATCCCACCTAGGAAAAGGATCGTTCACGCTAAGCGACGGCGAGACTCAGATCCCTTTTCACCGAGTACTCTGCGTGACGGATCTGCGATCTGAGACTATTCTCTGGGAGAAACGGAAACCTCTGCACGCTTCAAGCCCAGACCGCTAACCCGCAACCAACCTGGCATCCCAACCTGTGGCAGAGAATCGAATTGGACCCCGGCGACCTGCTCAGCCACCTTAACGTTCGTCAACGTGTGCATAGTAACCTGAGAAAGAGAGAGATCAGAAACGCCCTCCGCCAAAGCCGCATAAGGCACAATCATATCTCCCATGTGCCTGTCCAGAAAAGCCCCAGAGCCCAATTCTTCCAAAAGTTTCTTCGCCGCGTCTTCTCCGACTACCTCGGCAGGTCGACCCCTCTCTCCCAGACTGTCCGCGCCCAACACCCCTCCCTTGCTAGTGGTAGCGCATATGACGATGCCGCTACCCGGACCTAGCTGCGTATTGTTCTCTGAAGCATCAATCTCGATCTTCGGACGTGGGAAGCTCTTCCTTTCGATGACACGTGTCAAGGCCGAGGCTTGTCTTTCGGCTACGCGAATCGGTAGCTTCACAGAGTGACTGACCCCAGTGATCGCAATCACGTCTCCACCATCCTTCCCAACGATATTCTTCAAGACGGATACAGGAGTCGCGGTGATTCTTACTACTCCGCCTCCCCTAGGATAGTGCCCTCTGCGAAGGACAAGAATTGACGCGTGAACACTCATTCTCTCGAGTAAGGGTAGTGTAACTAGTCGAAGATAGTCGATTGGGGGACTCCATTTGACATCTGTCCCGCCTGTAATCTCAAGCTCTACGGTTCCCGGAGTAAAGGGGAGCATTGGCATCAAGGTCTGAAGGACCAGAGTTATGCTGCCTGCCGTACCGACATCGAAACGGAAGGATCCGGCCTTCAATACTCCGGGGCTGAAGATGAACTCTGTTGAGCCAACCTGGAGACCTTTGGAGGATGCGCCACAGATCTCTGTGACTGCCTTTACGCTTGTAAGATGTTGGGCTTTCAATCCAGGCTCAATCCTCCCAGCTCTGATGTTGAAGATTCGGACCTCACGTCTGAGGATTGCGGCGAGAGCCAGAGAGGTCCGAAGAACCTGTCCGCCTCCCTCGCCCATGCTTCCGTCTATCTCGATCATTTTCCAGCCGAGCATAACCCCATTGTTTAAAGAGAGTGTGCACTCAACAGACTCCAATCATGGAGAACCTTCGACTATCGATCGAAAAGTCTGAGGAGATGTCTTTCGGTTGTCTCGTTGACCAACGAGACAGACTTGTGGCTTCCTCCTTCGGTTCTAACTCCCCGCTTGTTGAGAGACACCTCGTTGAGTATTCAACCAAGACTATCCTCAAATCCTTCACACGTACCAATCACTGGCTTGCCAAGGAAATGATCAGACGATTTGAGGGAGCGAAGAACCCGAAAAATGTGAACCTCAACAGAGCCTTCGTTTCTACCCATCAGGCCAAAGTCTGCGGCGTCCTTGAGAAGATTCCCGCGGGCAAGGTCACAACATATGGACTAATCTCAGATCACATCGGCTCGGCCCCAAGAGCTGTTGGCGGAGCCGTCGGTTCGAATCCATGGTCAATCTTCGTTCCATGCCACCGCGTAGTCCCTGTCAGTCTAACCATAGGTAACTATTCACTATGCGGGACCCTTGGAGAAAGCGGGAGCGTGACGAAGCGTAAGTTGTTAGTGCGCGAAGGAGTGCCGATCGACGATGACAGGATCGATTCAGCAGCTCTCTGGAATCCATCCGAAGGCGCCTGATTGTCAACCGGCCTCTACGTTGGTAGATTCCAGCCATTCCACCTAGGCCATCTGGAGGCGGTGAAGTATATTCTTGAACGAGTCGATGAGCTGATAATTGTCGTGGGCAGTGCCCAGCACAGCCACACCTTAGACAACCCGTTTACTGCCGGAGAACGAATTACAATGATAAGGCTGGCCCTCAAACAAGCGGGGATTCGCCCTGATCGTTTCACCGTTATTCCTCTTCCCGACGATGAGTTCCACAAAGTCTGGGTCGCTCATCTGCTATCTCAGACTCCAAGCTTCGACGTCGTCTACACTAATGAACCTCTAACCTTTCGATTACTCAAAGAAGCGGGTCTAAGGGTCGAGCGCATTCCCATGTTCAGCCGCAAAAAGTTCACGTCAACAGAAGTCAGGAGAAGATTGTTGACTAACGGGCCGTGGCAAGAACTCGTTCCAAAGTCCGTCGCCAGCTACCTGAAAAAGATCGATGGTGATGAACGCCTGAGGGACATCTCAAAGAGCGACAAGGCTGGCTAAAATCGAATCTCGACCTGATCCAATGGTTTGAGCCCAAGCCTAGCCGCAGCGCTGCTCTCACTCATCGCGATTTCGAAATATCCTTGACTTCCCAAGATAATTCCAAGCTGGTCACTGTGAATCTTCGAGTACGCTCTAGCTATCGACGCAGAGGAACGTCCGTGCATCGTTTTCACTTCTAGTCGACGATCCTCGTGCAAGCCTAATCGCAGAAACTCCTCTTCGCCCAAATTCAAAATCACGTTGCCGAAAGAATCAACATGAAGAACTGTGCACCTCATTCCTTCATCCGAAACGCCTACGCTGGGGATGTCGAGCCTCACAAGCTCTTTGACTACAGCTCCGACAGCGTCAGGCCACAATCGGTCTGCCAGTTCCGCAGCCATCCTCGCGAACACATCCCTTCCATGGAAGGTTGCAGAGACCTTCTTACCCTTGAATCGCGAACTGTCTATTTGATACGCTGCCTTGAAACCAAGTCTCTCAGCAGCTCTGACGAGAAGACCATTATCGGGTCCAACAAGGACTCCAAGCTTGCACAGCACTACCAAGGGCAGTCTCTCAGTTCCAACACCAGGGTCGACAACGGCTACATGTATCGAGCCCTGACGGAAGTAAGGCAGTGCCGTTTCGAGGATGAAAGACCCCATCGCGATGTTATGACGTTCAATTCCATGCGACACATCAACAATCCTAAGATCAGGATTGGTGCTAAGAATAACTCCTTTCATTTCGGCGACATAGGGATCAGTCAATCCGAAATCAGAGAGCAGAGTTATCGTGACCATTGAATCCTGTCATGTTGAGAGCTAATCCTTAAAAGAACCAGGCCTCGGGCTCGCGTTTCATCACATGGTTGGGTTGCTCTGTGAGTGAGACCCAGAAATTGATCATGCTGCCGGGTCCCACCAACGTGCCTCCTAGAGTCATGAGGGCCATGATCAAGCCTCTCATGGGCCACAGGGGTCCCGATTTCAAGGAAGTATTATCACATGTAATCAGCAAGACCAAGAAAGTGTTTCAGACCAAGGAAGACCTGTTCGTTCTTACAACCTCAGGAACAGGCGCGACCGAATGTGCTCTCCAGAACATAATAGAGGACGGAGACAAGATAATCGTCAACGTCAACGGCTTCTTCAGTGAGAGACTAGCGGAGGCGATCAAAGCCTATGGAGCTCAACCGCTGGTGGTGAGCTCAGAATGGGGAAAGGCCCCCCGGACAGAGGACTTTAGGAAGATTATCAAGGCGAATCCCGATGCGAAGGCTCTTGCGGTGGTTTACAACGAGACTTCCACCGGCGTAACCGTGAGGAGCCTCCAAGAGATCGGGAAACTCTGTGAGGAGGAGGACATCCTACTAATCGTCGACGCCATATCGATTCTCGGAGGCGACAAATTGCCTGTCGATGACTGGAATGTGGACATGTGTGTGACCGCCAGCCAGAAATGCATGATGTGCCCGCCTGGGCTATCGTTCGTTAGTGTGAGCCAGAAGGCGTGGGAGAAGATCAGCGCGAAGAAGCAACACCGATCCTTCTACCTCGATCTTCCAATGTACAAGAAATACATGGGAGATGGCTTCACACCCTTCACACCCGCAGTGTCCTTATTCTATGCCCTCAACGAGGCATGCGACATGATCCTTGAAGAAGGACTACCAGCCAGGTTCGAAAGGCATCGAATCTGCGCCGAAGCAGTCTATAGCGCCATGGAGGCTCTTGGCTTAGGCCTAATGGCAGAGCCTGAATCCCGATCACACACCGTCGCCGCAGTGACTTGTCCAAGCGGCATCGAGGATGGCAAACTGAGGGAACTCATCAGAACTAAGTATGGGATAGACTTGGGGGGTAGCCTAGAAAGGTGGAAAGGAAAGATGTTCAGAATCGGAATCATGGGCAACGTTGGATCACCTGAAATCATGTCAACAGTAAGCGCTATCGCATCAGCAACCGCAGACCTAGGCTTCAAAGGCAAGATGTCGGAAGCCCTCGAAGCCGCACGTAAGGCACTAGCTCGATTGCCCGCGAGGATGAACTAGGACAATGGCGGTAAAAGCCGGCGACTTTCTGCTCGTCAATTTCACTCTCAAGGTAAAGGAGAGTGGAGAAACAGTAGACACAACATATGACGCGGTTGCGAAAGATACCCATCTCCATCGAGAAGACTCAACCTATGGTCCTCGTTTCATAATCCTCGGAGAAGGCTGGCTTCCAAAGGGACTAGAAGACTCTCTAGTAGGAGCCGACATTGGAAAACAGACCACAGTCGAACTGCCTCCTGACAAAGGATTCGGAACACGCGACCCGGCTAAAATGCGGCTTGTTCCGTTGAGACGCTTTCGCGACAAAGGCATTGACCCAACTCCAGGCGCACAGATCGAATTCGACGGCAGACATGCGACGGTAAGAGCAGTGGGAGCTGGCCGCGTCCAAGTAGACTACAACCACCCCCTCGCAGGACGAACCCTGATCTACGATGTCTCGATCGAAAAAATAGTCGAGGACGATAACGAAAAGATTCTGAACATCATATCAAAACGAATCCCCGAAGTTGACAAGGCAAAATTCGGCGTCGAAAGAACCCGCAAGGAACTGACGGTCGATGTCCCCGAGGAGGCGTTCTACCTTAGCGGCTTACAAGTAGCCAAGAAATCGGTAACCTCTGATCTGCAGAAATTTTTCCCAGACATCGACACCATCTCATTCCGGGAGGTATTCAAGAGAAGAGCACCCGAAGCCGAGATGGAAGAGGCGCCAAAAGCCTCCGCTGTTGAAACAGGCAAGTCGGCCGAACAAGTCGAGACGAAGCAGGAGACCGAAAAGCCCCAAGAAGCTCCCGCTCAGCCTGCACGGAAGAGAAGAGCTCCAGCCAAGAAACCCGCGTCAAAGCGTCCAACAAAGCGGGCAATGATGGGATCAGAAAGCCAAAGGTAGAAATCTACGGATTCCCCAAATGTTTTTAAGCGGTGAAGAACGGGCGGCATTCCACTCTTTCCGTTTTCTCGGAAAGTGGTCTTTAATATCACATGATTAGGAGACACGTCAAGTTGGAATTTCAGAGAGCTGGAAAACTACCCGTCCTTAAGGGAACCACGACGATCGGCGTCGTCTGCCATGACGGAGTCGTGCTGACGACAGACACTAGGGCAACGATGGGCTCTTTCGTGGCGCACAAGCACGCTAAGAAAGTGTACCGGATCGACCAACACATAGCAATGACAATAGCTGGAGTAGTGGGAGACGCACAAGCCATCGTCGAGATGCTTCGGGCGAACTCTGCCCTTTACAAGCTCGACCTAGCGAGACCAATCCCGATCAACTCTGCCGCGAGACTCGTATCGAACGTACTCTTTCAATCCAGATACTATCCGATGGGGGTTCAGGCGCTCATCGGAGGAATGGACGATTCAGGCGGTCACATTTTCATGTTGGACCCGCTTGGAAGCATGATGGAGGAAAAATTCGTCTCCACAGGCTCCGGATCTCCCGTCGCATACGGAGTGCTAGAATCGGAATGGAAGGATACGATGAATGTTAAGGAGTCTGTCCCTGTAGTAGTGCGAGCAATAGACTCTGCCATGAAACGCGATTCGGCTAGCGGCGACAGCTTCGACGTTGCCGTGATATCCAAGGACGGATATAGAGAACTCTCAGAGGATGAGAAGAAGCACATCCTCCACGCCTAACCTAGCTCTCAACAAGGCCTTCAACGTATCATACACAAAGGAGTAGCATAGACGAATGACTAGAACATACAACGACGTGTCTGCGAGGATTCGCGAGACAATAGTAGAACACATGCCGAAGGATGCTGAAATTACTAGGATCGAGTTTGAGGGACCGCGCCTTGCAATATACGTGAAGAACGTCAACCTTCTCTCAGAACAGAGCTACGTCATCACAGAGATTGTGAACCTGCTCCACAAACGGATTGTCATACGCTCAGACCAGTCCATTCGACTCCCCGAGAGAGAAGCAGAAGTCTACATACGAAAACTCGTACCTGCAGAGGCTGAAGTCACAGCAATCAATTTTGACCCGAGCCTCGGCGAAGTGGTCGTAGAAGCCAAGAAGCCTGGGGTCGCGATCGGCAAAGAGGCTTCTGTTCTTCAGCAAGTTGTTAAGGAGACCCGATGGCGCCCTAGGATTCTGCGAGCACCTCCGTTACACTCCAAGATTATTGCTAGCACACGTCACATACTCCACACAGAGAGCGAAGAACGGAGTCGAATCCTACGAGATGTGGGAGAGAGAATCTTCCGCCCAACCTTTACCAAGGCTGGCTATGTCCGTCTGGTGACTCTCGGATCATTCCACGAAGTTGGGCGATCCGCGATGCTCATCCAGGCAGGAGCTAGTACAGTCCTGATGGATTGCGGAATAAATCCTGGCGCACAAGACCCGTCTTCGGCCTATCCTCGATTCGACACTGACGAGTTTGACCTTGAGAAACTCGACGCTGTCGTAATATCTCACGCGCACCTAGATCACTGTGGAATACTACCCTTCCTCTACAAGTATGGCTACGACGGTCCAATCTACTGTTCAGAACCAACGCAAGTACTCATGACACTACACCAGCTCGACTACCTCGACGTTCACAGCAGAGAAGGAGAACACTCTCCCTTCGACCAGAAGGACGTCAGAGAAGTCGTAACGCATACCATCCCATTGAGGTACAATGTTGTAACCGATGTAGCTCCAGACATCAAGCTGACACTGCACAACGCAGGACACATCCTTGGCAGCTCTATCGTACATCTTCACATTGGCGAGGGCCTCCATAACATCGTCTACAGCGCCGACTTCAAGTTTGGAAGAACAATGATGCTCGACCCCGCGATGGCGCAATTCCCCCGCGCGGAGACCCTGATCATCGAAAGCACGTATGGAGGTCCAGATGACATAATGCCGGACCGTGAAGGCGTTGAAGGCAGACTCGTCAGCATAGTCAACGAAACCGTCGAGAAGAACGGGAAGGTCCTCATTCCCGTCCCAGCAGTTGGGCGAGCCCAAGAAATAATGCTGGTCCTCGACGCGTATATGAGAAACGGTGCGCTGCGCGAATTACCCGTCTATATTGAAGGGATGGTAAACGAGGCGACGGCGATACACACAGCATTTCCCGAATATCTTGTAAGAGACATCAAAGAACAAATTCTCCACCAAGATCTGAACCCCTTCCAGTCTGAGTACTTCCATCCAGTCACGCACCCGGGTGATAGAGACGAAATAGTCGCCGGTGGACCCTGTGTCATAATAGCTACATCTGGAATGCTCGAGGGCGGACCCGCTATCGACTATTTCAGGAGACTAGCCCCTGATCCGAGAAACACGCTAGCTTACGTTAGCTACCAAGTCGAGGGAACTCTCGGCAACAGAATCAAGAACGGATTGAAAGAAGTATCACTCTTCGGTCCCGACGGTAAGATAGAGATGGTGAAGTGTGATATGCGGGTAGAATCGATCGAAGGATTCTCAGGCCATTCAGACCGCAACCAGCTTCTAGGTTTCATAAAACGAATGATGCCCAAACCTACGAGAATTATTGTAAACCATGGAGAGAGAAGAAAATCTGACCTGTTTGCTCAGAACGTCAACCGCATCTTCGGAATAAAAACAGTCGTGCCTGATGTTCTAGAATCGCTTAGACTTCGCTAGTTGCTTCCTGGCAGAGTCTCTTTCTGCAATGAGACCGCAGGGATAGCAATTTCAGAACTCGCGGTTTCCCTGCGCCAGATCTTGACTCCAGGCGGAGTGATTACAATACGCTCCTCTCCAAGCCGGGCGATGTCGCCACCGATCGACTTTACGTGATCTGTTAATTCCGTTATGGCGAGCTTCGTCTCATCAACGCTCTTCCGAGCCAAGGGCGTAATCCGGACAATTAGGATATTTCCTGTCCGAATCTCCGTCTTGATGACTTCAACATCATCCAGTTCCTGCAATGGAAGCGCTTTCACGTAGAGAGGAGAGTGCGCCATTTGGAAACATCAAATCAAGATACGATGATACGTATCTGAAATCGGCTTCCAGAACGACTTTAAACTTTGCCTGACCAAATTCGAGACAAATCATCAACTTCCAGAATGCGAGGACGCCGGGGACTTTATCGTCTCCCACACGGCATCCCCAACGTAGTGGACATTCACAATTACCTTTCCTTTCTTAGTAGCAGCCAACGCTTCGGAGCCTAGCAGCGACCTCCCAACTGACAAAAACTTACCGTGCTTCTCGTCGACGATGACGACTAGCTCCTTCTCACCAAAAGTTCCCTCGACTTTTCTGATACCTGGTGCCATGATATCCGCTCCGCCTACCACATGAGGAACCGCCCCCATGTCTACGGTAATTCGTGGCATCTTTTCCAAAGCAGCCGTATTTGTCAATACTGGAACGAACTGCTCCTCTTTCTTGAAGGCGACTGGGAGCCCGTCGACAAAAATGATTTCCGAACTTTTCGCCGTCTCCGTTTCGATACGAGATTTGCGGGACAGATGTTCGAAACCAGGAATCTTGTTCAAATCTTCAATTAGAGGCTTGGAATCGCGATCTTTCAGGATTGTTCTGTTTGGCAAATCGATCTCGTTCTTGTAACGACAATCTTTAAAAGTGTACAAGCGCCGGAACACACCCTTCCCCAGTTGAATATCGAATGTCTGATGTTGCTGCAAAGATTTTCGAAGAGAGCCTGAACAAGGTAGTGCTTGTTCAGCTCAAAGGCGGCCGCAGTGTTAGGGGAAGATTATACAGCTTTGACCAACATATGAATCTCGTACTGGAAGAAGCTGAAGACGTTACGAACTCAGACGCTACGAAGAAGCTGGGCACTATCATCGTCCGCGGAGACAACGTGGTCTTAGTGTCGCCTCCTCCCAAACGATGACTGAGCGCTACGGATTTTCGACAAACTAGAATGGAATGTAGTCAATTGCGTACTAGAAGAATAATAAACGTCTGCTCTTCTTACAAAGGTTAATTAGAATCGGCCCGGACGAGCCGTCAAATTAGCCACGTGAAGCTTGTTGATCCGCTGTTCGGCAATCATGATACTTATTCTAAGTGCTGCAATCGTGGCGATCCCAAGCATCCCTTCTAGCCACGCTCTGCCGGCAGGACCATCAACAAATGATCAGTCAGCGTCCACGAGGGACCCTAATGGGGCACTCACAGCCTTCAACTACACATACTCACAGGCCAATCTCTACACGAACTCGTCATCGCCCCCTCCAAAGGTGGTGGGCCCTACGAGCACTACCGGGGTCGACTTTCTTTGGCAAAGCACCGTAAACCGTACAAAGGACAACAGCAGAATTCAGGGTACCGGATTCCAGTTCAACCTCACAAATGCTAACCTGCCCACTGACAAGCAGACAGTCAGCTGGAACCTGACCATACCCCAATTCAACTGCAACTCCTGCTCAGGCGTCAGCGTGAACTTCAATTTCTTCGGAAAGATCACATCAGGGACTAATGCGAGCTATGTTCTCTCGAATGGAACGAACATGATAAGCACTCAGGCATTCAAGACCCCCGGAACTTTCCCTGCCAGCAGTACAGTCGGTTGTCCCGAGAATTTCTGTCTGAGCGTTACGAGCTTCATTGGATGGAATATCACCCTCTCATTCAGGTTCGGCTGGAATGGAACAAATAGTGCCGGGATGTCTGCAAATGTTGGAGAGATAGTTGTCGCTTCTATTGGCAACTTCCTTCCATCAGCAAGTCATTCCATGATACAGGACTCGACAAATTCGACCAACATAATTCACACAACCACACTCTCAACAATCAGCTACAACAATACACTGAAGACTACCCTCCACCCGGGAGCAACGAACCGAACACTCCTCTGGTGGCACATCGAGATCATAAGCATCTACTATCCCGTTGGCTACAATATCACGCAAGTAAGCTTCAACTCCACGAAAATCTTCCGAGCCTCTCCGCTAGTCCCATTCGAAACGGAACATTGCAACAATGGCTCACCGACTTGCTCCCAGTCGATAATAGCCTTCAATGTAACAGACGTCTCCGGGACAGCCCTCAACTCAAATGTGACCATCATTTCGAGTACCAAAAATTCCATTCGCCAAGTAACACCCGTCTTGTCGGGAGTCCCCACGTCACTTTTTACGCCAGGCGACCAAGTTGGCGTAAAGACGGTTAACAAACCAGCGGTAATCAACGCTTCGATTTCCCAACAATCTGGCAATTACAGCGTCATCTTCGTCAATCCTGCCGGAGCACGTCAGCCGTTGACGGGCGTAGCGAATCCAGCCACAACTGTGATAGGAGGAGTCTTCAACTTCACGCTGCCTTCGGGCAATTGCGGATCGACGAGTAATCTCTGTGGAGCTTGGATTGTCTTTGTAGTCTTCACCAGCGGTTTCGACCTCGGCAACATGTCTAGCACCTTCAAGATAGACCAAATCCAAGTCAGCTCCTTCACTAGTAGTGGAAGCAACACCGGCCTAACCGTCAGTGGTGCACTCGCGTACGCGAACAACTCTGCGGCGGCTGCCACCGGGGTGGTCTTTGCAGTGGATCAAAACACACCAACGAATGTCCCAATGACGACACAAGGTAGCCCATCAAGCAATCTCTACGTTGCGAATGTCTCACTTCTTAACGGCGTCTTCACTCAGGGTCAATCGTTGATGATGATTTTCACGCTTATCAATCCCGCTAGTGCGACTCAGACAGTTAATGCAAACGTAACAATGGAACACGAATGGCCTGGGTCACAGAGCCACGGGGTCAATGTCACATTTTCAGTCGGACTGAGGGACGGCCTAGGCGACTTGCCGTTCAATGTTACTTTCTCCCAAAGCTATGAAGCCGTTTTCACGCTAACCGCGAACGGAACAATGGTTCGATTCACCAGCCTCCAGTACGGCAACTCAAAGACATCATGGATGAGTCGTGGCACCGGTCCAGTTGTGGCGACTCGAGCCCAGGCCGGCCTTTTCAAAGTCACCGTCGTAAGCACAGCGGGCGCAAGTGCACCGGTCGAATCTCCACCCTACGCATACGTGTACGGAATGAACTTGCCTACTCCCAGCAAATACCTCGCATACTCGTCAACGTTCACCACAGACGCGATCTCCGGCAGCTTCTCTCTGTCGATGACATCGGACTCCATCCTCGGCGCGGCGAAATTGACATTGTTTGCTTTGGCAAGGGACTCTTCAGGCATCGTCCTTGCGAATAACCAGAACTCGGAGTTCTCAGACTCCACTGTCTTACAATCAAACATGGACACGATAGGTCAAGTCGCTGAGGGTCAGTCGGTCACAACCACTCTCCACCTAAGAAGCAACGCTACGAAAATAACCGAAATTATTACCGTTGACCTAAACCTTCAGGGCTCGGGAAAAGTTGCCGAGCAAACCGGACTCAGAATTGCACCCGGAGCCAGCCAAGACGTGACACTATCTTTCAAGGCACCCTCATCGCCCGGACAATATGCCATCAGCTTCTCGTCACCGCAGTATGGTGGCCCCCTAGCCAGCCAAACACTTCAAGTGACGATTCTCCAGAATAACCTGCAAATCCTGGTTCCCGCAGCCATCGGTGTCGTGGCCGCAATAATCATTCTAGGCTTATACCTAGTCAAGAGACACCCCGAAACAGCAGAAATAGAAGAAAAGACAAAGCCCGCCGGTTCTAAACCTAAAGCTCCCGGTTCAGGGAACCGCCCTCCAAATCCTTAACTTGAACCCACCAGCGTTATCAGGTGAAGTCTAGATGGAAGCGAGTCCCGAAGAAGCTGCGCCGGAAGCGCCGTCGCAAGAACCCCCGGCGCGAGAGCGAAATCCGGGCGGGTTATTCTACGAATGCATTAATTGTGGATCTAGACTTACCGCCGATCAGTTGGCGATGACTCCCGAGATAAAGTGCCCCTTCTGCGGCTACAGGATTCTGAGGAAGGTTCGGCCGCCCATCGTCAAGCACGTGAAGGCCCGATAGACAGAGATCCTGTTCATTCAGCTTCCTCCTATTGTTGCTCCCGTAAAGCATTATACCGATTCTTGAATGATTCACCGACGACCAAAGATTTGGAGCAGCCGACCCCTCAGCTAAGAGACAAACACAGGCTGCTCTCTGAACTCGCGAGGCGGAGAGGCTTCTTCTGGGGCTCCTTCGAAATATACGGGGGTGTAAGCGGCTTCATCGACCTAGGCCCCCTGGGAACCGGCCTGAAGCGGGAAATCGAAGCTACATGGAGAGAATTCTTCCTCAGGCCGCACGGATTCGTCGAGATATCGACTCCAATCATAACCCCTGAAAGAGTTCTCGAAGCGTCAGGTCACGTCCAGAATTTCAAAGATCCGATGACGGAGTGTACCAACTGTCACCGAAGGTTCCGAGCCGACCAACTAATCAAGGAGAGCACGAGGACCGAGACCGAGGGTTTAGACCTAGAACAGCTATCTGTCCTCTTGAAGCAGGTAAAATGTCCTGAGTGCGGAGGAGTCCTCGGATCACCACAATACTTCGTAACCATGTTCAAGACAAACATCGGCCCATATGGAGAAGACCCAGCCTATACTCGACCCGAAGCAGCGCAGGGAATATTCGTCGACTTCCACCGAGTACTCGAAGTGATGAGAGAAAAATTCCCCTTGGGGATTGCCCAGGTCGGAACGGTGTTACGAAACGAAATTTCACCCCGCCAAGGACCCATACGACTACGCGAATTCACCATAATGGACTTCGAGATTTTCTTCGATCCTGAAAAACCAGAATGCCCCTACCTTGACGAGGTGAAGGCTGACAGGCTCTTCATCGTAACAGAGGATACCAGAAAGAAGGGAAGAACCGAAACCACTAGCATCACGACAGCTGAAGCTCTCGAGAAACGACTTGTCAAATCCCCCTGGATGGCATATTTCATGGCCCAGTCCACAAGATTCCTTTCACAGTTAGGGATTGACCAACACAGTCAACGATTCTTTGAGAAACTATCTACTGAAAGAGCGCATTATTCTGCTCAGACTTTCGATCATGAAGTGAAACTTGACAGATGGGATTGGGTAGAAGTTGCCGGGTTCGCCTACAGAACCGATTTCGACCTTCGCAGTCACATGCAAGCCACCGGGATAGATCTACGAGTTTTCAAGGCGTATGATTCACCGATTGAGAAGAAAGTCCGAACCATCAGACCGAACCACGAAAAGATACGCCAACGATTCGGAGCAGATGCTGGAAGAATCATCAGCCTCCTAGCAAAGGAGGACCTACCTCGAATCCTCCAGGGTAAGAGACCCGGCGATTCGATCAAGATTGATGCTAATAATATCCCGGTCGATTTTTTCGACACAAAAGAGAAGACCGTCAAGGAGGCCGGGGCAAAATTCCTTCCTCACGTCGTTGAACCCAGCTTCGGAGTAGAGAGACTAGTCTATTCCACGCTGGAACATAATCTCAGGATGAAGGGAGAAAGACTGATTCTGCGCCTACCTTTCGGGATCGCCCCAACACAAGCCGTCGTCTGTCCCCTTGTTAACAAGAATGGACTCGTAGAGAGAGCCAAGAGGGTCCATCGAAGCCTACTCCATGGCGGCCTTCGGGTCGAGTATGACGATGCGGGGTCCATCGGGCGAAGGTATGCACGGGCTGATGAAGCGGGGATACCACTCGGAATCACCATCGACTACGACACTATGAAGGATGATTCCGTCACACTCCGGGATCGAGACTCGTGGAACCAGATAAGGGTCCAAATCGACGACCTCAAGTCGACAATCGACTCCATTGTCAGCGGCGGGTTCCCTGCAAAAAATGGCTAGGCGTACTGCAACTAGTTTTTATGGGAATGTCGCCCCTTCATTGCATTAGCCCTACCCGGTGTTGATGTTGACCTTTCCAGTTGAAACCGAAGCCAGCATTAGACGAAGAATCCTTGACATTTGTCGCGATCAGACGAGGAATGTTGTCGAGATAACGCGAGAGCTTGCTCTGATGACTGATAGCGTTGGCGACGGCAAGGGCAAGGACGCGAAGGACCACTATCAGAACATGGTCAAGATTCTGGACGATTTCGAAGGCACCAAGAAGAAACTACTAGAAGAGGTTGCTTCATTCGGGGCCCTATTGAGCAATCGGGAGGACTTCATCCGACTCATCTTCCGGGTAGGCGAAGTAGCCGACTACGCTCAGGGAATAGGCTATCGACTGACCGCGGTTATCGATCGGAGCTGGAAGGTCGATAAGAGATACACCAAACGACTGTCCGAGCTCATCGGACTCGTTCTCGAAGAAATGTCCAAGATCCGCGAGACTATGATGTCTCTTGGATTCAACCCGACAAAAGCTATGGAGCTCTCGAAGGGCGTTGAGGAGACAGAAAGGAGGGTCGACACCGCTTACCGCTCGTTGGACTTGGAGGTGCTTGACGAGAAAATTCCTCTGCGCACACTCCTGTTGATCAGGGATCTCAGTGCGCATATGGAGAATATGGCGGATCTCGGGGTAGACGTTGTGGACCTAATCCGAGTCATCGCTCTAACCGCCTAGTAAGGCCATGAAGACGCCCTCGGCTCAGGATCAAGCCGAACTTATTGGGACGAGGCTCATAATCTGGGATTACAAATCAGGTCTCGGCATATACAGATCAGGATTCTTCGGAAAACCAGTAGGCATCCCCAAGCCAAAACCTGACCAGGACTTTGAAGTCCCACTTCTGTTAGATCTGATGGAGGGACTTTACTTGCTCGAACACAAAAGGATCGGCGTCATCGACGGACGTACCAAGAAACCGGTTGGAAAGAGTGTCCTGCTGAAGGCTGCTCGGGAAACCTATCGAGGCTTCAGCGCCGCCTACCAAGTGTACAAGGACTTGAGGGAGAAAGGGTACATCGTCACTCCCGGAATTAAGTTCGGGGCCGATTTCGCGGTGTACGAACATGGCCCAGGAATAGACCACGCTCCATTCATCGTCTCTGTTGAGACTCCTGAATCCGTGATGGGACCTTTCGAGGTGGTCCGAGCTGGAAGACTTGCTACGACCGTGAGAAAACACTTCATAATTGCGATTCCGGATACGAAGTCTGGAAAGATCCGGTATCTGGTGTTTCAATGGTTCAAAGCGTGAAACGCCGCGTTTCTATTCTAAACCGTGAGATCTTCCAGCCCGCGCGGGTAGTGGGTTATGAAGTCCATTCCATTCTTCGCGATAACAACTGTATCCGAGTGTCGGAATCCCGCGTAGCCGGGAAAGTACAGACCAGGCTCACATGAAAAGACCATTCCCTCGCGAATGACAGTCCGGTCTCCGGAATCAAGCCACGGTGGCTCGTGACCCTCTAAACCTATTCCGTGTCCTGTATGATGCCTAAGACCCTCCTTGAGCCCAGAGTCTTCAACAGATCTACTAGCCGCCTCGTCTACCCTGCCGCATGGTATTCCTGGCCGAAACTCTTTGAGAGCAGCGTTCTGTGCCGTCAACATGGCTTCAAAGCAACGAGTAGCTTTAGAGCTGGGCTTCCCAACAATCACGGTCCTTTCAAGCTCGCTCGTATAGCCCCCCACTTCCACTCCGGCCTCTGTAACAAGAACATCTCCCCTCCGAATCTTCTTCTTACTGTAGACTGCGTGGGGAATCGCAGAGTTTCCACCCACTTGTCCCCGGAAGCCCACTACTACCGGAGACAGGGCGATTTTCAACTGGACATAGGATTGTCCTATTTTCCTCAGCATTCTCGCGAGCGAATCGTAGCTTGATCTAACAGCGACCAGAGTATCATGAAGACCAGCGTGAGTATTCTCAAGCAAGATATCATGCGCTATCTCCGACCATTTTGCGCTCTCTCGGAGAAGTCGTATTTCTTGCCTCGATTTCACGAGCCGCAACTTATCCACAATGTCTCGTCCCGCAATGAACTTGGCCCGGCGCATTAGGTCCGGCAATGCCGGTCCTCGATAGCCATAGCCTCCACCTGCTCCCTCCATCGAATCTGTGGCAATCTTGGAAGAAGCAAGTCCTTTTTGAGCCAGAAATCTCGCGAATAGCCGCATAGGGTGTACTTTCCCCGGATAGTCGGGATACGTCAGGACCTCGCCCGCTATCGGACATTCCTGACGAATGTGGTCAAACTCTAAGTACGGAGCGATGAAGAAAGGCTGCTCCTCTTTGGGGATGACGGCTGCGAGGGGACGCTCTGTGGGAATATGCGCGAAGCCTGTTGTGTATAGGATTCTCGTTGAGTTGGTCAGGTACAGAGCTTCTATTCTTTCTCTTCGAAGCTGCTTCTGAATCTTCTCGATTCGACTCTTGTGTTCCGCGGTGGTAATTTTCAGCTCATCGACAGCCATATGCTTAGAGTGTGCATTTTCGACCCGTTAATAACTGGTAAGCAGGTCGAATACGGACACCAAGAAAAAGAAACGGGAGGCTGGGGAAGAGACCAGCCTAGTCTATCTTTATTTGTTTGGGCTTGTTCCCAGGGGTCTTACGTGTGAGGACCAGTTCCAGAACTCCGTTCTTGTAGCTCGCCTTTGACGTATCGGGATCTACTTCAACGGGGAGTTCTAGGGACTTGTAGAAACGCCTCCTGTCCGTGTCCACTTTGAGCACCAAGTTCCGTCCGTCGCATTCTAGCGCAATGTCTGACTTTTCTACGCCTGGGAGTTCAGCGACAACCTTGACGGTGTCTGACTGAACCATGGCGTCAACGAGAGGTTCGCGTTCTTCTTTGACGTCGAGGCTTGGCTTCGCGGTTCCAAAGGGTCCTCCTTTGATTGATGGTTTCACATTGCCGAATTCTCTGACTATGGGTTTGCCGTCTGGTCCCATGCTGAACGAGTAGCCGTAGACGAAGGGTCCCATCTCTCTGACTCTTCCTCCGTCAGGCAGTTTTCTCTCACGGACCAGGTCTTTCGGTAGTTCGAGGCCTCGGAACATCTCTTCGAAGTTCTTGTCGAAATCGTCGAACCAGTTGGTCAATGGGGATCGGAAGCGTCGCTTGAACCATTCTGGGAAGAATTCATTGTCTTCCAATCGATTTCACCTCCTTGTGCCTATAATCGTCGAGGGTTTTGCGCGTCTTCTCCAAGAACGCGATGAACTCGGGCAGCACAGTCTTGCCGAGCTGGCTAAGCTCGTAGGTTCCTTCCACCGGCTCATCGACAATTCCGGCCTCTGATAGCGCTGTAAGATTATGGTAGACGAGTTTCGGGTTGATTCTCGCTCGAAACTCCCGTTTGAGAGCGGATTTTTGAAGCAGGGGTGCGAGCATTCGCATCCGGGTCTCATTCACTAGCAGTTCGATTGTGCGGAGCGTTTGCTGCAAGGTCTGCTCGAGTGTGTCGTCGAACCATCCTAATGTCTCAACCTGCACCTTTCCCCTGTTTAGTGCTCCTGGCGCTTCTTCTTCGATGAGGTCTGGAGCGATCTCTTCGGGGGAGAGAATCAAGGATCGAGCATTCTGCGATTGGCTGATGAGCCGTATGCTATTCCAGACTGTTTCTTCTGGGAGACTCGCGGAGCAGAATGCAACGATGATCTCTTCTTTCTTGATTCCGCAAAGGTCCGCTACGATAGTCGAATTGTCATCGTCTCTCCTCATGACGGGGTTGAGATATGTATCGAATCCGTTGCTTAGCAGCATTCTGGATGCCATGTATTTCTGAAAGACTTCGAGTTCCTTATCGCTCGTTGGGTCACCGAATCGATTACTGAACGTCCCGTAGTCTAGGGCGGTTCTTGGCTCTACTCTCTGTGCTGGATGTTCGCTGGAAAGTCCTAAGTTCGTTGCGCTAGCCCTCTTCTGTTACCTATGGTAACGGACGGGACAGATAAATGTTACCTGAAGTAACTAACGGCATGTGGATAACGCTAGGAGACGGACACTCTTGTTACCCCCCCAATCTTGAGAAGTCTGGGAACTATTTCTCCAGGCACCGCCTTGTCACCGATCAAGACTAGCTTGGGCTCTGGCGCCAATTCTGGATCATCAACTAGCGCCTGTCGAATGCTTATTCCCAGCTCTGAGAATAGCTGCGAAGCTTCGGCTAAGATTCCCGGTCTATGAGGATCTTGAACCACGATTTCTACCACGCCGAGGCCAAGCTGCTTTGCGACTCCTTTGAGGGACATTCCGGCGGATCTCAGATTCGAAAATAGAGTTTTGAGTTCTGGACTGTTCTCGACCATTCGTATCGTCTCGTCTACAGTTCGTCTATCTACCCCCGCTGACTTTGCTATTCTTACAATTGGGACCTCGATGTCGTTCAGATAGATTCCTTCGTCTCTAAGACTAAACCCATTCTCGAGAAGTGTCCGGACGACTCTCAACCGCTCGGGATGTCCCTCCATCAGAGCCTCTATCTTGTGCCACACTTGTGCCCAACTCCTACGTACAGAACTGTACTGGCAAGCTTAAAATGTTACTTACACGCATAGACATTGACGTTTCGCTTGCAAACTCTTGCAACACGAGACCCTACGAGAATCAACCTTTCTCAAGACGAGATACCAGCCAGCTGGTACAACATTCAGGCCGATCTTACTGAGCCTTTACCTCCACCCTTAGATCCAGGAACAAAACAACCCATCAACCCAGCCGCACTAGAGAGAATCTTCGCAAAAGAGCTGATTCGCCAGGAAATCAGCTCAGAACAGAATATCACCATCCCAGAGACGGTTCGAGACGCCTATATCCAGATAGGTAGACCGACTCCGCTGGTACGGGCAAAGAGACTTGAGAGGTTTCTAAAGACACCCGCCAAGATCTTCTATAAGGCAGAATACCTCAGCCCAACCGGAAGCCACAAGCCCAACACGGCGCTAGCTCAGGCCTATTACAACAGCCAGCAGGGAACCCAGAGACTAGTGACCGAGTCCGGGGCTGGCCAGTGGGGATCGGCTCTCGCCCTTGCTTCCTCGATCTTCGACCTGAAGTGCAGGGTTTACATGGTCCGAGTCAGCTACGACCAGAAGCCCGGCCGAAGAACTATGATGGAAACGTACGGGGCCCAAGTCTTTCCCTCGCCCAGTAAGGAGACCAAATTTGGAAAATCTCTGCTCGACCAGAATCAGGACCATCCTGGGACCCTGGGGATAGCGATCAGTGAAGCGCTGGAGGATACCGTGACTCACGAGGGCTCACGGTATTGCCTGGGTTCAGTATTGAACCATGTCCTACTGCACCAGTCAATCATAGGACTTGAAGCGAAGAAACAATTTGAGAGCATCGACACCGAACCCGACGTTATTGCCGGATGCATTGGAGGAGGATCGAACTTCGCTGGCTTCGCCTATCCCTTCATGTCAGACCGGTTGAAAGGCAAATCCGAGTCAAAGTTTGTCGCGTGCGAACCAAAGGCTGTACCCTCAACGACTCGAGGCATCTACACCTACGACTTTGGGGATACCGCGGAAATGACTCCGCTGTTGAAAATGTACACCGTTGGACACAAGTATGTTTCACCGCCCATCCACTCGGGGGGCCTACGATATCATGGAAAGGCCCCCTCACTCTGCTATCTGATCTACAAGGGACTGGTAAAGTCCATCGCCTATCATCAGACAGAGGTTTTCAAGGCTGCGAGAACGTTCGCGCAGACTGAAGGAATGATCCCCGCGCCAGAGACCGCGCATTGCATCAAATACGTAATTGATGAAGCGATAAGATGTAAGGAGTCAAAAGAAGAGAAAGTCATAGCGTTCAACAATTGCGGACACGGTCTCTTGGACCTCAAGGCGTACGAAGACTTTCAAGCAGGGAGACTTGTAGACTACGAGCCTGCCAGTATTCAAGTCGAATCCTACCTTGGATGAGAGGCAGTTCCAGGATAGAATAGTCCAACTAATCTCGATCGAGAAGCGTCCGGAGGACGCGCTTGAACTCCTCTCCCAGCATTATCGCGTTGAAATGCCTGCTCTCAGGATCGGACTCCCGCGCGGGGAGAAGAGGGCGCTTGGATGCTATGTCCATCGTGAAAAAACGATCTACATATCCAATCAAGAATATCTCTACGACCCTTATGTGCTCATTCACGAGTTTTACCACCATCTGAGAAATGTTGGCGGTAAGCACCGCGGCACGGAAAGACATGCAAAAGAGTTCGCGCTATCTTTTCTCAGGACGCCCTAAGCCTTGATACGCGGAAGACTAGAAAAGGAACAGACTTGAGTCTAAGACTTCAAGTCCACAAAGTGTTAGGGAGCGTTTTCTCCGGGATGTGCGCTATGTGCCTGGCGGCGTAGACTTCGCCGCAGTGCGGGCAGCGTAGACTGCGTCGCCACATCCTGTAGACGAGCCTTAACGCGATGTAGCTCATGAGAAAGACGATAACTCCGAAAACCGCTGCATCAGCGTTTATGATGAAAATGAAGTAGTGAAAGTCGACCATTTGTCAGGCGTCCCCCGGGCCCGCGTGAGATTGCTGTGGATAGCCGTGTGGATCGTATCTGGAATCCATAGGTTATATTGGCCGCCATGTGGTATAAACCTACCTCGAAAAGAAAATGCGCGATTCTTATATCGTCTGTAGAATGTTTCTCAAAAAGAGGAGGGAAACCTAGGGCTGGCTGCTCGGAGCAGTCGCCTGCTGGGGCTGAAGAATCTCATCCGCGTGAGTGATCTTCACCAGACCCTTCAACAACAATCTATTCGTCATCTTTGCGCAAATATCACAGTCTTTACCAGGGCAGTAGCCCTTCAGGAAATTCTCGCACTTCCATCGATAATTTTCGATCTCCACTGTGGACATACAAATAGGGCCTTTCTTCGCACTCTCCCTTTCCCCAAATCGACTAAAGCCTCGCGTAACTAGCCGGCAAAATTCCCAGTAACAATCATGACGACCGTCGGCTCCTCTCCCTGTAGATCTCTCGCTGAATCAGGAATCGCATGATCTCGCTCGTTCCCCCGCCAATCATCATGAATCTAGCGTCACGGAAATAGCGCTCGATCGGGAGATCCTTAGTATACCCAATTCCTCCGTGAACCTGCAAAGCTTGGTGCGTTATTTCGAAAGCTGACTCAGTGGCAAAGAGCTTCGCGGTTGCTCCTTCGAGTCTTGCTAGTTTTCCTTCATCGAGCAGCCGAGCCGCCTTGACGATGAGCAGGCGGGACGCTTCAAGCTTAACGAGCATGTCTGACAGTTTGAAACTAACCCCTTCGAACTCCTTGATCGGCCGGCCGAACTGCTGTCTCTTTGACGAATAGTCTACCGTTGACTCAAAGGCTGAGCGAGCGATCCCCAGCATTCCCGCCGCGACCGCGGGGCGTTCCCGATCAAGTTCATCAAGGAGTATCGGGAATCCTCTGTGAAGCCCCCCAACAATATTCTCCTCGGGAACCCTTACGTTGCGAAATCTAAGATGGACGACGTTTGCGCCGCGCATCCCAAGGAGACCGTATGTCTTCACCACTTGCACTCCTTCGGATTCTCTCGGGACAACAAGGGCGCTAACTCCAGACTTGGGAGGCTTTCGAGGCTCAGTGACGGCGAATACGAAGAGGAAATCAGCAACTCCACCATTTGTAATGAAACGCTTCTCACCGTTGAGAACCAAATCCTGCCCTCGACGTTCCGCATGCGTCTTGATAGAGGCCGCGTCTGACCCGGCTCCTGGTTCGGTTAGCGCAAGCGCCCCAACCTTCTCCCCCGCGAGCACAGGTCTGAGAAACCTCCGTTTCTGCGGTCTACTTGCAAAGTAAGCGAGTGGCGCAGCGTACAATGCCCCTGAAGCCAACCGGGCCATTTCTGTAGCCCCGCTTACGGATGAGATCTCCTCAGCCACAATCACTTCGAAACTCCAGCCTAGCCCAAGGCCTCCATCACTCTTCGAAAAAGCAACTCCGAGAAGCTGTTGCTCTCCCAGTTTCCGGAGTACTTCCCGGGGAAACCATCCCTCTTCGACTTTCTCGGCTACAGGAGCAACATGCTCCTTTGCGAAACGCTGAACTCTCTTTCTGAATTTGGCTTCGGGAGTTGATTCGAAAAGGTCCATGCTACGCGACCGGAGGTCTGGCTGAGACTAACAGAGGCGACCCTATCGCTTCAAAATCCTCTAGGCGTACTGCGGAGGCGCGATTACTAGAGGCTTTGGCCTTGCGATAAACCCCAGAGTCTCTTGGAAGACAGGCCGGTACGCGATCCCATACATGATTAGGCCATCCTTTCCCTCGTAGTCGAGTCTCCGCAGGACGCCCTCAAGCTTGACACCGGGTTTCAAGTCCTGAAGCTTTGCGTCGACAAACAACACTTTGTTCTGGTCAAGTAGCTCGAAGTTTGATGTGAATCTCTTCTTGAGAGGTAGCTTGGATACGCTCTTCAACCGAGCGATGAGCGGGTAACGCTTGACCTCCATCTTCCCAGTGCATTCTGAATCAAGACATTTCTCTCTGGCAGGGAAATAGATCCGTTCGCATCCATAGCATAGACTGAGAGTGAAGGATTTGCCGTTTACCGGCTCTACATCCCCGACGAGCCTAGGGATCTCAAGCCTCTGCTTTATTCTATGCAGACGAGCCCTGATCAGATCCTGGTAGGTTTCTATCTTTATCGTCGTCTTCCTCTTGACGTATTCCTCTACCGTGGGTGTCAGCCCCCTCTTCTCTTCAATACCATCTTGGACCTCGAACCAAGTTGCGTTAGAATATGCTCCAGAGCCGTAGGAGACTGCTAGAACCTGATCTCCGGGTTTGGAATTGTCGAAAACAGATGCGAGGGATATGAGCGTCGAAGCCGCATAAGTGTTGCCCGTGTCCAAGACTTTGAGCCAAGGCTTGACTTTCTTCTCGATATCCTGCTCGGTAAGCCTCATTCTTTCGGCGATGGATTCATCCTCCACGTAAGGAATCTTGTCCTCGGTCAGAGCGGCGCATGTCTTCATGGGCAGATATCCAGAGGGTTGATGAAAGGTTATCGCATCAAACTCCGACAGGGATAGATCAGGATGTTTACGGAAGAGATTGGCGATAGCACCGATTACATGCGACTTGTAAGCTTCAACGGTGGTCCGCCCGAAATGCGACGGCACTGCTGCCTGATCGCGTCTCCAAAAGTCCATGAACAGACTTGAAAACGGCGCAATATCTTCGATGGTTGCGATCAGATCCGTCCGGCCAAGTACGAAGGCTCCGGCACCCGCCCCGCAGGAATATTCTAGAGGGTCGCCTCGCTCGGCTTGGGCGACGTCCGCACCTATCGCGAGGCCGTACTTGATGCGACCGCTACGAATCTCCGAATCTATGAAGCCGACTCCCTGCATGCCTGAATTGCATGCTCCCTCCAGATCGGCGACGAAGACGTTCTGTCCCATTCCGATGAATGAGGCGACGTGACGCGCGATCGTTCCAACCGCATATGGTTTCGATTCGGAGCCCGCTGTGACTGTTCCAATCTCATCCGGGGAGATGCCCGCCATTCTAACCGCGTTCTCAGCGGCCTCCGTGGCGATTGTAATCGTATCCTCAGTGTGACCCGCGAGAGCTTTCTCTCTAAGAAGTAGCCCGTGTCTAACCTTCTCTAGGACTCTTTCCAGCTCTTTGCCTCGCTTTCTCTCCCGTTCTCTTACAATCTTCTCGGTCTCGATCCGTTCCCATGGAATGTACACGCCGTAACCGACAATTCCTACATCTCGATGACTCATCTGAAATCCCAGAGAACGATCTTCTATGAACGGCGATTCTTGCGAATCATCATATTTAAGGCTAGCCGGACCGCACTCTTGATGCAACGCCGTCAACCGATTGTCTTCTCAATCGAGGTCGCAAAGAGCAGGGAAAAGAAAGATTCCGCGTTGCCCCTATGGAACTTTGCTGCAACTGAACCAGTTACAGACTGCTTTTGCGCTTCAGGAGGAACCAAGAACTGGAAATCGCTCCAGGATTGTAAATGCCTTTCCGGGTCAGCCCTCTAATCGTTCGAGCCGTGATAACTGCCCTTCTCATTTCCCAAATGGTCCCCCTCCAACTCCATAATCCAGCCCCGTCTTTCAATAATGTCTCCACGTTTCCTCTTACCCCTATAAGCGGCGCCCAGTCGACTCTCGTAGTGCTTGTGGGGTTCTCCGACAAGACCAACAGCACTTCTCCAACTAGGATAGCTGAGACGCTTTCTAATATGGACAACTACTACGCCGAAGACTCCTACGGAATCGTTTCGTTTGTGACGACTCTCAGTCCATCCGTAGCCTCCCCATGGTACTCGCTGCAGAAGACTATGGAATACTATAGTGCGAATACTGCATCCATCGACAATCAATTAGTTACGGACTCACTTCAGGCCGCATACAAGGCAGGAGTGAACTTTCACGATTACAAATACGCGATAATAGTGCATGCGGGAAACGATGAGGCGATGCCCCCGCATTCATCCACGGACATTCACTCATTTACTATTCCGGGCTACGTTTTCAATCCCTCTCCTCTAGACTCATTCCAGATTTCAACCTCGGTAGTCTCAGAGTCCGACCCCGTTGGAGTCTACGCCCACGAGGCTGGCCATCTTCAGGGCCTGCCAGACCTATACGACCTGACGCAACAGATAGACCCTGTCAACAACTTTGTCGGCTACTGGGAAATCATGGCGCTCGGAGAATGGAACCCAAACAGTGGGAATCCCTTACAACCGTCACCTGGAACTTACCCGTCACAACATTCATCCTGGTCAAAGATCAAGCTAGGATGGATCTCCAACTCAAGCTTACGAACAGTCTACCCGGGCAATTTGACAACAATAACTGTCCAAAATCTAGAACTTCCCACTTCGGGAATACAGGCCGTTAAGATCCCAATCAGCGTGAACTCCGACGGATCTCTATCATACTACCTCATAGAGATGAGAGCAAAACTTGGAACTTATGATCAGTATCTCCCATTCCCGTCGGACTATCCGGGCGCTGGCTTGCTAATCTACAAGGTAAACGAGAGCATAGCAGGGGGGCATGGCAATCTTCGACTCATGGACGCGCATCCTGGTGGGGACCTAAGCGACGCCGCATTTGGACCCTGTTCCTCGCCGTGCGTTAGCAACAACACCTTTTCGGACCCCCCGAACTTTGTAAAGATAATTGTAACCACCACGAACTCGACCGCCTACACTATAATCGTCGATAGGACTAGCTCACCACTGCTACTTCTCCAAGTAAACACTCCCGCCCCCGGAATGCTCATCTCAGTTGACGGGACGAACCTGACCTCGGACCGATCTAACGAATTGAGGCTACCAGTACATTATGGGCCTCACCAGGTCTATATCCAGTCCCAAGTACCTCTCTCACTAGGCTCCACAACAATCCAAGTTGGACTGACCAACTCGTTCGCTGCTTGGAATGACGGGAGCACGGCGAATCCGCGATGGGTTTCCGTTATCACAGACACTGTTATGACTGCTACTTATCGAGTTACGGTAGAACCCTCATTTGCAACAGCCGCAACAGCTGCGATACTCCTTGCGATAGTTGTGCTAGGAATAACGTTGAGCCGCAGACGAAGCAGGGACAAGATTCGACCTATGGCTCAATCGGCGCCTCTTATACCAACCAGCTCGCCGACCGTGAGCCCGATTTCTGACTCACTCCCAAGGAATGACGGTCTTGGCAAAGACCCCGTAAAGAGTGACCAGGAGCCCAACCAAGCTAATCCCTAATCCAGCAAAATTCATTCCCCCATCTCTCGCCACCATGGTACTGACCGAACTCGCAACCAGAGTTGCCGACAAAAGCACCTCTTTTGAACCACTGGAATCTCTATTATCAAAACCGAAATAGTAAGTCGTCGAGGCGTTCAAGGGAATTCGAATGCTAGAGTTCGAAACAGTCTGATTAACGAGGCACCCCCTCTGTTCCACGTTAAGCATACAGTTTTGGAACGCCCCTTCGGGAAAGAACTTGAACTGGATCGAAGATGGTGCTCCTGATTGGGTGTACACCGTCAGATTAACGAGCAATTCGTTTTCTCTCCCTGGAAACAGGCTGACATTTTCCGGAGTCTCGGACAAAGAAGCTGAGCTCACTGGGATCGGTCTGGGATTGACAACCATCTGAGAAGACTGAAGCGGAATCATGTGAAGATTAGGGACCATGGAGTAGGCTAGAAGTCCAGCGACTAGAAGAAATGCCCCTCCGATAACGAGGACGAATTTCATTCGATCTTAGCGATCCTCCATGTCTTGGAGTCTCTTGAACTCCTTTAGTCCGCTGAGTCTATGTCGCATGATGCTGTTTTCCAGTTCTGACTGGAGCAACGCGAAAATGTCACGATGAATGCTCACAAACTCTGAATCTGTCTGAATTCTCGGTCGCTCCATCTCTACACCTACAATGCTCTTGACTCTGGCCGGACGGGCTGAAAGGACAAGGATGCGGTCGGCCAGCTCAATCGCCTCGGGAAGGTTGTGAGTTACAAGAAGGAACGTCTTCTGGGTCTCATTGTGAATCTCAGCAACCTCAGCTCTCAGAGATTCCGCGGTGAACTCGTCGATAGCGCTAAACGCCTCGTCCATCAAAATCACCTCTGGATCTATGGCGAGTGCGCGAGCGATGCCGACTCGTTGTTTCATTCCTCCTGAGAGTTGTTTTGGAAAGAGATTCTCTGATCCCTCGAGCCCAACCATCTCGAGAAGATCCATCGCAACCTCAGCTCTCTCCTTTTTCGACCGCCCTTGGACCTCAAGTCCGAATTCGACGTTCTGAATTACAGTTCTCCAAGGAAGCAGAGCAAAGGTCTGGAAGACCATGCTGATCTTTGAGTGAGGTGCGGTAAGGAGATCACCCCTGAAACGAATCTGGCCGGAGGAGGGATGATCTAGTCCGGCGATCATCCTCAAGAGTGTCGACTTGCCGCATCCGCTCGGTCCTACGATGCACAGAAACTCTCCCTCATTCACATGAAACGAGATATCCTTGAGGGCTGTTACGAGTTGAGGTGGGTCCTCGTAGACCTTTGTAACGTTGGACAGTTCTACATGCAAGTCCTACCGCCACCTCTTGATGCGATTCTCAAACCTCTCGAAGACGGCTCTGTCTATCGCAATCGTGATAAGACCAACCGTCATTATTGCGGCCAGACCGTAAGTCAACGAATGCGCTGAGCTTCCTAGGCTGGAAGAAATGAAGGTTCCAATCCCAGCCACACTTGCAATGACCTCGACCGCAAGCAACACGTTCCAGCTGAATTCAAAAGACAAACGAAGGCCCGTGACAAGGTTGGGAAAGATCGACGGAAGGATCATTTTCGTGAAAGTCTGAACTCTTCCGGCCTTGAATACTGATGTGACGTGGAAATAATCGCCAGGTATTTCCTTCACCCCTTGTCGGATCGTAAAATACACAGGGAAAAAAGCACTGAAAGCGGAGATTGCAACAGCGGCAACATTTCCTCGCCCTATCACTGTAACTAGAAGCGTTAGAATCGCAAGATCAGGAAGAGCACCCACCAGCATTATGATTGGAGTGATCGCCTGATCAAGTTGACTTCGCATTCCCACAAGTAGAGCCAGGGGAAACACCAAGACCAGTGCCAACGAAACTCCCGTCGTAACATTAGCAAAACTCTGGCCAACGTGCACCAAGAAAAATGGCGTTCCCGCGAGCTGGATGAGAGCCAAGATAACGTCGTGAAGTGCTGGGAGCTGGCTGCTTGACACAAGTCCGGAAAGGCAGACTGACTCCCAGAGGGCGAAGATCGCGACCAACAGTAATGCCCATGCTGGTGGACGGAATTTTCTTACGCGCTTCTCTCGCACTCTATGAAAAGATCTGGATCCAAACAAACGAGACAGCAGCCCATAACCACCGGGGCGTCGCAAGTCGGCTGTCAGAACTAATTAGCTTTAGACGAAAATTAGGTAAAATGCTACGCTGAGGGCAAGCTTGAATCCTCGGAGGTGGGTGAAACTGTTACCGGTTACGAGGAAAAAACTCGGACAAAAGCCTCTGCGATTGACTCGGTTGAGTCCAAACTTCGGTATCGTCAGCTCGGGACCCGGCTGTGCAGAGCTGTACATCTAGCTGTGCGTTCTGCTCAGAGCCGCCATGATCTAGCGTAGTTTTGTTGGAGCCTAGTCAATGAATCGATCCTTTTTCCGAATTCCTCCAGACGCCAGCGGGCAATCTGTAAGTCTAACTCTTCTGGAACTCGAGTCAACTTCGACTCGAGCTTAGAACCATGTCGGAGAAGGTATTCAGCTGACAAAGCTTGACCGGCGAAGCTCATGTCCATGACTTCCGCGGGGTGCCCATCCGCCGCGGCGAGGTTAACAAGTCTCCCGTCTGACAAGAGGTAGAGCCGCTTCCCAGACTTCAATCTGTACTCAGTGACTTCTGGTCTTACCCTCTTCCGCCCAACGGCTATCTTTTCGAGATCCTTGACTTTGACTTCGATGTCGTAGTGGCCCACGTTACAGAGAATCGCCTTGTCCTTCATTTGACTCATGTGAGCTGCGGTGACTACATCGGTGTTACCGGTTGCCGTGATGAAAAGATCCCCTATCTTGGCGGCTTCCGCCATCGGCATTACGTCAAAACCTTCCATCAATGCTTCCAAGGCTCGCACTGGGTCCACTTCTGTTACGATCACTCTTGACCCCATTCCTTTTGCTCTCAGCGCAACACCACGTCCCACCCAGCCAAATCCTGCCACAACTACGCTCCTGCCTGCCAACAGAAGGTTTGTCGCGCGCATAATTCCCTCGAGCGCCGACTGTCCCGTTCCGTATCTGCTGTCAAAGAGATACTTCGTAAGAGCGTCATTGACGGCGATGACTGGAAACTTCAGTCGACGTTCCTTCTCCATAGCTCTTAACCGGGTGACTCCTGTCGTGGTTTCCTCACAAGCCCCAATGATCTTCTCGAAAAACTGCTTACCTTTCAGATGTGTCGCAATTACGAGCTCAGCGCCGTCATCGATCAGAATGTCAGGCTTCAACCCAAGAACCCGATCCAGGTTCGCCTTGTGTTCTCTATCTGTAACACCCCTCCAGGCATAGACATGAACCCCAGTTTCAGATAGTGCTGCCGCCACATCGTCTTGAGTCGTGAGAGGATTACTTCCGGTGATGGCAACCTCCGCCCCTGCTTTCAGGAAAACCTCGCTAAGGACCGCGGTCTTTGCTTCCAGATGGAGACACATTCCTACTCGGTGTCCTTTGAAGACCTTGGCCGCAGCGAATCTTCGAGAAATTCTGGCGAGCACTGGCATATTTTCCCGTGCCCATGCCAGTTTGACCCGGCCGGTCGGCGCGAGGGCAGAATCCTTGACCAGACTCAAGACCTGCTCAAGATGAAGGGCCCGATATTCCAATTATATATTGTCTAGCATACAGATATTCCAATTGGAATGCCGACCTCAGCCCCTGCGGATCTACTCGGCAACGCCATAATGGAAAAACGGTTCAAGACAACGGTCGGAGAAATGTGCGAACTCGGAGGAACCGCCGCCATGTATAATAAGGAAAGAGAACATGCTACGGTGAAACTCACCGGGAGTATTCGAGAATAGGTGTCTGAAAAAGGATTCAGGGCGAAGTTCAAAAACTCTGATGTCGCTGTCACGTTCCGCGACCTGATTCTCCTTCCCGGATGGACTGAAGTTGAACCAAGCCAAGTCCAGTTATCTACTCAAGTATCTCTGAAATATTCAATCAACGTCCCACTGGTTTCTAGTCCGATGGACACCGTTACAGAAAGCGAGATGGCCATAGGCTTGGCACGGTTGGGCGGATTGGGGGTCATTCACCGAAATTGCACCGCTGAAGAGGAACTGGAGATGGCAAAGAAGGTGAAGAGGGCAGAGTCCCTAGTCATCAGAGAAGTCATCACGATCAGTCCCGAGGCAACCGTGAAGTATGCGACCGAGTTGATGCAGAAGCATAACATTTCAGGACTGCCGGTCGTTCAAGGGGAACATCTCGTCGGCATTTTGACAGGACGAGACGTCCGTTTTGCAGATTCGAATCTTCTCACTAGCGATGTGATGACGAAGAAGGTCATCACTGCTCCCGCAGACACCAACATTGATGGAGCGAAGGAGATTCTTCACAAGCATCGAGTGGAGAAGCTCCCCCTCATCGATAAAGAAGGCCGATTGAAGGGACTCATGACGATAAAGGACATCCTCCAGCGTGGACGGTTTCCCAACGCCGCCCGCGACGAGAATGGCCAACTCCTCTGCGGGGCCGCGGTGTCACCATTCGATCTTAAGAGAGCGAAGAAACTCAGCGAGGCCGCAGACATTCTAGTTATAGATGTCGCCCATTTCCACAACGCAAATGTGTTCAGTTCGATGAAGAAGATGCTTGAGCAGGTCAATACTGACGTTATTGTCGGGAGTATTGGGACCTATCAGGCTGCTGAAGACATTCTGTCCAAACTCGACGGGGTGGCAGGGTTCAGAGTTGGAATCGGATCGGGCTCCATCTGTACCACGATGGAGGCGACCAAGGCTGGGTCCCCAACCGTATTCGCCACGGCACAAGTCGCGGATGCTCTCCGCACGTACGGCTCAAAGCTACCGATAATCGCCGACGGAGGCATCAGGGGCCCAGGCGACGCAGCGATCGCCCTATCCCTAGGAGCCTCTGCTGTTATGATGGGCAATATTTTCGCTCGCTCAAAAGAAGCTCCAGGGACTCTGATAACTATCGGGGGAAGGTACTACAAGCAATATCGAGGAATGGGAAGCCCATCTGCAATGGCAAAGAGATTCTCCTCTGACCGATACGCTCAACCATCGAAAGGCTTGCCTGAGGGAGTTGAGGGATGGGTCCCGTACAAAGGTGAGCTGAGCGTTGTGGTGCAAGAGATGGTCGCAGGGCTACAGGCATCAATGGGCTATGCGGGCGCTAAGACAATTCCGGAACTCTGGGAAAAATCTAAGCTGGCGGGCATTACCAACTCTGGCGCCGAGGAAGCAAGGCCCCACGATGTATTGCTACCGTCTGAGTCTCCGGAAAGAGTCTAGGAGACCACTTTTCCGTCAATTATAGTCCTCACTACTCTTACTTCTCGCAGGGACTCACGACTGGACTCGTATGGGTCTCTGTTCAACACAATCATATCGGCGGCGTTGCCGGGAGCGAGAGTGCCCGTGAAGTCCTCTGAGAAAGAAGCGTATGCAGCGCTGCTGGTATATGCTGTCAGAGCTTCGCTCACTGTGAGCCTCTCCCCTTCATCGAGACCGGGCCTGGCGACCGCTGACCAGATCCCTTCAAACGGATCTGGGTCTTCTACTGGGCAATCAGACCCCGCAGCTAGCCTAATTCCTGCCTTGGTCATTGATGCAAAAGGGTAGAGCTGAGGCAGCCTTCTATGCCCTAGCCTATCTTCCGCCCACTTGTCTGAATAAATGAATCTCGGTTGTATGGAGGCGATTATCCCTAATCTGCGCATTTCCTTCATCGACTTTTCGTTGACTATTGACGCGTGTTCTATTCGATGCCGGAGCTGCCTGCAACCTTTTGTCCCAAAGATCTCGCCAAGGACCTCGACTGCGAGGTCTACTGCCTTGTCTCCAATGGCATGGATGCACAACTGGAATTTCGAGTCTCTTGCCTTTGAGGCTACCCTCCTCAGTTCTCTGCTGTTCAGTGTGATCATGCCCCTTGAGCGGGGGTCATCGTCGTAGGGCTGGTTAAGAGCGGCTGTACGTGCTCCCAGGGAACCATCCAGGTATAGCTTTAGTCCTCCAATTCGAAAACGGCTTCTGCTTCGTACTCTTGAGAGGCCGAGCCTGTCGACAAGGTTCGCGGGTATAATTGCATAAATTGACTGTGGAAGCTGCTGTTCACGTTGCAACTCTCGGAGAGCGTTTAGCTCCGTTAAGCTGCCAATGATGCAGTGCAAAGATGTCAATCCGACCTTTACGAGCTTCCTGGAGGCGTGGACCAAAGCGGATTTTGTCTTCTCCATCGACTCGGGGATTACCTTCTCAACCAGTTCTATTGCAGTCTCCTTTAGGACCCCGTTGGGCTTTCCACGTGAGTCTCTGAAAATTCGGCCTCCGGCGGGGTCGACGGTCCGATTGTCGATTCCGGCCAGGGACAGGGCGGCGGAGTTGGCAACTGCTACGTGGCCACAGATTCGTTTTAGGAAAACAGGGTTTGAAGTTGCAAGGTCCAAATCGTTTCTTGTCGGATATCGGTGTTCTCGAAGCCTCTCATCATCCCATCCTCTACCGAGCACCCAAGTATCGTGGGGTGTGGTGGTGTTCCACCTCCTTACTCGCCTCTTGATCTCCTCAATCGATTGGGCGCCTGAAAGGTCGATAGTCTGAAGAAGCATTCCGTAATTTAGGAGGTGAATGTGCGAGTCGTGGAAGCCTGGTAGTACGGCCCGGCCGTGAAGATTGATTATTTTAGTGGTTTTCGATTTTAGTGCGAGAATCTGTTTGTTAGTTCCAATATCTGTGACTCTGCCTTTGCGAACTGCGAGTGCTTCAAAACATCTTCGAGATCCAGCGTCTGGATAGACTTTGCCGGTATGAAGGATCAGATCCGGACTAGGCAACGGATGACCCTCGACAAAGATTTTGAAGTCGAGCTCTGGTAAGGGATCGGTACTCTTGGTGAGTCCCGAGCTCTAGGGATAGAGTTGCCGCGAGCGGACGATTACTGGGCAAGTAGGGAAGAAAGAGTGGTCTCTAATACCGAGGGATCATTGATTGGAGGCCCGCAGGTTTTCCCTGCGCACACATACGCTACCGGAGCTTTAGCCCCGTCGAATCCGAGTCGCCCTATTTGGTCCAGGTCTTTGCCCGGATCAAGATACTTGACGTATCTTCGACCCGGATACAGTTTAAGAGATCCCGCCTTTAACGCACCGGATTCTTTTGACTTCGGAGATGCAATAATTGTGATCCCTATTGGACCGTTAATGTAAGAGTCCAACGCTAACGCGTAGCTTGCTCCTGCGACTCCGTATCTCTCGTAGTCCTCGTTGAACAAACTCAATGCTTTGCCTGCGATCGTTGCGTAGTCAGCTCTCTCCAAGAGCCATGAAAGCCTCATGAGCCCATTTGCCATCAAGCTGTTTTCATCGATTGGTTTGTCCCTCATCTTGAGCTCACCCAGAGTTGAAGCGTCCAGTGGAATGTCGTAGAAGCCTTCTGTGGCTTTGTCGCTTAGCTTCTCAATCGAATCGTCCGCCAATGCGGTTGCCTTTTCGAGATAGGCCAGTTTGCCTGAATACTCGTAGGCGTCGAGAAGTGAGTGGAGCAGCGATGCATAATCAACTAGGAGCCCCTTCAACTTCACACCCTCATCTTCTTTCCAGTAGTGAAAAGGTAGTGCTCCGTCAGATGGTAGAGCGAGTATGCGATCTAGAGTTTTGATTGCGAACTTGCCGACCTCTGGCCGATCAAGGACGATACTGGAGAGAAGGAATGACGAGATGAATAGCGCGTTGTAATTCGTATAGAGTGTCTCATCAACAGCTGGACTCTTCCGAGTCTTTCGCCTAGAGAGATCAAGCTTGTAGTACTCTTCATCTGCATCCTGACTGCCGAAGAACCCTCCATGCTCCGAGTCGGACAGACTCGTGTTCACGTAATTCACGATTCCTTCAGCCACATCTCTGTACAGCGCTTTACCTGTTATCTGGAATGCGTGCAAGTATACCGCGAGCAATTTTGCGTTGTCCTCGGCCATCTTCTCGAAATGGGGAATCGACCAGTCTCGAGTAGTGCTATACCGGAAGAATCCCTGTTCTACCCGGTCATAGACTCCTCCAGTACCCATCTTGTCAAGGGTCTTGGTGACAACGGTCAGCATTTCCTTTTCCCCGTGATAGCGGTAACGTAAAAGGGCGTACTCTAATGCCTCGGTATGAGGGAACTTGGGCTCGAAGCCAAATCCTCCATAATCTATGTCAAAGTTGACCGCGACCGTGGTTGCAACGTCCTTTGTGATCTTGTCAGACAACGGTTCGTTCTTGGCGGGACGAATTCGCGTCGATTGAAGTTTACTTCCAAACTTGCCCTTGTTTGTTCCGTAAAAGTCTAGAACTGAGCGGAGAACTTCCCTCAGTTGCTGAGGAGGGATGTAGGTTCCGCCAGTGATAATCCTCCCTTCATTGTCCAAGAAAGCGGTGGTAGGCCAACCGCCCATGTTGTAACGTCGATTAACATCTGGCCTCTTGTCAGTGTCGACCCTGACTGGAATGAAATTCTTGTTCACCGAGTCAATGACTGCGGGATCGGAGTAGGACGTGTTGTCCATAACGTGGCACCAGTGGCACCAAGAACCTGTTATGTCCAATAGAATCGGTCTACCTAGAGATTGTGCTTTTTCGAAGCTCTCTTTTCCCCATTCGAGCCATTGGATCTTGTTCAAGAGGGAGCCGACGACCGTATGATTGTCGAGAATCATATAAGAACCCTAGAATGAACTGATAGGTGAGAATGTCCAAGTCTGTGGCACAAACCAGTCAAGATCAAGATTATTCTAGAGTTCTCGTTAGCCTGAGCAGTGCTCTTTCGAGCGAGCCCTTAGATAAGGCATTGACGACGTCGGTGCGGCAACTTCGGCAGAGTTCTGATCACTTCGACTGGGTAGGCATCTATCTCCTACAAGAAAGCGATCTAGTGTTGCAGACCTATGCGGGCGATGAAGAGACAGAACATGTTGGGATACCTATAGGACGGGGAATATGCGCTCTGCGGCTAAGGAAGGAGCGACAATCGTGATCCCTGATGTTGGCAAGGACCCACGATATCTCATGTGCTTCGCAGCAACCCGATCAGAGATCGTTGTCCCGATAAAGGGATCGAAAGGAATGTTGGGTGAGATACATATCGACAGCAGTCGACTTTCCGCATTCAGCGAAAACGATCGAGAGAGCCTCCAAGAAGTGGCTTCGCTCCTAGCCCTCTATCTTGAGAGCAAGCGCTTCGTGTCTCATTAACCCTCGACTCTGCGAGTTGAGGCCATCGACACAATTTCGCGAACTGAACTGTATCCCTTTCGTTCTAGAAACTTCCCTATCCCAGTGGTCACCTCTCGAAACACGTCGAGACCCTTGCTTGTAATTGCACTTCCGATCTGGACTGCCGACGCACCCGCCATCATCATTTGCACAGCGCCCTTCCAGTCCTCGATCCCGCCTACCCCGATGATGGGGATTCTAACTGCCTGCCTGATCTGATAGACCGCCCTAAGCGCGACCGGGTGTATGGCTGGACCTGAGAGCCCCCCAAGGACGCCTCCGAGAATCGGAAGACCGGAATCGACGTCCACTGCAGTTCCTAACACCGTGTTGATCGCTGTGACAGCATCGGCGCCCGCGCTTTCAGCCGCCCTAGCTACCTCGGTGATGTCGGTAACATTCGGGCTTAGCTTTACGAATACTGGGATGTGCACTCGATTCTTCACGGCTTGGGTAACTTCGGCAACGACTTTCGGTCGTTGGCCAATCTCAACCCCAAGCTCCTTCACATGCGGGCACGAAACATTCAGCTCCACCGCAATCGCACCGCCCTTCTCCCCCATCACTGCGGACTCGGCAAATTCTTCCGCATCAAACCCGAAAACGCTCGCTATGACTTGCACTCCTTGCTTAGAGGCAACCTCAACCTCTTCCCGCATCTCTTCCATTCCCGGGTTTGGTATGCCTAGTGCGTTAAGAAAGCCGCTCTGGACTTCGATGAAAGACGGGTTTCTGTACCCTTCCCTCCCCTTCCTATTGAAAGACTTGGAGACGACGGCGCCCGCACCGGCCCTGGAAACCCGGATCAGTATCTCACCAGAGACTCCTAGAATCCCCGAGGCTAAAATCGTCGGATTGGGGAGTTTAATACCCGCAAACTCTACCGATAAATCCGGTTCCAAGAGGGTCTGAGCATGAACGCCATCGCCGTGCTAATTATCTTCGCACGACTATCGAGTTGCAGTCATACACTCGTGTCCAAATCAGGAGTAGCGTCTTGAAAGCGTACCTAATCGATTCCCCGGCGGGACTCTTTCTACTCGAAAAAACGGGTAAGGTTTCAGAGAGAGCACTATTTGCCCACAATCCGAGCGATGCCGCTTCCCAGCTTAGGAAAGTCCAGAACGGCGAACTCCCCGCGGAGTCCTCAGATTTTGTGCACAGGCTCTCACGTCTTGAGCTTGAAAGGATCACGGTAGACAGCGAGCCTCTCGCCAGACTCGCCCGTTCCATCGTCAAATCAGAAGTAATCCAAGATGATAACGATCCCACCATTTCGAAACTTAGGAACAGACTACCATCAATTCTCGTCCGTCTAAGAATCATAGAATCGAAGGAAGACTACGAACAATTCGTCAGGGACGTTTCCCTTGAACTCGCCAAGACAGCCATTACAGAGGCCACAACCAAGCGAGATCTGTACGCCATTCAGACCGTTCGTAGCATCGAAGACCTAGACAAAATTCTGAACCTCCTTGCGGGCAGAGTCAGGGAATGGTACGGACTACACTTCCCAGAACTGGACCGATTAGTGGAGAAACACGACTCGTATGTTCGACTCGTCTACAGTCTCGGAACCCGAGACTCTTTCTCATACGATGCTCTAGCGAAACTTGGCATACCCCAAGATAGAGCGACCCAGATCTCCGCGTCTGCAGAGAAATCCTCCGGGGCGGAGATGTCAGGCTCCGATCTAGAATGGCTCCGTGAAGTCTGCGGATCGGTCCTTGAACTCTATAGCTTGAGAGAGCACGCAGAGAAATACACTGACAAGATCATGGGAGAGGTAGCACCGAACATGACCTCAGTGCTCGGCGCGGTTCTTTCTGCAAAACTCATCTCGATGGCAGGGGGACTAGAGAATATCGCAAAAATGCCGTCAAGCACACTCCAAGTGCTCGGGGCAGAGAAAGCGCTATTCAGAACACTGAAAACCGGAGCAAGACCCCCAAAGCATGGAATCATCTTCCAATACGCACCAATTCATCAATCGCCCAAATGGCTCAGAGGAAAGATCGCGAGAGCAGTTGCAGGCAAACTCGCCATAGCAGCCCGAATGGATGCGTATGGGGGAGGTGACACAGGGCAACGGCTTAAGGACGCACTCGATAAGAAGATCGTAGACCTCAAAGGTCGATATCAAGCCCCGCCCCATAAGAGGGAGCATGGAAAGACCTGGCGCACACCCACACAAGACGTTCGAAGGGATGTACTGGGTGGTCCTAGAAGGAAGGGAGAGACTGGCTACACTCAGCCAGGACCCGGGGAACGCCGTCTACGGGGAAGACACCGTCAAGATCGCAGGTAGAGAATATCGGGTCTGGGACCCGTACAGGAGCAAGTTAGCTGCCGCTGTCCTGAACGGGCTGTCCGAAGTTCCTATCAAACAAGGCAACAGCATTTTGTACCTTGGGGCGGCTAGTGGCACGACTGCAAGTCATGTAAGCGATATTGTGGGGGAGACAGGAAGAGTTTACTGCGTAGAATTCGCTCAGCGACCATTCAGAGACTTGGTCAACAATGCAAGCAAGGACCGGAGAAACATGACTCCAATTTTCGGAGACGCTAGGTTTCCACAGAAATACAGAAGCATAGTCCAAGGTGTCGATACCGTCTACGCTGATATCGCCCAACCAGACCAAGCAAGAATCCTATCCGAAAATATTGAGCAGTATCTTACCGACAAAGGAGCCTTCTTGTTTGCGGTGAAGGCGAGAAGCATTGATGTTTCGAAGGAACCATCCGCGATCTTTCGAAGAGAGAAAACCCTACTCGAGGAAAGGGGCTACAAAGTTAGGGAAATGATTCGACTCGACCCCTTCGAAAAAGACCACTCTATGATCCTCGGAAACAAACGGTGAGTTCTCGTATGGAGCAGCGTGATCCCTTCATTGACGCATTACTCCATGATGATATGAGAAAACTCAACTCTCATCTTCCAAAGAACAGGAGAACTTTGAAAGAACTCCTGAGCGACCCGGCCCCGCGTGTTCTAAGCGCATCCGGAGACTCGATCAGGATGAAGAAGCCTGAACTTGAAGAGCTGTCCCGTTCTCTACCAGTCGGAGCAGAGACTCGGGTAAGGCTACCAGTTGTGCTGCTGAGCAGGAAAGACCTCGGGCCCGGAGCTTTCACAGTAATGGGAGATCGGTACGAGGAGTATGCAATGATGCTTCTCGCAGGATCCTTCCAAGGAAGTTTCGAACAATTCAAGGAGCAAAAATCTGAACCGACGGTAATATTCAAGCCACAAATCAGTTTGTTGTTGAGAAGATTTCACTCGTTACTGGTTCTGGGGTTTGGAACCTCCAGTGCACGCCTTTAGAGAAAGAGTAGGCTACGACCGCTAGTGGGCATCCCAAAGAGGTTAGTGGCTCGGCTGATTAGGCCGAGAAGATCTACGAATCGATGCTAAGGGTCCACTTACCAGCAGGAACGCGCGGGATCGCTCGGACGGGCACAACAACTACATTGAGCTTCTTACGCTTCATCCTCTTATTCAAGGGGTATTTTCTCGGCTACCTATGGCACAGCACGAAATATAACGCTTTCCGACCCCCGGAGGGAATTGATGAGGAATAAAATGGCTTCCAACGGTAGAAAAATCATTAATGAACTCTCGGGGTTGAAAATGAGACGATCACCAAATGTTGTGATGTATTTCCGCCGAGGACACCTCATTGTCGAGAATTACATAACTAGGCTAACTTTCCAAGTCGACTTGAATGCCGTTACTCTCCTCAGTTATTTTTCCGGGTGGAGGACTGCCTCGGAGGTCTCAAGGAGCTTGATCGGTTACACCAGAAAGTCCGTTTTGCGTTCGGTTCAGAATCTGAAGGAACGCGGCTTGCTGATCACCAAGGATTCAGACGAGGCCAAGTTAGAGGACAAGTTCGGAGAGGAATGGCTTTGGCCAATCGCCTCGCGATTTTATCATTTCTCCACAAAGATCGACGACCCTCACAATACGCCCAAAGAGGTTATGAAGTATTACTCAAGGTTTCTGAAGGGAAGAAAACAACCGTCTATTTACAAGTCCTATCCCCGGCGACCGAAAATCAACCTGTCAAGAAAGCCCAGTCGCGAAGCACCACTTTTCGGCGCGCTTCGAAGCAGACACTCGATGAGAGAGTTCTCTGGGAAACCAATAAGCTTCAACGAACTCTCTAGACTCGCCTACTACACATGGGGAAGGATTTCTTACTATGAGACTCACGAGTTCGGCAAATTGCTTCACAAGACCAGTCCATCTGCTGGAGCCCGACACCCTATAGAGACATACGCTATCGTCAATAATGTCAAGGGCATCGAACCCGGGATATACCACTACTCTGTGAAAAACCACTCGCTTGAGCTTCTGAAGGCGGGAGATTTCAGAGAAAGATGCGTAGAGTTGACTGCCGGTCACGCTTGGACGAAAAATGCCAGTGCTCTGTTCATCATGACTGCCGTCGTTGCACGAACCGCATGGAAATATAGAGCACCCAGGGTCTACCGGGCATTCTTGCTTGACGCAGGACATCTCTCTCAGTCATTTCTCCTGGTAGCTACAGCTCTCGGATTAGGCGGGTTCTGCCTTGGAACAATCTGTGACAAGCTAATCGAGAAAGAGCTGGATCTCGATGGTATCTCAGAAACGGCACTATTCGTTGTCGGAGTTGGACAGCCCGTTAGAAGCAGTCCCAGACCGGGCCGAAGCCTATTCCATGATCATTCTTAGCCTAAAGAGCGCCCCTTGCACGAGACCAACTAGTGAACAAATCCAGATTCAGAGGAGAAACGCCACCAAGCATTGAATCATCCCGTAGATGGACCTAAAAATTGCTTGAAACGCTCAGCTTTAACCTCGGATATTCGTAGCTTCTAGCGCCCACATTCCATTCTACGCTTTCAACGCTTATTTACGCGGCAAATCCTCATAACAGTTGGTTTTTGCTTGCCGGATGATTCCATAGCAAAACGAGTCGTCCAGACCTCACTCGGAATTCATGAAGATGACATGGTTGTAATCGACACATGGCAGCATACTATTGACCTCGCAAGCGACATTGCACTCGAATGCCTTAGGACAGGGGCAAAGCCGCTGATCACCCTCATGACCGACCGATTGTGGTGGAAGGCCTTGGAGGAAATACCGGAACAGTATTTCCGCAAAACCCCGCGGCACATACTGAGCGCAATGGAGAGCGCTACAGTCTGGATTGGGATCGGGGGTCCCGAAGACCCGACGAAGTTCAGGGAAGTTCCATCCTCCCGACTTGAGCCGTTTTTCGAGGGAGACAAACCACTAGTTGACAAAACTATTGAGCGAAAAATCCGCGTGCTCCAGGTTCTGCTCGGCGACGTCACCCCCCAGCGCGCAAAGGCCTATGGCTTCGACTATGCCAGATGGCTCAAAAACACCGAAGACGCGATCAAAGTAGACTATCCGAAAATGACAGAGCTAGGCAAGAAGATAGCAGGCCGTCTAGAAAGGGCATCAAAGGTCCACATCACATCCAAGATCGGAACAGACCTTAGGTTTGACATCTCAAGGCGGCCAGTACACATTGAGGATGGGATAGTAGATCAAGAGGACATGGAACGAGGCCTCGTCTCAACTCAATTACCCTCAGGGAAAGTCGAGGTGCCCCCGATCGAAACTAGCGCTCGAGGAACTGTTATGCTTGACACCCCTAGAGCCTTGAAGGGGCGTCTGATAACCGACTTGCAGTTTGTGTTCGAGAAAGGAAGGGTCAAGGAATTTCATGCCAAGAAATACGAGGATGTGTTTAGAGAAGTCTTCGAAGCTACGCAAGGAGACAAAGACAAGATTGGCCAATTCGCACTTGGATTAAACCCGAAAATAGAACTTATCGGTTATCGCACCGATGAACTTGCCCTAGGAACGGCGACTATCGGAATTGGAGCCAATAAGGGAATCGGAGGACAGAACGATAGCAGCCTCGCATTCTCGGGAACCCTCACAAAACCAACGATTGACATTGACGGCTTGGCCATCATGGTCGACGGAAGGCTCGTAATCTAATTCACTCGAAGTTATCGGAATTCTGTCGAGCACGCGAGAGGAAGAGCAGACGAAGCGTCGAATAGACCTCCTCATCCTCGACTCAAAGGAGACAATCACACTAGCTCGGTCTACCGAAGACGATCTCGAAATCATAGATGCCGGAGGGGTTGCAATCGACAGGGGGAGGATCGTCGACGCGGCATCTTCTCAACTATTAGAACGAAAGTACTCGGCCTCCAGGCAGGTACTCGCCACGGATGAAATAGTCCTTCCCGGCTTTGTTGACCCTCACACACACCTAGTCTTCCAAGGGTCTAGAGAAGAAGAGTTTCAGAATAGGCTGGGAGGAGCCTCCTATCTAGACATTCTCCGGAAGGGAGGAGGAATAATCCAGACTGTCAACAGAACACGCCAGACCACCCAGTCTGAACTCTTCTCAATCGCTCAAAGCAGGCTGAACAGTATGCTGGAAGCCGGAACCACCACTCTGGAAATCAAGAGTGGATACGGGCTTCGTCTAGAACACGAGCTGAAAATCCTCCGGGTTATCAGCCACTTGAAGAGACACCACCCGTGCAAGATAATCGCAACCTTCCTCGGTGCGCACGCAGTCCCGGCTGGAGTGATCCCCGAGGAATACGCAAGAATAGTAGTCGAAGAAATGATTCCAGCTGTTCACCAGGAAGGCCTTGCAGAATTCTGCGACGTCTTTTGCGAAAACGGCATCTTCAATCCTGAATTGTCCAAGAAAATACTTAGAACAGGAACGGCTAACGGTCTTAGACCAAAGATACACGCTGACCAGTTCACCGATAGCATGGGAGCTAGAGTAGCAAATGCCGTCGGAGCGACCTCGGCGGACCACCTGGTGTATTCGGAGCCCAGAGAACTTGAGAGAATGACCAAGAGCTCGGTCGTTCCCGTCCTCCTACCAGCCTCCTCGCATAGCCTGCTAAGCGACGACTATCCTCAAGCTAGGGAGATGCTATCGGAAAGGCTGCCGGTGTCGTTGGGAACAGACTTTAGCCCCTCCAACTGGGTTCTTGGACAACTAACGGTTGCAGCCGAGGCTTCAAGAGGACTCCGTATGAAGGCGGAAGAGATTATTCGTGCAATTACGATCAATGCGGCCAAAGCATTGGGCCTTCAACGGAGCATCGGAAGCATCGAAAAAGGCAAAAGTGCAGATATCGTCATTCTAAAAGTCCCAAATCATAAGTGGATAGGCTACACGTACGAGGAGGGAATAGTGGACAAAGTGCTTATCGAGGGAAGGGAAGTTGTGAGAGAGGGCAAGAGGGTCCATTGACTCGACAGGGTCAACCGCAGCCTGTTACGACCCTGAAGCAGAAACAGAATCTATCTCTGATTACTGGCGGGACTCTGAACTGTAGAAATTGGCAGATTGAGGGAGCATTGAGAATGCTTCACAATGTCCTGCAACCCGATGTGGCGAAAAACCCGGATGAGCTGATCGTGTACGGTGGAACAGGAAGAGCAGCTCGATCATGGGAAGCTCTTGAGACGATTGAGACTTCTCTCAAGAAGCTAGGGGAAGAGGACACTCTTCTTATCCAGAGCGGGAAGCCCGTCGCGATCTTCAAGACTCATAGGATGGCACCGAGAGTCTTGATCGTCAACAGTATGCTGGTGCCCAAATGGGCGACGTGGGACTACTTCTACGAGCTCGAACAGAAGGGCCTGATAATGTTCGGACAAATGACTGCCGGGTCGTGGGCTTACATCGGAACACAGGGAATTCTACAGGGCACGTACGAGACACTCGCCGCTGCGGCTAGGGAACACTTCGGGGGCAGTCTGAAAGGACGAGTCGTCCTGACCGCTGGCCTGGGAGAGATGGGTGGGGCGCAGCCTTTGGCGGTAACAATGAACGATGGAATTGCGCTAGCTGTGGAGATCGATAAACGTGCGATAGAGAGGAGGCTGAAGCATGGCTACGTTCAAAGATCGACTGATGATCTTGGCGAAGCCATCGATATTGTCAATCAAGCCAGGCAAGAAGGGGCTTCGACAAGTCTGGCCCTGCTCGGAAACGCCGCTGAGATTCATCCAGAACTTGTGAGAAGATCAATCATTCCAGATATCGTTACAGATCAGACCTCGGCCCATGATCCACTTAACGGATACTATCCTGTGGGATTGTCGAAGGAAGAAGCTGACCAGCTAAGAAAGTCAGACCCGACCAAGTACCTTGACAGGGCGGGCAAAAGCATCGTGACACACGTCAAAGCCATGATCGATATGGGTCGTAAAGGAGCTGTTGTATTCGAATATGGCAACAACATTCGACAAAAGGCCTTTGACGCCGGTCTGAAAGAGGCATTCGAATTCCCGGGATTCGTTCAGAAGTACATCAGACCAATGTTCTGTGAAGGTAGAGGTCCGTTCAGATGGACCTCGCTCGTAGGGGACCCAGAAGATATCCGGAAGATAGACCAGTTGGTCCTCGACACTTTCCCAGACAATATGAACCTCCGACGATGGATTGAAAAAGCCCAGAAGCACGTCAAGTTCCAAGGACTGCCCGCCCGAGTCTGCTGGCTAGGCTATGGTGAGAGATCAAAGTTCGGAGCACGCATCAACGAGATGGTCAGAACAGGAAAATTATCGGGTCCCATATGGATCGGACGAGATCACCTCGATTGCGGAAGTGTAGCTTCCCCGAGAAGGGAGACGGAAGGGATGATGGATGGAAGCGACGCGATAGCCGACTGGCCGATCCTTAACGCGCTTCTCAATACTGCCGCCGGTGCAACGTGGGTGAGTGTCCATCAAGGTGGCGGAGTCGGGATGGGCTACAGCATACATGCGGGAATGTGTCTTGTGGCTGATGGAACGCCTGAAAGCGCTGAGCGGCTTGAACGGGTACTGACAGCGGATCCTGGGATCGGAATTGTTAGACATGCTGACGCGGGCTATCCAAGAGCTAAGGAGATTGCCAAAGAGAAGGGCTTGCGGATGCCGATGCTCAAGTAAGCCCGCCAATACTTATCTCTCAAACACCTCGTTGCAACGACTCGTGGGACATTGGCCCAGGTTACGATAGACGGATCACATCTTACACTTGACCAGGTCTTGCAGGTTGCGAGAGACAAGGCCCGGACGGTCATTACCGAGAAAGCAATCGCCCGCACAAGAAACGGACGCAAAGCTCTCGAAGGACTGTTACGGGAAAAAGAGGTGATCTATGGAGTCAATACAGGATTCGGAGCACTATCAAACTTCAGAATACCCACAGACGATCTCAAACAGCTACAGACGAACCTCATCCGGAGCCACTCCGCTAGCGTGGGACAACCACACTCGTCGGACGTTGTGCGGGCTATGATGCTTCTACGCGCTAACACACTCCTCAAGGGGAACTCGGGAATCAGACCAGAAGTAGTCAGCACTATCGTAAGGCTACTCAACAAAGAGATCCATCCATACGTACCCGAGAAAGGCTCGGTAGGCGCGAGCGGAGACTTATCTCCGCTGTCTCACATGGCCCTTGTACTTCTAGGGGAAGGAAGCGCTGAATCACGCGGACGATGGATTCCAGGTAAGAAAGCCCTAGAGATCTCGAGCAGCGTTCCTCTCAAACTCGAAGCGAAAGAGGGGCTGGCGTTGAACAATGGTACCCAGCAAATGGTCGCGATAGGCTGCCTCTGCCTTCACGACGCGTACCAACTACTTGCGACCACAGAAGCTGCGCTCGCCCTTTCGCTCGAAGCTCTGAAGGGATGGGTCGATGCTTTCGATGAGAGAATTCACAAGCTTAGGCCCCATCCGGGACAACAGATCGTAGCCGAACATGTTCGAGGACTAGTGAGAGGAAGCAGGACGGTTAGGACGATAGAGAGTGGCGATGCTTCGAATGGTCGCCCTCAAGACCCATACTCATTCAGATGCGCCCCACAAGTGATGGGAGCGTCGAAAGATGCGTTTGATTTCACAAAACAGATTCTAGAAGTAGAGATGAATTCGGCTACTGACAACCCTCTCGTGTTTCCAGAGGATGGCGTCTGTATTTCCGGGGGCAACTTTCACGGACAGCCAGTTGCTATGGGACTCGATATCATGGCCTTAGCGATCTCCTATCTTGCTAACATGTCGGAGAGAAGAATATCCGCTCTGCTAGACCCCTCGCTCAATAACGGGCTTCCACCGTTTCTGGTCGGAGGAGGGTCGAAGCCGGGACTCTCAAGCGGGTTGATGGCGGTCCAGTACACGGCAACATCGCTTGTTGCTGAGAGTAAGCTGATGACGCATCCTGCTAGCAGTGACTCGATCCCGACTTCGAGCAATTTTGAGGATTTTGTCAGCATGGGACCCGGAGCAGCCCATAAAGCGAGAATGATACTCGAAAACTCCCAGTACGTGACCAGTATAGAGCTACTTGTTGCGGCGCAAGGAGTTGATTTGAGAGGCGCTAACGGACTAGGAATCGGAACTAGACGCGTCTTCCAAGCTATCAGACGAAAAGTTCCCCGGCTAATTGAAGATCGGTCTTCCCACGATGATATCGAGAAGATTCGCAAGATGGTTCGCGATGGTGAGATAGCGAAAATCGTCGCCCAGGTCACCCGGTCCTGAATCGAACGTGATAGTCTACCCGCTTAGATCGAGTCTGGCGAGAGCCGGGGACTCAATTCCAGATCTGTTTTTCAAGGCTTTAGCAAAGAACCGTGTGCGGTTCAAGACGAGAGATATTGTGGCAGTCTCGAGCAAGATTGTGGGAATCGCTGAAAACAGAATTAGATACCTTGACAGCATGAAACCCGCACCGAGGGCTAGAAGCCTCGCCCGGAAGTATTCCTTAACTCCCGCGTTTGCTCAAGCCGTTCTAGACGAAGCCGACCTAGTGGTCGGCGGTGTAAAAGGAGCACTTCTGACGGTGAAGAACGGTGACGCTGTTGCGAATGCTGGGATCGACCGGAAGAACTCTCCTGAGGGAGCAGTTGTTCTCTGGCCTCGCAATGCAGATCTGTCTGCAAGAAATATTGGACGGTCGATTCGGAGAAAGTCGGGAAAAAGTGTGGGAGTTGTTATCGTCGATAGTCGAGTGAGCCCAATGAGACTGGGGACGACGGGCTTCGCGATCGGCTGCGCGGGAATCGAATCAGTAGAAGATACCAGAGGGAGCGTGGACCTTTTCGGGAGACGTATCCAGATCACCGTCCGAGCGATTGCCGATGGAATAGCAGCATCGGCCCAGCTCGTGATGGGTGAGGCGTCGGAGCAGGTCCCCTTCGCGGTCATTCGCGATGCGCCCGTCACCCTAAGCAATGGGCATGGCATTCGCCCAGCAAAGCTGGCGTGGAATCGATGCCTCTACATGAGCCAGATCCCACGCGGAAATGATTGAGTTCGAGGAGCATCGATTTCGATTCAAAGACTACAGAGGTTCCGAGAAATAGCAGAATTCCCGGGACGCCCAAAGAGCACTTTTGTGTCGTGAGGAGCAACTGCTTTTGAGATTTTTCGGAGAGGGGTCCAGCCAGTTGAAGCGGAACCGGGCGAGTCTTGCGAAACGAGGCGCAGAATCATGCGGTCGGCTGTTTTCGATATGGCGTAGCTCAGCGTGCAGGTCAACGTGCAAACTGCGTGATCTCAAATCGCCTGCCCCTATTCCGGATCAGGGTTCATTTTGCGCCTATTCCTCTTCTTGACTCTCGAAAACCCTAGAGTGCGAACCATTCTCTAGTCTACTGTTGTGGCGTGCAGCTCAAACCGGTTTTTGGCATCTATCGCAGTACCAGCGCATTTGAGCTGGGTCCCACCTCAAAGGCTGCTGACAAGTGGGACATCGATTGTATTGGATACCAGCAGGCTTCCTTCTCCGGAATATCAGATAGCCGAGCAGGATGCCGATGGCAGCGCCGATTGCGACTCCGATGAGACTAAAGACGAGGGCTGGTGAGATGGCGCTATTGGCAAGCTGCTGAGCTGCGCTAGCATCTTCGGCTGCCGCCAGCGAGTACTGTACGGCACCCGCATAGTCCATCGTGTTGTACAGGTTTTCTGCCTGCGCAATATTCTGGTTAGCCATGGATATGTCTCCGGAATTGAAGAGAGTGTTCTGAGTGCTTGAGAGAGACTGTATGGCGAAAGAAAGTAGCTCGTCATTCACTCCCCGCAAGATCGAGTCCCTGTCGAACTGGCTATAGTTCAGACTGTACGCATAGTATCCCATGACGGTGTTTGTAAAGTCCTCCGTCAGATCGTAGATGAAGGGATGGTTCAAACCCATCATGTGTCCGAGCTCGTGAGTAGCGGCGTGTGTGAAGCCGGCTCCCTTGCCGGGCTGACTGTAGGTTGAGTTGTTGCCGATAGTAAAGTCGGCCTGTTGGGAGAATCCTATCATGACCATATCTCCCAACGCCTCGCCTCCGAATGTACCGTAGATGTTGGGCGACCCGATGTCTTCCTTGACCGGGACCCCGAACGTGTAATTTCCCTTGAACGCAAAGAGAAATCCGGGAATATCTATTCTCGACGTTGTGCGAGTTACATTGATGAAATTCGCAATGTGTCCCAGACCATATGTTGTGAACCAGTTGTAGACCAAGTCGCCGTCAATGATCGGCCGGCCGGATACGGGATCTCTGAGAGCTGTGGTTGCATTAGCCATTATGGCAGCGAGCCCAGGGTAGTCTGTGACGTTTGCATAATTGATCTTGACAGTTACACCAGCAAACGGGACGAGACTGGCCAAATTCTCCTGAACCATGGTTTCATTGATGGTTGAGGACAGCTTCGGACCCTGTAACTTTTCCGCCGTGGTCCGGTTATCGAGAACGAAGAGTTGGACGTCATAGTTCTGAGCGTAGTTCACTGGATAGAGCTGGTCGGGAGCGAACAGATTGTTGACAGCGCCGTACACGTAGGACCCGATGAACTTACTCATCCAGAGCTTCCCATAGTACGTGATGGTGCTGATTCCTCTCAACTGAGATGCGACTTGCACCGGGAGCTCGTTCGTCCAGTAGCTGGGTCCAGCAGAGAGATCCATGTAATAGAATCGGCCGCTCCCACCCCAGCCGGTCATGAAGTGACGCATCAGCTTGAGACCTAAGTCTGGGTCCGTGATTGTTCTATTGTAATAATGAGCGTCCACTGCGTGAGCTGTGCACGGTCTACAGATTGCAACATAGTTCTGATATTCCGTGTAGTTGAAGGAAGGGATTGCAAAGCCGTGTAGATCGGCTACGAAGAGAGTGTATCCTGACGCAGGACTTGCTCCGAATAGGGTCATGTTGGACCCGAGCCAAGATTCGACCTTGTCAGCGTCGTAGAAGTAATTGTGAGCGACAGAAAGCGTCGAGGAGTTCGTAAAGTAAGGATTGACCAATCCGTATGGAGTGCTTGGGCTTGGAGTAGTGTCTTCTGGTTTTTCAATTGATGAGAGATACTGAGCAAACTTGGATACGGTTGAGTTGTCAGCGAATGTCAGTTGATAGTTGAAGTTGAAAATTACACCGGTGTTCAATGGGCCTGCGAGGATCGCCTGGTATTTCAGAGGAGGAACGGAGACACTACTCTTCAGATAGGTCGAATTCAACTCTCCCGGCGTGATTCCGAGAAACACAATCTTGATCGTGAGCGAGGCAGATCTGTTCAGCCCAAAGCCTTGCTCATTGATCGACTGAGGGGACTGAGAATCAACTGTCGGAAACTGAACGATCGAGAGAAGCACGATCAGTGCGACTGGGAGTACTAGGCTAAGGCGCATCTTGCTTTCATCTCGATGTCAGGCCGGATTTCTATTAAGTGTCGTCTAGGATTCCATAACTGGGACTGTGAAATCTCCCTTCGGAACGATTAGTATCTTCGATTCCTTGCCTTCAACGCGTATTGCTTTCTGCACAGCTTCAGAGGCGGTCTGGGAAGGTTTCAACCCAAACGAGTCCCGTACAAATAATTCCGGAAGAATGGACACTAACTGTATGCGGCACTTCTCGACTGCGTCTTCGAGGAAGAGGTTGACGTGGCCGCCTAGCTTGAACCGGTATCTCAGCTCCGTCGACAATTCCTTCCGTTCGGGAAATCTCCGAGCGTATTCGAGAAAGCTAGTATTGCCGATTCCTTTCGAGCATTCTGCGACTAAGATTATCGTGCCCCCTCTCCTAACAGCGCCTAGAACGTTGGAGACTACTCTAATCGCGTGGTAGAGGTCTGCTCCCAACAGGCTTCCCGCCGAAACGATCACGATGTCCAGTTTCCGTTCAATCTTTGGACTATGGACCTCGTGGTAGCGCGAGGCAGCTTCCCTGAACACTGACTCCATTTCCCCAGCGAATGCCAAGCAGACTCCTCCTGCGCCGTCTGGCATGAAGCATAAGCTATAGAATCGTCCAACGAGCTTGTAGGCCTCGATAGAATCCGACAAGACCTGGTTGTCCGGTGCAGATAGAGATGTTGGGAAACCCTTCGTCAAGAGTGACCGGTTCTTGGTTATCGAGTGAATCGAGGACGCGCCTGGCAGAACAGCCTCTGGTCCTCCGATGAAGCCGCTTGCAAAATGAGGCATGACTAGCCCGACACTGATCTTGACCTCGCACGCAGCTAGGTCAGGATCCAACTCGACGCTGGTTCCCGCCGAAGTCTTTCCGAGTTCTGCGAACGAATCTCGGGAAGGGTCCATTATCTTGACCTTCTCGCCGGCCGGGATGACGTTTGACATGCGCTTTCGCATGAAAACTCTCACATTTTCAATGCCCAGCACGGTGAGACGGGATCTCAGAGCCTTCGCCGCCTCGTCCCTTGCGATAGGTGGAACGATGGGATCTATGACTATTCCAGCAGTGCTACCAGGTTTGATCATATCTTTCAGGAAGAGCCCTCCAATCGGCGTTTCCAGAGCCTCCTCGATCATAGTCGGAGCGTCTTTCGTCCCAAGCGGCTTGACCGGCTCCAGAATTCTGTAGAAATTGTCATCTGGAACCCGGACTGGAACCTCTGTCTCGCCGTAGGGTATCCAGAGTTCCAAACCGGCCGCCGTGATTGTTCGATTGGGCTTGCCTTTAAATCGCTATACTAACCGGCGGACTTTGCGTCTGCTGAGACAAAAGGTCAAGGCACGCAAGAAAATTCGAGGATAATAGAAATGCCCAGGCTAATCGAGGAAGAACTTCCAAAGATCATGGTTCATACCGGGGCTCTGAAGTTTGGCATGTTCACGCTTTCCGGAGGAAAACTCAGTCCATACTATCTTGACTTACGAGTCCTTCCAAGTTTTCCAGACGCATTCCACGCCTCAATCGAACTCTTGGGAAAGACCGCGAGAACGATCGCAGATATTGCGAAGATCGCCGGGATTCCAACGGGCGGGCTGCCATGGGCTTCAGTCTTGGCCTACACTCTCTCCAAGCCACTCGTCTACGTGAGAAAGGAAGTGAAGCATCACGGTCGAGAGAAGATGGTTGAAGGTCTCCTCGTTCCAGGTGACAGGGTCTTGCTAGTAGACGATGTGATTACTTCAGGGAAGAACATTCTCGACGCCGCACAGACGCTTAGGGCTGAAGGGGGAGTTGTCGAAGACGCTTTAGTCTTAGTTGACCGCGAGGAGGGAGGAAGGGAACATCTTCTCAAAGCCGGCATGAAGCTTCATTCGGTCACTGGGATTTCTCAACTTGCCAAGCGACTGGTGGATATGGATGCTATCTCGGAATCACAGTACGAGGAGCTGACGACGCAGCTTCAGAAGTGATTTCTAGCAACTACTAGGGTTTGACCAAATTGGCTCAGTCAATTTCTCTATTCAAAGAACTGCAAGTAAGTCGTCACGTTCTGGACAACGGTCTCAAAGTCCTGATCCGCGAAATACCAAACGCCCCAGTGTCCGGCTGCTGGGCCATATACCGGGTCGGATCTCGAAACGAGAGGCCGGGTGTGACGGGAATCTCTCACTGGGTCGAACACATGCTCTTCAAAGGTGGAGGCAAACTCCACAAAGGCGACATAGGACGGATAGTCAGCAGCGTCGGAGGAGAGTATAACGGATTCACGTCAAAGGATTTCACAGCGTACTTTGAGGTACTTCCGGCTGATCAGATAGAGAAGGGGCTTCTTATCGAATCTGAACGCATGATGAACGCGGCCTTTGATCCGAGAGAGGTTGAGTCTGAGAGGACGGTCGTTGTCTCGGAACGAGAAGGTAACGAGAACGATCCTGAGTTCTTAGCCCAAGAGGAACTGTTCCTCTCAGCGTTCAGATTTCACCCGTACAGATGGTCTGAGGGAGGACTGAAGGCTGATCTTTTGAAAATAACGAGAGACGATCTCTTCGAACACTACCGGCGCTACTATGTTCCTAGAAACGCACTGCTCGTCGTTGTCGGTCCCTTCTCGCCGAAGAAGATTCTGCCAAAGATCGAAGAGTTCTTTGGACCACTAGCGAAGAGTGATCAATCGGCTGATCCCACGATCGCCGAGCCTTCCCAATCTGGTGAGAGACGGGTCGAGGTTCGAATCCCGTCTGAGGCCGACTACATCAAAGTTGCATATCATACCCCTGGGTTTGGGAGCGAGGATGTCTATGGGCTGATGATGCTTGACGCGATCCTTAGCGGGGTTCGCCTCTTCGCATTCGGCCCCGGCCAATCTTCAGGAAGAAGCGCGAGACTCCACAAGGCGCTTGTTGAGAGAAAGCTGGCGACTGAAGCGAGTTCGGAGTTCTGGCCGACCATCGATCCTTCAGTGTTCGCGTTGGACCTCACGGTATGGGAGGGCGTCTCAATCAACAAGGCCGAGAAGGTTTTGCTGGAAGAAATCGAAAAGATACGAAGGATCCCTCCTAGCAAGCACGAGCTTGAACGGGCGATCGCACAGATCAGGGCTCAGTATGCGTACACACTTGACGGAGTTGCTCGACAAGGCTTCGTGATTGGGATATTCGAAATGATCACATCCTTCGAGACCATGGCGAGGCTTGTTGAAAAACTGGAGAAGATATCGCCTGCGAAGGTTTCGGAGATCGCCGCGAAATACTTGACGGCGCAGAACCGGACGGTGTGCCGATGTATCGGCGTAAGGAACGACCATGGGTCTTGAGACCGAATTAGGGAAGTTAGTGGAAGAGCAGCCCGCTGGTGCCGGAATCAAGTGCCTCCTATACAAGAACGCGAATAATCCGACAGTAGCAGTTCACGGCAGTATTCTGGCAGGAACCTCCTCAGAACCCTCCGGGAAATCAGGTCTCGCGGAACTTACGGCGCGGCTCCTGATTAGAGGAACCCGGAAGCTCGGAGCAGTCAAGATCGCGGATCTCCTCGAATCTGTCGGGGCCGCGGTTTCCTTCCGAAATTCCCAGGATAGTATCATCTTCCAGGCGCGAATGACAAGCCCCTGGACCAAACGGGTCCTCGGAGTTGTCACAGACTGTCTGACCAGACCCGCTCTCTCTCCACGGGACATTGAACGAGAGCGAGAAGGACTCCTGACCGACATTAGGCTTAGAGACGATGACACTACAAGGCGCGGCATGAGGGAGCTTCAGAGAATAGTCTACCCCTCCGGACACCCATACAGGAAGGACAGGTTTGGAACTGCGGAAACAGTCAAGGATCTTGAACGGTCAGATGTGAAGGACTATTTCGAGAATGTGATCAGCAAAGCACCAACACTCATCGCGTTTGCGGGACAGTTCAAGAAGGACGAGGTCGTGAGCTGGGCAGCGCGGACTTTTGGAGCGAGGAATGAGAGAAGGATCAATTCGAAGAAGAATACCGAATCAAATTCGACTTCTAAGAGTGCGAAAAGAGAGATCGTGATGCCGCACAAGACTCAAGTGGACATCCTAATCGGTGGAGTAGCAAGCTCTCGAACCGAACCTGACTACGAGCCGTTGAACTTGTTGAACGTCATCTTGGGCGAGTTGGGCTTCATGGGCAGGCTGGGACAACGGGTCAGGGACAAAGAGGGACTAGCTTACTCCTGCACGTCTTTCCTCAATGCGGGACTTGCGGGTGGCAGCTGGACTGCTCTCGCAGGGGTCAACCCTCGGAATGTCACCAAGGCCTTGGAGCTGATGAAAGAAGAGATTGAACGGGTCCGCCAGGTACTGGTCGAGGAGCAGGAGCTGGTTGATGCTAAACAGAACCAGTTGGGATCTGCTCTGATGGAGTTGGAATCGACAGAGGGAATAGCAAGAACTAGCCATAACTTGGCTCACTTTGATCTTGGACTGGACTATTTTGTCAAGAGGCGACAGTTCTTCTCCAAGATAACGCGGGAAGACCTGATGTCAATGGGCAAGAAATATCTCGACAGTTCTCGATTGTCGACTGTGATTGTGGGTCCCCGTTTGAAGAGATAGTTTCCAAGTCTTAAATCGCCGATAATGACTGGACTGCAAAACATGGACGATCCGGCCAAGGAAGTCACGATTGATGATTTCAAGCGTCTTGAGATGAGGGTAGGAACGGTGATCGAGGTGTCCCGGGTTCCTCGAACCAACAAACTGTACAAGGTCGTCGTCGACCTCGGAGTCCATGGAAGAAAACAGACAGCCACAAGCCTAGTTGATTACTACAAAGCGGAGGAGTTGCTTCACAAACAAGTAATCTTCTTGGCCAACTTGAAACCTACCACGTTTGCTGGGCAAAAGTCAGAAGGAATGCTTCTGGCAGCCGCGGAAGGTGACAAGCTAGCTCTGCTGAGTATAGAAAGAGATGTTCCTGACGGTTCACGTGTTAGCTAGAAGCCGCACCATGTCATGACAGGAACCTGGCTGGCCAAGAGAAGGAAGGACCAGTACTACCGGCTCGCACGGATTCGAGGCTACCGAAGCAGATCTGCCTACAAGCTCCAGCAGACCATCAGGACCTACGGCATTGTAAAACCTGGTCAGAAGGTTGTAGACCTCGGAGCCCAGCCCGGAGGATGGCTACAGGTCGCACGAGAAACAGTTGGGCACGAAGGGCTCGTTCTGGGCATTGACATTAAAGAGATTCAACCCCTGCATTCACCAAATGTCAAGCTCCTGAAGATGGATGTCTATGCCGAAGATGTGCCCGATCGTATCATCGCCGAGCTGGGTGGACCAGCGAACACCGTTCTCTCGGACCTAGCCCCCTCTATCATTGGGGCTTGGGACGTAGACCATGCAAGACAAGTGGACCTTGCTCGAAGGGCTTTGGAGATCGCTGAGAAGGTCTTGGATCATCATGGAAACGTGCTCATCAAGCTCTTTGAGGGCCCCGAACGGAAAAAGCTCCAAGACGACGCAGCAATGTACTTCGAGATGAGCCGACTGTTGAAGCCGAAGGCCAGCAGACCGGAAGCCTCCGAAATATACTTCCTTGGACTTGGGTTCAAGGCTCGATGGCATCAATCGCGCATGGGGCCGACTGGGTGAGGGTCATATTACTGACCGGCCGGCCTGGAGTTGGCAAGACAACAATCGTCAATCGGATCTTCGAGCACTATTCAGCGAGTGGTTTGAAGATTGAAGGAATGACGACGCGCGAGGTCCGCGAGGGAAATGCAAGAACGGGCTTCATGATAACCGACCTCTCATCTGGCCAGGAAGGATGGCTAGCCAAGAAAGATCTCGCGCCAGGGCCGAGAATCGGATCTTACGTCGTAGTTTCTGAAGATCTAGAGAAGATTGGGGTCGCTGCCTTGGAACGTTCAATGAAAGGACCTACAGATTTGGTTATCGTAGACGAGATCGGCCCAATGGAAAT